>JAZKBK010000006.1:172701-472701 GCA_040388625.1 Gemmatimonadota bacterium | reverse complement strand
GATGCGCGAGTATACTCCGGTGTTGGCGCCGATGTCCCAAACTATCGCAGGATTCGATTCGCGAAGGTAGCGACGGATGGTGTCCTGCTTGCTCGCGACCGCTGCGTCACTGTAGTTCGTGTCCTGGACATAGTTCGCCCACTGCGTGCCATCCGGCTGCCAGGTGAGCCGCTCGATCGCCTCGCTCAGGTTTTCGCTGAGCGCGACGAGTGCCTGCTTTGTCATCCGGCGCGTGCCGACAGCCGACGAGACTTTCGTTTCCGAATACTTTCGCTGCGCGCGGGCGTGCATGTGGATGTGCAGCAACGCCCGTATGTCCGCCCAACTTCTCCTCGGCAGCATCTCGCTCCCGAAATCGAGCGGGATCCCATCGAGATATTCGCGCAAGAGCAGGCCGAAGCGAATGTCGCGGCGCGCCATGAGCATGAGCGGCACCAGAAAGTGCTGGCAGAATTGCTTGTATGCGATCCACGGTTCCCCGTCGCGATAACGCTCGAACGACAGCGTGTCCATGAACACCGGCCGCCCATCGACGAACTGGACGTTGTATGCACTGGCGTCTCGCAGAACGAAGCCCCGCTCGAGCGCGCGCGACTGGACGGCGAGCGTCAACAGTGCGGCGTCCTTCAGCTGCCCGAAGCACCATTCGTAGGGATACGATATGAATGGGAGGCGCTCCGGCTCGAGCACGGCGTACGCATCCGTCGTCAGCGCCAGCGCTACATCAGCCGATGCATGCGGTACCAGCAGGCGATCGGCCATGAGCTCGTCGTACAGGCCGGATGACGAGCATGCATCGAATTCATCTGCAAAGACCCGGTTGACCTGCCGGTAAAGCACACCGTTCCGGTCGAAAACAAATCCACTCGGGTCTCGGAACGACGCTCCGAGTCGCGTCAAGCTATCGGTGGTGCCTGTTGAAGAGCGAGACGAAGAACGCCTTGGTTGCTCTGCGCGCACGACGCATGAAGGCCAGCGCCGAGATCACGCCAGCGATTACTACCTGGAGCACGAGACTGCCTGCAGCGGGATCGATATACATCAGAACTCCCGATTCGTGGTGGAGTTTCGAGGTCCGAGCGGGAAGATAACGTACAATGATCCCGCCGGGATCACAACGTTGTTACCGTACCCATTCAATCTCGTGACGCCCACCGGACGTATCGCTCCACGTCGTCGGCGGGTGGGAGGAAATCTGGTGATCCGTACGCTGTATCCATACGCCAGCGTACATACTCCCGGTCCGGGATGGGTAGAAATGGCGGCCGGCGGTACCAGTGCCGGTTCCGGAAGCGCCAACTCACCCGCGCGAGATCGACCGCGAGCGTCGGGCGACGCAGCGAACGGGCGCCGAGCGCGAGGGCCAGTCTCAGCATTGACATGCCCCAATTTAGACATGCACGGGGCTCGATGAGACGACTGCCCCGCCGGCAGCCCTTCTCGTGGGCGTACACTTCCGCCTAGCTTTCGTCGATGTACCGCCACAGAGTGCGACCGTGATCAGGCTGGGGCTCATCTCCGATACGCACGGCCTTCTGAGGCCGGCAGTTCATTCGGCCTTCACCGGGGTCGACCTGATCCTTCACGCCGGCGATGTGTGCGGTGACGACATCCTCCATGAACTGAGGACCATCGCCCCGGTCCACGCGGTCGCCGGCAATTGCGATCCCGTTGGCGATCCGAATCTTCCAGTGTCTTTCGAACAAACGTTCGAGAGTCTCCGCCTTCACATGAGTCATGGCAACGAGCTTGGCCGGCCCAAACCGGAGCAACTGCTCAGAGCCTACCCGAACGCGGATATCATAGTATATGGCCATACGCACAAACAACTGATCCTCGACCTTGCCGGCCGCGTGGCGGTCAATCCGGGCGCCGCAGGTGCCCGAAGATTCGACCTCGCTCCCAGTGTCGCAATCATGATGATTACCGATGGTCGAGTCGCCGTCGAACTGATCGAGCTCGAGTGATTGCGAGAGTGATCGAGGGAGTCATTGCGTGAACGATGCTGTGCGGCCGTTACGCGACGATGAGGTGCGTGTTCTCACACTCGACAGCGGAGACAGCGCAACGGTTCGCGACGCGACGCGACGCGTGCTCGCTGCACTGCTCTATGCGCCACTGGAAAAGATAGAATTGTACGATGCGCCCAAGGGAAAGCCGCTACTGCGCAACGATCCGGCGCTGCACTTTTCCATCTCGCACTCGCACGACGTATCGATGATCGCGGTGACACGCGTGGCTCCGGTCGGTGTGGACATAGAGCAGCTGCGTGCCGTGCCGAATGCGGAGACGATCCTCAAGCGTTTTTTCACGCACGAAGAAATCGAGACGATTCTCACCGATGACAATCGCGATCTGCGCTTCATTGAAGCGTGGACGCGATCGGAAGCGCGTGTCAAGGTGCGCGGCGCAAGCATCTGGGAAGCGGCGACGCCTGATCCGCATACGACAGTCCGCGCGCTGCATGCGCCAGATGGATTTGCCGCCTCCGCGGCGGTTGCCAGTCCTGCGTGGACGATCACACAGTACAACATTTCTGTGACGGACATCGTAGCTCTCTAGACCGATCAGCATGGACAGGGCGTGCGTTGTGTTCCATACTTCCCGACGCAAGCCGTATGCAGACTGTTCATGTTCCACCTGTCAGCGAGATCTCATGCCCCGTATCACGTCGTTCCTTATTGCCGCGCTTGCAGCCGCGGCGCTCGGCACAACCGCTGTTGCCCAGTCACCCGCGATATTCGACAACGCGCACTCGGATCTGCGCTATCGCATGGTTGGACCGGATCGCGGCGGACGCGTAACCACCGTAACGGGCGTCGCCTCCGAGCCGCGCACTTTCTACATGGGCGTCGCGAGCGGCGGCCTCTGGAAGACCACTGATGCAGGCGCAACGTGGATTCCCATTTCCGACGGAAAGATTCCTGTCGGCTCGATGGGATCGATAGACGTCTCGCAATCGAATCCGAATGTCATCTACGTTGGCACCGGATCGGACGACATACGCAGCAACGTCTCGACGGGACGCGGTGTGTACAAGTCGACCGACGCTGGCGCGACCTGGAGCTTCGCGGGACTGCGCGACGCGGGACAGATCGGTGGTGTGCGTATCGATCCATCCAATCCGGATATCGTGTACGTCGCAGCAATCGGGAACGCCTTCACGTCCAACGCGGAGCGCGGCGTCTTTCGCACCAGGGACGGCGGCAAGACGTGGGACAAGGTGCTCTTCATCTCCGACAGCACGGGTGCAGCCGACGTGGAGTTTCAGCTTGGTAATTCCAGGGTCATCTACGCTTCGATTTGGCAGGGCGTGCGCAAGCCGTGGGCAATTCTGAGCGGCGGCCACGAGGGTGGTCTCTACAAGAGCACCGATGGCGGAGATCACTGGACAAAAATGACCGGCGGTCTTCCGTCCGGTCTGTTCGGCAAGAGCAACATCGCCGTGACAGCGGCGAATCCGAATCGAGTCTACGCGCTGATCGAGGCGAAGCCGGGCGGCGGTCTGTATCGTTCCGATGACGCGGGCGAGCACTGGTCACTCACCAGCTCAAACCCTCAGCTCATCACGCGCCCGTTCTATTACGTCACGCTCGCCGCGGATCCCACCAACGCAGATGTTGTCTACGGCGGCGCCGAGAATTTCTACAAGTCCACCGACGGCGGCAGAAATTTCAAGTCCGTGCGCGTTCCTCACGGCGACAACCACGACATGTGGATCAGCCCCAGGGACGGCAACGTGATGATCCAGGCGAACGACGGCGGCGCGAACGTCTCGCTCGATGGCGGACTCACGTGGTCCACGCAGTTCAATCAGCCGACCGCCGAGATTTACGCGGTGTCGATCGACAACCAGTTCCCGTATCGACTGTACGGGGCGCAGCAGGACAATACGACGTTGATCGTGCCGAGTCTGCCGCTCAACAGTGGGCAGGAGGAGGAGTGGCGCGGCGGACCGGGTTGCGAGACCGGACCCATCATGCCGCACATCACAAATCCCGATACGGTTTACGGGTCGTGCAAGGGACAGTTCAGCCGGATGTCGCTGCGGACCGGTCAGGAAAAGCAATACTGGGTCGGAGCGCAGTCGCTGTATGGAAGCGTGCCGGGCGATCTCATCTATCGTTTTCAGCGCGTGTCGCCACTGGAGCTTTCGCCGCACGATTCGCACGTCATCTATTACGGATCGCAGTACGTACATCGCACGCGCGACGAGGGAGTGACGTGGGAACGAATAAGTCCGGATCTCACGGCGCACGACCCGCGCTATCTCAATGCAGTGAGTGGCGGCCCCATCACGCGCGACGTGACGGGCGAGGAAGTTTACGCGACACTGTACGTGATCCGCGAATCTCCGCTGCAGAAGGGTCTGATATGGACCGGTTCCAACGACGGTCCGGTCTACGTAACGCGTGACGATGGAAAGACGTGGACCAACGTCACGCCGAAGGATCTGCCGCCTGGTGGCCGCGTACAGACGATCGATCCCTCACCGCATCGCCCCGGCTCGGCGTACATCGCGGTCTATCGTTATCTGCTCGGTGATTTTGCGCCATATATCTATCGCACCGATGATTACGGCAAGTCATGGACGCGTCTCACCGACGGAACCAACGGAATCGCGAAGGACGAGCCGACGCGCGTGGTGCGTGAAGATCCGTCGCGCGCCGGCCTGCTTTACGCCGGCACGGAATTCGGAATGTACGTGTCGCTCGACAACGGAGGCCACTGGTTGCCGTTCCAGTTCAATCTCCCGGCGACCCCGATCACCGACATCAACGTGCACCAGAAGGATCTGGTGTTGTCGACACAGGGCAGGTCGTTCTGGATCATGGACAATCTGACTCCGTTGCATCAGTGGAGCGATGCGATCGCCACATCCAGCGCGCATCTCTTCAAGCCGCGTGACGCGTATCGCATGCATTACAGGGCCAATCCCGTTTCGATATCTGCACGCGGGAACAGCGCATCTGCGCCGCAGTACCCGCAGCCTGGCGCGATGATCGACTACTACTTCGCGAAGGAGCCCGAGGGCGAAGTGAAGCTCGACATACTCGACGCAAGCGGGAAGGTTGTGCGCACGTTCACGACCGCTGCCGCGAATGAGCGCGCGCGCGAATCGCAGGCCCGTGAGGAACAGGACGAGGATGCGCCGCGCCGGCGCTCCGGTCCCGTCAACATCACCAAGCATCAGGGGCTGAACCGCTTCACGTGGGATCTTTCCTATCCCGGTCCGCGCCAGAGTGCTTCGCGTCCCGCGGGTGGCGGCGGCCCCACGGCTGTGCCGGGTGAGTACAGGGTTCGTCTCACCGTTGCTGCATCGGGGAGCGACGCAGCGTGGACGGAAACGCAGCCTCTCGTCGTGAAGCCGGATCCGCGCATCACGCGCGACGGCGTGACCGTCGCCGACATGCAACAGCAGTTCGATCACAACATGCGCGTACGCGACCTCGTAACTGACGTCAATCTTGCAGTCGCGCGCATTCGCGAAGCGCGTACGAGACTCAAGGGCGCCACCGGCGCCACCGGCGCCGCCGCCGACACGTTGCAACGTCTGAACGCCATCGCGGCCACGCTCGAAACGCCGCCGATCCGTTACAGCAAGCCGGAGCTGCAAGGCAACATCACCTACCTGTACGGCATGACCAACGGCGCCGATCAGAAGATCGGCCGCGACGCGGTCGAGCGTTATCGCACGCTGCGTTCCGCGCTCGATCTCCAGCTCGCCGACCTGAACAGGCTGCTCGGTCCCGCGCCGGCCGGAGGTGCCCACCGGTAGCCTGTCCATTAAATCTTTATATAATCTTGCCCTTTGGTGGTACCCTGGTGAAGTTTGAGCGCTGAGTCCCGCCGGCCGCAAAGAGCAGGGAGAAATACATTTGTTTCTCCCTGCTCGCGCATCCGGACCCGAACCAGCCATAGCCAGGAGCAGGTCCATGAAGTTGTATCGTCGAGCGTGGTATTCCGGCCTCGCGATGTCGTTGTTCGCCGTACTTGCTTCCGGGTCGGCCCGCGCGCAGGGGGCTACCAACCCCAATTCACGCATCACGGGTGTCGTCACTGATTCTCTGGGAAATCACCCCGTTGCCGGAGTCCAGGTGACGGTGACTGGTGGACGCCTGGGGGCGATAACCGATTCCGAAGGCCGCTACACCATCAACGGTGTTGCACCCGGAACGCACACGATCGACGCGCGTCGCCTCGGGTTCAAGCCACTCACGCGGCCAGGAATTGCCGTGAACGAGGGCGCCACCACAACGCTGAATCTTCACATCGTATCCGTGCCGCTCATGCTCGAAGCGGTCGTGAGCACGGGCGTCGTCGATCCGACGAGCGGCACACGCGTTCCGTTCACGGTCGGACGAGTGGACGCGGAGAACGCGCCAGTACCGTCGGCCAACGCAGTCGAAACGATTCAGGGCAAGATCGCCGGCGTGACGGTGGTGCCGAGTGGCCAGCCTGGGACGGGGACGAACATCGTTCTGCGTTCGCCGACGAGCATCAACAAGTCCAATTCACCGCTCATCGTGGTGGACGGCGTGATCCTCAGCCAGGCATTCGACGGATCGACCGCAGATCTCGAGTCGCTCGACATCGAGAGCGTGGAAGTCGTCAAGGGTGCCGCCGCGGCGTCGTTGTACGGCTCGCGCGCCTCCTCGGGCGTGATCCAGATTCGCACCAAGCGTGGTGCGAGCCTGCCGGAAGGACCGACACACATAACGGTGCGCTCCGAGATCGGAACGAGCTCGATCGCAAACAAGAAGCACTGGGCCAAGTACAACTACTACATGGTCGATTCTGCGGCGACGACGTATCTCAACGCCGCGGGCGCACCCGTAACTCGCGCAACGCGCGTCCCGAAGCCGATCTTCTCGAGATTCCAGGACAGCCGCTATCCGGACCCTACCTACGACCAGATCCAGCGCTTCTTCGATCCGGGTCAGACGTACAAGAACTCCGTGACGATGGCGCAGAATGGCGGTCGCACGAACTGGCTGCTGTCGCTCGTGAATTCAAATCAGGACGGCGTCGTGCTGAACGCAGGCACATACGGCCAGAACGACGTGAGATTGAATCTGGATCACCAGCTTCGTGACGACTGGCGCATATCGTTCAGCGGATTCGGAAGCAGATCCAAGCGCCGCGATCTCAACGGCAACACGTTCTTCCAGCTCATCAATCAGGCACCGGACGTGAATCTGCTGCAGCCGGATCCGGACGGAACGCCATACATCTTCCAGCCCGACCCCGAGGGCCGCGAGCCGAATCCGCTGTACGTGCTCGCAACGCAATTCAGAGAGCGCAAGAGCGCGCGCACACTCGGAAGTCTCGCGAGCCACTACGGCCCGCTGTCATGGCTGAGCTTCGACGCCGACGTCAGCTACGACAGATCTGACCGCAACCTGTCGTACTTCCTCGATCAGGGTCTCAAGTCGCCGACGTTCGGGTCGGCGGGCGATCCGGGTCAGATCACACAGACGCAGGGCACAACCGACGCACTCAATGCATCGACCAGCGCGAACCTGCTCGGCCACTTCAAGGCGTTGACACTGCGCAGCACGCTGCGCGCGTTGATAGAGCGTGAGGACAACTCTGTCGTGATTGCTGATGGAACCAACTTCGCCGCACCTGGCGTTCGCAGCCTCGACAACGCGCAGAATCGGTTCGTGTCATCCACGCTCGAGAGCGTGCGCTCGACAGGATACTTCGGAACGCTGGGCGCCAACTACGGCGACCGCTACATCTTCGACGGCCTCATCCGTCATGACGGCAGTTCGCTGTTCGGACCGGAAGAGCGCTGGCACAAGTATTACCGCTGGAGCGGCGCGTGGCGCATGGCGTCGGAATCGTGGTGGCCGTTCAAGGGGTTGATCAACGAGTTCAAGCCGCGCATCTCGCGTGGAACGGCCGGCGGCCGCCCCAGCTTCGCCGACCAGTTCGAGACATTCGACTTCACCACCGGCGGCGGTCTCGAGAAGAACACGCTCGGCAACAAGGCGCTCAAGCCCGAGCTGTCGACGGAGACCGAGTTCGGTCTCGACATGATCATGAAGGATCGCTACTCGGTGCAGTTGTCGTACGCGAAGAACAGGGTTACCGACCAACTGATTCAGATTCCGCTGCCGGGTTTCTACGGCTACACGACTCAATGGCAGAACGCCGGAACTGTGGAAGGGAACACTGTAGAGGCAACGTTCCAGGCCCAGATCCTTCGCGGTCCGAAGCTCACCTGGCAGCTCGGGCTCGTCGCCGATCGCTCGCGTAACAGGATCACCGAGTTCGATCGCTCCTGCTTCACGACGAACACGATTGCGTATCGCTGCGCGGGCTCGACGCTCGGCTCGATGTACGGTTTTGCCTTCCTCAAGCAGCCCGCCGGACTTCCAACCGGCTCGCAGGCGCGAGCGGCGGAGTTCCAAACCAACGACGATGGCCTGCTCGTCTGGGTTGGTCCCGGCAACACGTACAAGGAAGGCGAAACAAAGAAGCTGTGGGGAACGAGCACGACGATCGGCACCAACAATTACGGATGGGGAATGCCGATCCTGCAGCAGGACGCCAACGGCAACACCGCGGTCCGGAAGATCGGCGACGGCACACCGCGCTTCCACTACGGAATCTCGAACAACGTTGGCTGGCACGATCTGACGTTCTACACGCTTCTTGACGTCAACATGGGCGGCAACGCCTACAACCAGACGAATCAGCGCATGTACCAGTACGGTCGCAGCAGCGACGTCGATCAGGCAGGGAAGCCGCAGGAAGACAAGAAGATCGTGGACTACTACGTGAATCTGTATTCCGCGAACAACCCGGTCGATTACTTCGTCGAGGACGCCGGATTCGTGAAGCTGCGCGAGATCTCGATGCGCTATCAGCTCCCCCCGAGCTTCTCGGGAGCGTTGTCCAAGGTCGGCGCTTCGGGCGCATCCTTGTCGCTCATCGGCCGCAACGTGCTCACATGGACCAAGTACAAGGGCTACGATCCCGAGGTTGGTACTCCGAACGTGCGCCTCGACAGCTTCGACTACCCGCGCTACAGAACATTCACCACCAGTGTCGAGATCAACTTCTGATGGCGACCCGGAGACACCACATGAGAAAACTCATTCCAGCGTTCGCGCTGTTGATTGCAGGATGTCAGGACCTCGCGGTCACTGATCCGAATGCGCCGGACCGCGCCCGTGCGACCAAGGCTCCGGTATCCGCGGAGACGTTCGTCGCGAGCTCGTTCCGCACCTGGTGGCCCGTTGCTGGCCACGGGAACTATCCGTCGTGGGCATTTTCCACAGTCGCGCACGACGTTACATCGGGATTCGCCGACTTCGGCCAGCTCGAGATCTCGACAGAGCCGCGCTCGGCGTGGAACAACAGCCCTGTCAACACGCAGAATAGCGTCAATCAGCGGCCGTGGTACGATCTGTACAGTACGATCTCGACTGTCAACGACGCGCTCATCGCGATCGACGGTGGTCTGGTAATCGGTGACGCGGCGCGCACTACGCGCACCCGCGCCGTTGGCAAGTTCATGCAGGGAGTGTCGCACGGATATCTCGGCCTCTATTACGACTCGGCCTTCGTCGCCACCGAGAAGCTCGCGCTGGATACGATCACGACGCCGCAATTTCAGCCGTATCCCGCGGTGATCAAGGCGGCGATCGGCCAGCTCGATAGCGCGATCGCGATTTCCAAAACCGCCAACTTCACGTTGCCGGGTGATTCGTGGATGTTCGCAGCGATGGATCAGAATGGTTTTGCGAGGCTGGCGAATTCGTTCGCAGCGCGATTGCTCGCATACTCACCGCGCACGAGCGCGGAGCGCGCGGCAGTGGACTGGAACGAGGTGATCCGTAGAATCGACGCCGGCATCACGACAGACTTTGCACCCGTGGCGCAACCGAACATTCTGTGGGATGACTGGCAGCGTCTCGCCGCACGCGTACGGAGCGGGCCGCCGAGTGATTATGGGCGTCCGAGCTACTGGCTGCTGGGACCGGCGGACTCAAGTGGTGGATATCAGAACTGGATCAACACACCGTTGACGAGCCGCCAGCCATTCCAGATGCGTACCAGGGATCGTCGCATACAGGGCGCAGCGGGTCCGACGGCCACCGGCAAGTATATCGGTTACAATGCGTCGTCGATTGGAGCCGCGAGCCGCGGCACGTATCGCTACTCGTACTACTACTACATTCGAAACGGTACCGGCACGAGCTGGCAGAACGGCCCGACGCCGGACATGACGCGCACCGAGATGGACTTGCTGAAAGCAGAGGCGTTGATCCGCCTCGGTCGCGCCAGCGAGGCCGTGCCACTCATCAACAAGACGCGCGTCGCGAACGGACAACTCCCGCCGGTTACCGTCGATGGACCGCCGGACGAGGCCGGCTGCGTGCCGCGCAAGTTGAACGGGCAGTGCGGCAGCCTGTGGGACGCACTTCGCTATGAGAAGGGAATCGAGAACTACGGCGTGAACGGAGTCATCGCATTCTTCGACGCGCGCGGATGGCAGACGTTGCCGGAGAACAGCATCGTTCAACTGCCGGTTCCTGGTGCGGAGCTGGCGACGCTGCGCCGCGCACTGTACAGTTACGGCGGTGCGGGTAATCCGGGCAGCGCACCTGCGCCTGCACCTGAGAAGTGTCCAGTTGCGCTGGCACGATGCCAGTAATGCTTTTCAGAGCGCGGCGATTCCTGCTGACCGGCACGCTTGTTTCAGGCGCCGGTCTGCTATCACCCGTCACTGCACGCGCTCAGGCGACGTCGCCCGACCAAACCGGTTCGGTGCTTGCGGACTATCAGTGGCGCAGCATCGGGCCCGGCTCGCCCGGCGGACGCATCACCGACGTCGAGGCGCTGGATACCGATTTCCGTTTCGTGATCGCGGCCGCAGCCTCCGGCGGAGTCTGGAAGAGCACCAATGCAGGAACGACATGGACGCCGATCTTCGACCATTACGGATCGTCGTCGATCGGCGACATCAAGATATACCAGCCTGATCCACGCATCCTGTGGGTCGGCACCGGTGAGGCGAACAACCGCAACAGCGTTGCGTGGGGCGACGGGATCTACAAGTCGACCGACGGTGGCGAAACGTTCACCAACGTCGGACTGCGCAACACGTTCCAGATTGCGCGCATCGTCACGCATCCCAGAAGTCCGGATACTGTTTACGTTGCGGCGATCGGAAATCTCTGGGCGTCAACCGGCGATCGTGGCGTATTCAAGACCACCGACGGCGGAAAGAACTGGGAGAAGCTAGGCGGTGGACTGCCGAACGATCCCAGGATCGGCGCCACCGATGTCGTCATGGATCCCAGCGACCCGAACGTTCTCTACGCAGCGTTCTATCAGCGCGAGCGTCTTCCGTGGCGCTACAACGCTGGCAGCACCGACGGCGGAATCTTCAAGACGACCGATGGCGGCAGAACGTGGACCAGGTTGGCGAACGGATTGCCGACGGGAGAAACCGGACGCATCGGGCTCGACGTGTATCACAGGAATCCGAAGATTCTCATGGCGATTGTCGAGGCGAAGCCTGGCTCGGAGGATCTCGCAACGGCCGGCTCCGGCATCTATCGCAGCGAGGATGGCGGCGCAACGTGGCGGTACCTCAATCGCTACAACAACCGACCTTTCTATTACAGCCAAATTCGCATCAACCCGTCCGACGATCAGCTCGTGTACGTGCTCACGACCAGCTTCCAGTGGTCGACCGACGGCGGCAGGACATTCGAGGCGGCGCGCGCGCCGTTCGGACCCAACTACGATCATCATGCGATGTGGATCGATCCGGCACACAAGGATCGCTTCTATCTTGGCAAGGACAAGGGTCTGACGCTCACGCACGATAACGGATCGTCGTTCATCTTCTTCGACAATCTGCCCATCATGCAGGCGTACAAGGTCGCCGTCGACATGCGCACGCCGTACGCGATCTATGCCGGGCTGCAGGACAACGGCACGGTCGGGACGATGAGCTTCACACGCGACGCACTCGGCATTCGCAACGACGCCGCATGGAAGCTGCACTGGGACGATGGCCAGTACGTAGCAGTCGATCCACGCGACTGGCGCACCGTGTATTCGGAAGGCACCCAGGCATCGTTTCGCGTCGTCGATCCCATCGGCCACACCGATACCGAGCGGCGAATAACGGAAGCGAACATCGTCAACTTCAAGAACGTCGCTCCACCTGTAAAGGCGGGCGATCCACTTCCACGCCTTCGCTTCAACTGGACCTCGCCGTACATACTCTCGCCGCACAATCCCGACGTTCTGTACTACGGATCCAACTATCTGCTCAAGTCGACCGACAAGGGCGTGACGTGGAAGGCGATCAGCAAGGATCTGTCGAAACACGACCTCTCGAAGAACGGAGTCGGAACTGGTGGCCTCACTCCTGACGAAACAGGTGCGGAAAGCTACGCGACGATCTTTTCCGTATCCGAATCTCCGATTGCGAAGGGAACGATATGGGCCGGCACTGACGACGGAAATGTGTGGCTGACGCGCAATGACGGTGCTACCTGGACACAAGTCGACGCAAACATCCCCGACGTACCGAAGGGGACGTGGGTGAGTCGCATAGTCGCGTCGGCGACGGACGCGAATACCGCGTACGTCTCGTTCGATGGCCATCGCAGCGATAACCGCGCTCCGTGGCTGTTCAGAACGACCGACGGCGGCAAGACATGGAAGAACCTGTCTGCCGGACTCGCACAGAATTCGCCAGTGTACGTAATCGAGGAAGATTCGAGAAACCCGAATCTGCTGTTCGTGGGCACCGAGCACGGCGTGCAGGTTTCTCTCGATCGCGGCAACACGTGGCGGCCGATGCAGAATGGCCTGCCCGTCGTCGCCGTCCATGACATAGTCATTCATCCGCGGGATCGCGACGTAATACTCGGCACGCACGGCCGCGGCATCTACATCCTGGACGACATCACAGCGCTCGAAGAATGGAAGCCGGCTCTGGCTACGACTGCCGCGCATCTGTTCGTGCAGCGCCCGGCCACGATATGGGTGGACGAGAGTCGCAGTGGGCAGATGGGCGAGAACACGTACGCAGGTGGGAATCCTCCGTACATCGAACCAGTCAATTATCAGATGCG
The DNA here is from genome assembly GCA_040388625.1 of Gemmatimonadota bacterium. Lineage (NCBI taxonomy): Bacteria > Pseudomonadati > Gemmatimonadota > Gemmatimonadota bacterium. Next base: position 459,586 of record JAZKBK010000006.1, on the reverse strand, counting down.
TGACCGCTCGCACATCGTGAACACGCCGCTGATCACGTTCAGCCTCGGCGCCGGCGCATCGGGGACTGCGACGCTCGAGATAACGAGCCCGGATGGACGTTCGCGCACGCTGTCAGTGCCAGCCAGGCCAGGAATTACGCGTTACGCGTGGGACGGTCGGATGGAAGCACCGCCAACTGCTGCTCCGGGTGCACGTGCACGCCGCGCGCCGCCAGCCGTCATTACCCCGGGAGTCTACAAGCTCAAGCTCACTTACGGCGGAAGCACGTCGAACGGAAGTATTGTAATGCAGCCGGATCCGTTGTTGAAACAGTAAGTCGTCTGGTGAACAGGATTTGAGGTAAGTAATTCCAGGTAAACGTCATTCCCGCTGTAGGGCGCGGATGCATCCGCGCCTCGGGAATCCATGTTATCGATCTCTGGACGCGATGGCAGCGTCGTGTGGGTCGGCAGCAGATGGATTCCCGCTTTCGCGGGAATGACGTTTATTGGGCATCACTCGCGAATGACGCCCAGTTTGCCAGCCCGCAGTCCGCTTCGCTCGCCGTCGAAGACTCCATGGCGAGCCATGTAATGGAAGCGGTCGGCACCCAAGCGGTGCCCCGCGCCAAATGTTTAACGAGCGATTCGGGCCATATGCCGTGCAGGGGGTTAGGCACGATGGCGACCCGATTCAGGCCGTGCGAGGATGGGAACGGCGGAATCCGCGTGGCCTGGAGGGTCTTTTCACCGCGAATGCGCCGTTCATGCCTCAAATGTGACCGTTCACCGGTTCCTGCTTGTCAATAACCGCATACTGGATACTTTATCCGTGGGAAACAGATCTGTATCAAGTTCGTACCATTTCCCAATACCAGGTCGCCAAGGAGGAAAAAGGATGGGACGTCTCGTTCGACTCACCACCGTGCTCACGGGTGCGCTGGCGCTATTGCCGAGCTGGTCACACGCTCAGGGTAGCGCCCAGGTCACCGGGCGCGTGACAGCCGTGGGCGGCGCGCCGCTGCCGGGTGCCAGCGTCTTTGTCACCGGAATGAACATCGGGTCCACGACGGGGGAGGACGGGCGTTACTCGTTCACCGTCTCCGCTGACCGGATCACCGGCAGGGCCGTCACGCTTACGGCGCGACGCATCGGATACAAGATCGGAACCGCCTCGATTGTTCTCACCGCGGGAACGAACACACACGACTTCACGCTCACCGCGACCACTACCGCGCTCGAGGGCGTCGTCGTCACCGCGCTCGGCATTCAGCGCGACAAGCGATCGCTCGGTGTGGCCCAGACCAGCGTTAACGCGAGTGAGCTCACCGCAGCGCGTGAGCCCAATATCGTCAACGCGCTCGCGGGCAAGGTGCCCGGCGTCGAGGTCACGAATGATGGTCCGCCAGGCGGATCGTCCCGCATCGTGATACGCGGCGAGAACTCCATCACCGGCAACAACCAGCCGCTCTTCGTGGTGGATGGTATTCCGATCGACAACTCCGCCAGCACCAACAGCGGGTTTGGCGGATTCGACTTCGGCAACGCGGCTTCGGACATCAACCCTGACGACATCGAGTCGATCAGCGTTCTCGCCGGTGCCAACGCAGCCGCGCTGTACGGCGCACGCGCCGCGAACGGGGCGATCGTCATCACGACGAAGACCGGCAAGGGCACCCAGGGGATGGGCGTCAAGGTGAGCCAGAATCTCACCTTCGAGACACCGCTCCGGCTGCCCGAGTTTCAGAACGTGTACGGTCAGGGCTCCGGTGGCAATTTCGCCTACAAGGATGGCAAGGGCGGCGGAATCAGCGACAACGTCAACCGCAGCTGGGGTCCCAAGATGGATGGCCGGCCGATCGTCCAATGGTGGAGCAACGGAGTTCCAGAGCCATGGGTTCCGGCCCCGAACAACGTATCTGACTTCTTCAATACCGGCCGCACCTCCACGACGAACGTCGCGGTCACCGCAGCTGGCCCGCGCTCGGACATCCGCATCAGCGCGACCAATCTGGACGTGAAGTCGATCTATCCAACCAACACGCTCCAGCGCCTCAATCTCAGCATGAACGGCGGTGCGCAGATCACGTCCAAACTGAGCACGCGCGCGAACGTGCAGTACATCCAGGATCGGAATCAGAACAGACCGCAGACGGGTTACAACGCCAACAGCGCGATCTTCAACCTCATGATCTGGGGCGGTCGCCAGCGCGATCTCCCGCACATGAAGAATTACATCAATCCTGACGGTACGCAGAACGGACCGAACCACACCACCACCAACAATCCGTATTGGGATGTTTACGCGGACCCCAATGCTGACACGCGCGATCGCGTGATCGGCTCCGGCGACGTGACGTACAAGTTCAACGACTGGTTGACTGGTATGGCCAGAACCGGAACCGACTGGCACCGCGACTGGCGCAAGCAGGAATACGCCAATGGCAACATCGGTGTCGATTACGCAGGCGGCGCGTTCTTCGAGCAGAATCTCTTCGTTCGCGAGACGAACAGCGACTTCCTGCTGACCGCGGAGAAGAAGCCGACGGGCAAGCTCGGAATGACGTTCAATTTCGGTGGTAACCGCCGCGACAACGCCAACAGCAATTACAACGACGGTACGCCGCACCTCGTAATTCCCGGCACGTTCAACATCGGGAACTCCGCAGTAACGCCTCTGGTGTCGTCGTTCGCATCGTCTCGCCAGACCAACAGCTTGTACGGCCAGGCGCAGTTCTCGTGGGACAACTACCTGTTCCTGGACGCAACCGGCCGCAACGACTGGTCGTCCACGCTCCCTCAGGGAAACAACTCGTACTTCTATCCCTCGGTGTCGGGCAGCTTCGTCTTCACCGACGCAGTGCCGGCGCTTCACATGGGCGGGTTGCTCTCATATGGAAAGCTGCGCGCAAGCTGGGCACAGGTCGGTAACGACGCCGATCCATACCAGCTCGCCGTGACGTATTCGCCCGGCACTCCGTTCGGATCGATTCCGCGGTTCACCGTGCCGGATCAGATTCCGAATTCGAATCTCAAGCCCGAGCGCACACGCTCGTGGGAGACCGGTGCAGAGCTGCGATTCCTGGACGATCGCGTTTCGTTCGATGGATCGTACTACAACAAGCTCACGAGCGATCAGATCATTCCCGCCCAGATCACCTCGACCATCGGATACACATCGGCGGTCGTCAACGCCGGATCGCTGCGTAACCACGGTATCGAAGGCCAGCTCAACGTCACACCCATCAAGCGCGGCAACTTCCAGTGGGATGTCACGGGGAACTATGCGAGAAACCGGAGCGAGGTCGTAAGTCTGTACAAGGGACTTCAGACCGTCGTGCTCGGCACCTACTGGGGACTCAGCGTCGAGGCTCGCGCGAATCAGCCTTACGGGACCCTGTACGGGAATCCGTATCTGCGCAACGCACAGGGCCAGTTGATCACGCTCAATGGCCTTCCGCAGACCGATCCGACACAGCGTGTGCTCGGACACTATTCGCCGAACTGGATCGGTGGCCTGCAGAACAAGTTCCACTATGGCCACTGGGATTTCAGCTTCCTCTTCGACACCAAGCAGGGTGGTCAGATCTTCAGCACCACCAAGATGTTCGGCGAGGAGTCGGGAGTACTCAAGTCCTCGCTGCTCGGCCGCGAGACGGCCGAGTCGCTCGCCGATGGTGGCGGACTGATCGTCAGTGGTGTGAATGCGGATGGAAGTCCGAATACGACGAAGGTTACATCACAGGCGTATTTCAACTCCCTGTTCCAGAACCACGAAGCCAACATAGTGAGTGCAACCTTCACCAAGCTGCGTGAAGTGAGACTCAACTACGAGGTGCCGCAGTCGGTGGCCGGCCGGTTCCGCGTCTCGGCGATGAACGTGGCGTTCGTTGGACGGAATCTGTGGCTGCACGCCGCGGCTCCGAACATCGATCCAGAGACTGCGTTCGACAACAGCAATGTTCAGGGAATCGAGTTCATCGGTGTCCCATCCACGAAGAGCCTCGGCTTTTCCGTCAACGTCACGCCGTGACCGCCACCCAATACTCTCAGAATGAGATGAGCATATGAGACTCTCAACAACAATCGGCGTGACGTCCGCGCTTGCTCTTGCACTACTGGCAAGCGGATGCGACAACAGCGGCCTTACCGGAATCAACAAGAATCCGAACGCGCCAGGCAGTGTAACTCCTCAGTTCCTGTTTCCGACGGCCATAACAGACGTCGTCGGGCGCGCGCGCGGGGGAAGCTTCGATCTGACGCTCACTTCGCTCTGGGCGCAGCACATCGCAATGGACCGTTTCACGGACGAGGACACGTATTCGATTCGTCCGGACAACATCAACGGATACTGGTCCGGTTTCTACGCTGGAGGTCTGCAGGATCTCGCGACGATTCTCGCGCACACGAGTCAGAAGGACAGTGCGAACATCGTCGCTCCAGCGCTCGTGATGAAGTCGTGGACGTTCGGAATCATGACCGATATATGGGGTGACATCCCATACTCGCAGGCCAACAAATCCGATCCTTCGGCACCCCCGCAATACGACGCCCAGAAGGACATCTATGCGGGAATACTCGCCGACCTCAAGACGGCCAGCGACATCAGCGCACCCGGCGGTGCGAATTATGGAACCGCCGATCTGATCTACAACGGCGACGCGACGAAGTGGAAGAAGTTCGCCAACTCGTTGCGCCTGCGTTATGCGCTGCGCCTGTCCAAGGTCGATCCGACCACGGCGCAGACGCAAGTCGCGGCAGCGATCGCAGCCGGCGTGTTCACATCGAACGCCGACAACGCGCTGCTCAAGTGGCCTGGTGACGGCACGAACAACAATCCGATCTACGCCAACTTCGTGACGCGCGACGACCAGCACATGAGCCAGACGCTGGTGAATATCCTGAAGAGCCTGTATATCTCGATCGGGCCGACGCCGGCAGATACGGTGTTCGATCCCCGTCTCGCGGTCTACGCCGACCCGATAATCTCGAGCCCGAGCAAGAAGCTCTACGTCGGTGCGCCGAACGGATTGCAGGACGATGCTGCAATCGCAATCGGGATCAACAACACATCGCGCGTTGGAATTGCATATCGCGGCAAGGCGACTCCATCGATCCTGATGGCGTACTCCGAAGTGTTGTTCGATGAAGCAGAAGCAGCCGCGCGTGGCTGGGCACCGGGCGATCCCGCTGCGCTGTACAACGCCGGTATTCAGGCGTCGATGCAGTACAACGGAATCGCGGACAACGTGACAGCGGCGTACGTCGCCTCGCCTCGCGTTGCGTACTCGCCGGCAACCGGTCTGCAGCAGATTGCGCTGCAACGCTGGATCGCCCTGTTCTCCGAAGGAACGGAAGCATACAGTTCGTGGCGCCGCACTGGCGTGCCGGATCTCAAACCCGGCCCGGCCGCGATCACGTCGCCGCAGGTTGTGCCGCGCCGCCTGACATACCCGGTGTCGGAGCAGTCCTTCAACAATGCCGCATGGCAGGCGGCGAGCGCCGCGCAAGGCGGAGCAACGCTGAACGGCCGCGTATGGTGGGACAAGCCGTAGTATTGATCATGACAGCAAACCGGGGACGGTGTTCCACCGTCCCCGGTTTGCGTAATGGAGAGTTATCCGCATGAAAGCACGTATCTGGCTCGGTGCAGGAATCGTTGTCGCTGGATTGACGGCGCTCGTCTCGATCGGAAATGCCCGTCCGCAGGGGCCAGGTCACTCCGACCCCAGCCGCTACGGCCACTCTGACCGTATCGAGCGTCACATGCTTCCTGCGGTCTCCACTGGACCGATGGCTCCCGTGTGGAGTCCGGACGGACGCTGGATCGCGTTTTCCATGCGCGGTGACATCTGGAAGATTCCGGCCGAGGGCGGTGAAGCGATCGCGCTCACGTCCGGACCCGGTGACTACTTCGAGCCGGCGTGGAGTCCGGATAGCAAGCGCATCGCGCTAGCGATGGACACCGGCAACGCCAATCTCGACATCGGGATAGTGAGCGTCGATGGCGGGACCGTGCAGCGCATCACTACCGATTCGGCGGTGGATGTCGAGCCCGTCTGGAGTCACGACGGAAAGAGTATCTACTTCGTAAGTCCGCGCGGCCCGGGGCGCGGCGAGTCGTTCCACATCTACCGGCACGATCTCGCGAGCAACACCGATGAGCAGGTCGTCGCCGGAATCCAGCCCTCTGTCTCACCCGACGGGAATCAGCTGGCTTACGTTGCGCCACAGCGCGGGCGTCTTGGCAGCGGTGGCATCTGGGTGAAGCAGCTTCCGTCGGGCGAGCCGCGTCTCGTGCATTACGAAGAGAGCGAGTACCGGATGAGGCCTGTCTGGACTCCGGATGGCACTTCGCTGATGTACGTGTCGGATGAAGGCGGAAGCAACGACGTGATGATCGTTCCGGTCGCTGGCGGAAATCCAGAGCGCCTCACCGCCGATGCACGCGACGAGTACGAGCCTTCGCCAAGTCCGCATGGTAACAGGTTTGCGTTCGTGTCGAATCGCGCCGGCGCAACGGTGCTCTACACTGCCGGCATCGGCGGAGGGCCGTTCTCATCCTGGTCGGCAGTGCCGATCCGCAGTCGTAAGCCGGTGATACCGAACGGCCGAATTCATGTCACTGTCCTCGGACCCGATGGCAAGCCGACGCCGGCACGCATTTACATAACGGCGAGCGATGGGCGCGGCTACGCACCGGAGGGCGGCTTCCAACGGTCCATCGCTGCAACAGGGACGCAATACTTCCAGACCACCGGTACGTTCGACGTCAATGTGCCCGCCGGACAGACGCAGATCGAAGCTCTCAAGGGCTACGAATATCATCCGTCTTCGGTGAAGCTCGATGTGACAGCCGGCGGAACGAAGAGCGCAACGATCCGGCTCGCCCGTCTGGCAGATCTTCCGGCGCGCGGCTGGTACTCCGGCGACACGCACATCCACGATCTGCACCAGGGACGTTTCGGTCTCACGCATCAGACGTTCTTCGATGAGCTGCGTGCGGAAGATCTACACGTCACCAACGCGCTGATCCACATGGACGGCACGCGCCTCATGGGTCGATGGGATGATTTGACGGGAAAGCCAAGCCCGTTGTCGACACCGCAGTACATCCTGCAATACGCCGAAGAGTTTCGCGGTCTGCTGGGACACATCTCGATACTCGGCATCAAGCGCTTCATCATGCCGCTCACAGGCGGAGTGCCCAATACTTCCTACGCGCAGCCGACGCTCGACGCGATGTACATCGATTCGGCACACGCGCAGGGCGGCATCGCCGGATTCCCGCATCCGTATTACTCGCTCGTGAAGACACCAGCGCAGGCCGCAAGCACGCTGATCCCCGTCGACGCGGCACTCGGCAAGGGTGATTACTACGACATAGGTGCGGTGTGGTCGGACGAGTATTCGTCCGCGGAGATGTATTACCGTTTGCTGAATTGCGGATTCCGAATTCCGGCAACGTCCGGCACGGATAACTTCTCTGATGTCTGGCGTGATCCACCGCCAGGAACCGACCGTACGTATGTGCATGTGAAGGGTCCGCTGACTCTCGCCAGCTGGTTCGCGGGAATCAAGGCAGGACACACTTTCGGCTCGACAGGTCCGCTACTGTTCCTCGACGTCGCTGGCCACGAGCCAGGCGACGAGATTGCGCTCGCATCCAGCGCTGCGCGCACGCTCAAGGTGAGCGCCAACGCAGTGTCGATCGCACCGATGTCGCAGTTGGACATTCTGGTCAACGGCAAGGTCGTGCGCAGCATCACCCCGTCCAACGCGGCGGATTCGCTCAAGCTGGCGTTCAGTGATACGGTTGCGATTCCTGAAGGAGGATGGATCGCGGCGAGAGTGATCGGTCCATCGTCGCGCTACATAGGCGACGGCTACTCGTTCGCGCAGACAAGTCCTGTGTACGTCGTTCGCGGAGGACATCAGTACATCTCAGCCGAAGATGCACACTTCCTGGGAGAAGCTGTGGACGCCGTGTGGACGAAGGAAGAACACGCACCCTGGCGTACGGACGCAGAGCGCGATCGTTTTCATGATGAGATCGTGCGTGCACGCGCGGTCTATCAGCGGCTCGAGGATCAGGCGAAACGGTAGGGTCGGGGCGCCTGGTCCCCGGTTGCGCGGCGGGGGCGGGGGCGGCGCGCGCTGGGCGGGACGGCGCCATTCGACTCGCGTGCCTCTCGAGTCAGATGAACGACAACCCTTCCATCTTGCGCGCCGTAACCCCCAACACCGCGCACGCCGACGCCATGACGTCCACGGTGCGACGCACCGGTCCATGAATTGGCCGATTCGTAATGAGCGGCACCAGCATGTGCTCTCTGTGCAACGCGCCGTGCGAGGATACGTGCGGAATCGGCTCGTAGTGCGCGCGGAAATCCCAATCCGGAGCCGCGGACAGTATCATGTCGCCACTTCGCGAGCACGACGAGATGCGCGCTATTTGTACGATCGAATCAGGATAGAAACTACCAACCGTTGCATCGAATGCGTCGCTCTCGCTCATGTCATCGCACTCACCGATTCCAAGGGGATCGCCCGTTACTGGGCGGTACGCGTATCGCGCGCCGTCCCATGAGACGACAGCACGGCCCCGGTCGCTCGTGCGCACCTCGCACGACGTGGACGACAGCGGAAGCAGCATCACGTCCACCGATTGTCGGCTAAGCAGCATGTCTGCAACACAATCCCACTCGCTGCTGAGCGACGGCCAGAAGCTCCGCGTTCGGCTCGTGAGCCCCGTATAGATGTGGGCCATTGCGTTGCCACTCACGGCTACCGCGATCTGCGCGCCACGCCGCACGGTCCACGGATGCGCTACGACCTTGAAACCAAGCGACGCCGTAACACCCGCGAGATCCTCGTGTGTCCTGACGGGTGAGTGTCCGTGATCGCTCACGATCCACAGGTGCGTCGAATCCCAATTGCCGGCGCGCTCAGCGTCCGCGCGAATTCGCCCGCACACGTCGTCCACCACCCGCATCGCATCGCGCACCATCGGCGAGTCGTGGCCGAACGCGTGCGACGCCTTGTCTATTCCAGTGAACGCGGCAAACGCGAACTCCGGTCCCTCATCGCGCACGCGTTGCACGAATCTGTCGCCAACGTTGCGATCGATGTCCAGCCAGCCGGAAACCCGGCCGCGAAAGTGTGTGATCGCGGTGCGCGCGACGAACGCGGTGCCGCTCCCGATCTGCCTGGACGGTGGCAGTCCGCGCCGAATGACGCTCAGCGCGCCGATGCTCGAATCGGCAAGCTCGAACATTGTCTCGGCGTCCTCATCCAGATCGCCGTCCAGAAAGCGGCACTGCGGCCCGATATAGCTGCGCGCATAGCTCGGCCATCTGCACGTCGAGTGGGCGCGATCGTACCATCTGAGGCCCGGCAGGCCGACGGAGCCGGGATGCTGCCCCGTCAGGAACGGAGTATACGCCGGCCCTGTTACCGAAGGGAACGCGGTAGTGACGGTGTGGAATCCACCATCGTCGGCAAGTTGTGCGAGCGCGGGAAGCTCGCGGGATTGCAGCGCCGCGCCCAGTACATCCGGGCGTGCGCCGTCGGCAAGCAGAATTATTACAGAGGGAGAAGGGGGCACTAGATTCGGTTATGGCAAAAACTGCAGCCAGACAATCTACGAAGACCAAGAAGCGCGCCACACCGACGCTTGTTCAGGATACCGTCTCTACCGAGCCCCTTCCCACGAAGCCTGCCAAGGCGCCTAGGACCGCTTCGGGCAAGCGGGTGAACCCGCAACTGCTCAAGCAGGCGAGCAAGACTGCACTCGAGGGCACCAAGGAGCGGACCGAGGCCGGCCACAGGATGGCCGGGCGGACCCCTCCATCCCAGGTAACGCCGCAGCGTCAGTCCGGTGCCACGCGCAAGATCGACGAGTCGATCCGCGATACACCTGAGTACGTCTCGGCTTCAAGTGTAACCGAGGACGAGAAGCTGCTCCAGGCGCCACGCTCCGCGGAGGAGGACTATACCAAGACGGATCCGTGGCGCGTCATGCGTATCACCGCCGAGTTCGTCGAGGGGATGGATGCGCTCGCGGATGTCAGGCGCGGCGTCGCGATATTCGGTTCCGCGCGCACCGCGCCCGACGATCCGATGTACCAGGCGGCTGAAGAGACCGGCCGCCTGCTCGCCGCGGCCGGCTTCACGGTTGTGACCGGCGCGGGACCGGGCGTGATGGAAGCGGCGAACAAGGGCGCGAAGGAAGGCGGTGGACACTCGGTCGGCTGCAACATCGAGCTTCCATTCGAGCAGGGTGCGAACCCGTACGTCGACACGCTCGTGAACTTCCGCTACTTTTTTGTGCGCAAGACGATGTTCGTGAAGTACTCCAACGCGTTCGTCATCTTTCCCGGCGGATTCGGCACGCTCGACGAGATGTTCGAGGCGATAACGCTGATCCAGACCGGCAAGATCTATCAGTTTCCGGTCATTCTGTTCGGTCGCGCGTACTGGGCCGGACTCGTGCGTTGGCTTCAGTCGAAAGTACTGGTCGAGCGCAAGATCTCGCCCACGGATCTGGATCTGCTCATACTGACCGACGATCCGCGCGAAGTAGTGGCCACGATTTCGCAGGCGTATGTCGCCGAGACGCGCACGGTGGAGAGGCGTAGGATCGGCCCGTCCCACTCAGTGGGCAAGTAGCAATTTCGCAATCAATTCCAACGTGACTACAATGACCGACAAGCCTTCCACTTCACCGATCACTGCGTTCGTCCGCGAGCATTTCCGTCACTTCAATGCCGCGACGGTAATAGACGCCGCAGATGCGTACAGCAAGCATCTCGATAGCGGTGGCAAGATGCTCGTCACACTCGCTGGTGCGATGAGCACGGCCGAGATCGGAAGGTCGCTCGCCGACATGATCCGGCAGGACAAGGTACACGCGATCAGCTGCACGGGCGCGAACCTCGAAGAAGATATCTTCAACCTCGTGGCGCACGACTATTACGAGCGCGTTCCGCACTACCGCGATCTCACTCCGGCGGACGAGCACGCGCTGCTCAGCCGCCACATGAATCGCGTCACCGATACGTGCATTCCCGAGATGGAGGCGATGCGCCGCATCGAGAGCGTGGTGCTGGAAGAGTGGGTCGCGGCGGATCAGAAGAAGGAACGCTTCTTCCCGCACGAATTCATGTACAAGATCCTTCGCAGCGGAAAGCTCAAAGGCGAATATCAGATCGGTCCGAAGAATTCGTGGATGCTGGCGGCGATGGAGAAGAACCTCCCGATGTTCGTTCCGGGCTGGGAAGACTCCACGCTCGGCAACATGTACTCCGGACACGTGATAACCGGCGACGTGAAGAACGTCCACACGGTTCGTACCGGCATCGAGTACATGATCGACCTCGCCGATTTCTATACCAAGCTCACGAAGTCCACATCGCTGGGATTCTTTCAGATCGGCGGAGGCATAGCCGGCGACTTTCCGATCTGCGTCGTTCCCATGCTGCACCAGGATCTGCAGCGGCCGGAAGTGCCGCTGTGGGGCTACTTCTGCCAGATCAGCGATTCGACTACAAGCTACGGATCCTATTCCGGCGCCGTCCCGAACGAGAAGATCACCTGGGGCAAGCTCGGCATCGACACACCCAAGTACATCATCGAGAGCGACGCATCCATCGTCGCCCCGCTGATGTTCGCGATGATCATGGGGCAGTAACCGATGCAACCTGTCGCGCGCACCTTCATCGCACTCGGTAGCATCAACGCCGCGCTAGCCGTAATCCTCGGCGCATTCGGAGCACATGCGCTCAAAGCGCGGCTCTCGCCGGAGATGTTGTCCGTGTATCACACAGCGTCGCAATATCATTTCTATCACGCGCTCGGCATGTTGCTCATTGGCGCGCTCGCAAGCCAGTTTCGGACTTCTGGAGCGCTGCAACTTTCGGGGTTCCTGATGCTCGCTGGCATCGTACTGTTTTCCGGCAGCCTCTACATCCTCGCGGTAACCGGCGTTACCTGGCTCGGCGCCGTCACACCGTTGGGCGGTGTGGCATTCATCGCCGCGTGGGTCGTGCTGGCCTACGCCGCGATGCGCGCGACCGTCTAGCCGGACTTCCGTCCCGCACTGTCACCCGCGGCGAGCGTCTGTTCCAGACGAGTCAGCAACTCCCCCTGCGCAGCGTTGATTCGCCCGCGCGCCGCTGCCGGATCGAACCAGCCGCAACGATCCACCTCCGGAAAGGTGATCATACGACCCGATCCGCGCGGCCATTCGGTTGTCATGCTGTTACTGACAATCGTGTCGGGATCCGCGTCCCCCTCGAACGCCCATGCGTGCACGATCTTGCCCGCGCGTTGCCGGATGCTGCCCAGATCGATGAACGGGCCCTCAGGCGCGATGCCGGTCTCTTCCTGAAATTCTCTGCGAGCAGCATCCAGGATTGCCTCGCCAGCTTCCACGCCGCCCTTGGGGATCGTCCACGCGCCGTCGTCCCGGTTTGCCCAGAACGGACCGCCCGGGTGCGCCAGGAAGAATTCGAGCGCGGCCGACCCTGCGCCGCGGCGAAACAGAAGTAGTCCCGCACTGAGGTTGGGGCGGCGACCCTGTGGACTCATGAGGGGTTGGATGGTTTGATAGGTGCGTAGGATTACAGCAGTTCGATTTGAAGCCAGGCCGCGCTCCGTCGTAATCTATATCTACGCCGCGCTGTATTCATTTGGTCCGCGTATCTGTACTACGCACTCATTCCGTGCTACTGCGCTCTCGGGGCAAACAGTAACTGCATTGCGTCGCCGTCCGCCAGAAATCCATGCCTCTCGTACATCGCGCGCGTGCGGATGGTCGGCCAGAGAAACACGGCATGAACCTGCCTTCGCGCGCTCCACTCCAGAACCTGGGACAGCATGCGGGACCCGATACCCTGCCCACGCGCGGCCTCCAGTACGAAGAAGTTGGTGAGATACGCATGTTCTTCCGGCTCGTCGGTCGGAGTCGGGATCTTTTCTACTAACTGAATCCAGACGTTTCCGATCAGCTGGTCGCCATCTTCAGCGACCCAGCAATACCAGCGACCGTCACCCAGCCGCTCCATCATCCACGACCGGCAGCGGTCGACAAAATCCGGCTCATCTTCGACGGGCGCCGAGAGATTGGAGCGAAAGTCGTAGCGAAGCTGGGCCAGCTGTGCGACGTCGTCGCGGGTCGCATGCCTTATCTGGTAAGCCATCCGATCAGTCTAATTGATGATCTGTGGATCCGGCTGCCGCTCAACGCCGGCTTGCCAGCGCGATCCGAAGTCCGAGTCCGATGAATATCACGCCCGTGATCTTGCGCAGGACATCGGCCGACCTGCTGTTGGCGCGCACGCGTTCCGCCGCATGACTCGCGCCGAGCGCGACGATCGCGTTGACCGCGGTACCGGACGTGTCGAAGATCAGGCCGAGCACGACGATCTGGGCCGCCGCACTTCCGCGTGCGGGGTCGACGAACTGCGGCAGGAACGCGAGGAAGAAAAGCGCGACCTTCGGATTCAGAATGTTGGTGATCGCACCCTGACGAAAGATCGTCGCGAGAGATGCGCGCGCGACCTCTCGTGTTGCGACCGGTGACTGCGTCGCGAATGCGCGCACACCCAGGTACATGAGGTAGATCGCGCCGCCGATGCGCACTGCCGTATATGCGATCGGCACCGCCGCGAGCAGGGCGGCAAGGCCGAGTGCGACCGCGGAAATGTGAAACAGTGTGCCTGTCGCGATGCCGAGCGACGAAACGATGCCGGCGGCGCGCCCTTCGCTGGTACTGCGCGCCGCGACGTAAAGCATGTCCGGTCCAGGTGTCACATTGAGAGCGAGGCCCGCCGCCATGAAGAGCAGCAGCGAATGCAGCGGAGGAATCACGAGCGGGATGACGGGTTCCCCTCATCTCGCCCACGCGATGTCGCGCGCGCATCCACCTCCGCGATCGCCTGTTGCGCCTGTTGCCAGTCGATCACGGGGGCGACGTCCTCGTCATCCAGCTGCAGCGATTCGGTCGCGCGCCGAACTATCGCCTCGCCATTCGGGATCGCCAATCCGAACTCGAGCTCGGCCTGCCTGCACAGCCTCTCTTCGTCGGGTCGTTCAGCAGGATCTGATTTTCCGGTCGCGAACACGTGCGCGTGCATTCCCTCGTGCACGATGGACGATGCAATCTGCGCTTCAGTGAATTCCGGATTCACGCTGAAGGTGAGCTCGACCAGGCAGGTGCGCGAATCAGGGTAGAACGCCGCACGGCAAGGATAACGCACGACGTGGATGCGGGAAAAGTCCTGCGTCAGCTGTGCGAAAGTGGCGGGCCGGTATTGCTGGATGAGCCCCAGCGCGGTGTCCAGTCGCCTGAACACGAGCTCGGAGTCGATGTCGGGACGCGTGTTGATGAGCGTGACCGGGAGACCGCGCAGGGTGCGTTTCTCGGTGGCCCAACCCTGCAACGCGCGCATCGCCTGTACGCGCCACCTTTCAACGAGGTCGCCCAACATGATCGTAACTTCGCTGGCGGCGCTGGGGCTGTCCAGCTGGCATGCAGTGCGGGGAAGTGCCTGCTACTTGCCGCCCCTGTTCGGCGCCATCCGGTTGATCAGCGTGCCGATCGTCATTCCGGCCGCGATTCCGAGCGCGAGAGCGATCGGAAGATGGTGGGTGTTGGCGGCGAAGGTGGCGCCCATGGCACCGCCTATGATGATCCAGCGGCCGCGATTGTCATTCGGATTGACGTGCATCGCTCGCTCCGTGCAAAGGTTCTGTCGCTCGATGGGGCTCAGGAGGCAGCCCAGTTATAGACGTGCCTCGGCCGTCGAGGTCACCGCCAGGGAGGCGTTATACCTTTGTATCGGCCGAAGGCCCGTAAACAGATGGTAAGGGGACGTCGTTGAGACGGAGATAGACGCTCAACTGGCCACGGTGGTGGATCATGTGGCTCAGGATGAACGATCTCAGAACGGCGGCGCGGGGAAGGGTCCAGACGGTCCGGCCGGCCCGTCGGAGCGTCCACGGCTCCATCATGTCGGAATCCGAAGCCGACTCTATTGCTGCTCGGGCACGCCGTACATTCTCGTCGAAAGTGCGAATCAGATTTGCCGTGGAATCGAATTCCGGACTTCTGCCGCTCCCCGTCTCGTTCAGGTCCAGCTCGTCCGCTTCCATCGCTATGAGCCCAAGCCGCGGCAGATTGCCGATGTGCGACGCGAGCTGGCCCAGAGTCCGTGACTTGATGTGCGGTGTCCACTGCGCGCGAGTCTCGGGCACGCGTTCGAGCATCGTGCGTGTTGTCGCCATCTCCTGATCGAACTCTGGAAGCACGCTTCCGGCAATCGACATCTCATTCTCCTGACAGAGTTGCGACGGAGAATTGTCTAACGCTTCTCCGCCGAAGAGTCGAGCTCGAACACGGGAAGCTGCAGCCCCCAGAGGATTGCCGCTAGACGTACCCCCGCGATCACCGCCATTCCGGCGAACGACGGAATGGGGCGCGGGACGCTCAGTTCCTCGAGTATGACGTAGGTTGCCGTGCCGGCGATCGCGGCGGTCGCGTACAGGTTTCCGCGCTTGAGCACCAGCGGGATCTCGGCACTCAGCACGTCGCGGACAATTCCGCCAGCGGATCCGGTTATCGTGCCGAGCACCACGCAGCTCACCGGCGGAAGCCCCGTTCGCTCGGCGATCTGTGCCCCGGTAATACTGAACAGCGCGAGTCCGAGCGCATCGGCGAGGAGAAGTGCTGACCGGGGTGGCCGCCGCCAGCGCGCATAGGCGACTGTAAGCAACGCCGATGCAGCGATCACCAGAATGTACGACCCGTTGGCGAGCCAGAAGATCGGGCTGCGATCCAGCAGCACGTCGCGAATGGTGCCGCCGCCGATCGCAGTGACGAGCGCGAGCACCACCACGCCCAGTAGATCGAGCTGCTTTCGCCCAGCGGCAAGCGCGCCGCTGACAGCGAACACCGATACGCCTATAAAGTCGAGTACTGCAGGTAGCGTCACGCGTTTCCCGCGAGCTACACCGGCATCCCGTAACGATCTCTCAGTATTCCGATGTGATGCGCGGCGTGGCCGGTGATGATGTACGCCAGCGCCCGCGCACTCACCGTGAATCCGCTGGCTGTCCCCGTTCGCAGCCAAGCGTCACCGTCGATCTCCTTTGTGAGCGCGATCGTTGCTGCGCGAGTTGCGCGAAACGAATCGACGAGAGTGCCGATCGGCAGACTATCGAAATGCGCTGCATCGACGTATGGCTGCTGGTCGAAGCCCGGTAGCGGCGTCTTATCGCCGCGCGCGATGCGGAGCATCCGGCACGCGAAGATTCGCTCGGCGTCCGTGATGTGGCCGACAGCTTCCTTCACGCTCCACTTGTCCGGCGCATAGCGGTGCAGCGTCTGCGCGTCGCCGAGCGATCGGAGCGGATCCAGAGCTCCGAGCTGGGTGACGAGAGTCTCGAGCGCGTTCGTGCCCGCGACCGGTGCTATGTAGGTGTTGTAGTAGGGCGCGTATTCGTCGGCGCCGGGATGCGAGAGTACCTGAGTCGTCATCAGTTCCCTGTCAGTTCGGGTTGGGTTACCACGGCATCAGCGCCCCGACGCCGTACGGCACCGCCGCCGTGCACGGCGGCGCGGTGCCGACGTAGCTCTGGTCCAAGGTAACGACTTCCGATCGCAGCGAGAATTGCATCTCCCACACGCGCCCGCTTGCGAGGTACGTCCGCTCGCTCGCTGTGTACTCCATCTCGAGTCGGACGCCGCAGATCCGGTCTTCCGGAATACGCGCACTGTCGAGCTGCGCATGCAGCCAGAGCCCAAGACGGTCGACCAGCCCGATCGCGGTCACGTCGGCGGCGTTGAGCGTGCAGCGGCGCGCGAGGACATCGAGAACGAGCAATCCACCCTGCGGATGGTTGAGCCGCACCTCATTGGGATAGCGCCGATCCACCGCAACCATGTTGCACAGCGAGTTCGCAACCGCCTGGAGCGCCCTGTGGCGCTGTTTATCGCGTTGCGGCCACGCATTGCGTCCGAGCTCCGACACGAGCGCAAGTGGCAGCACGTAGTCGGTAAGAGCAGCAAGCCACAGCGTCGGCCTCGCGTTCATGCAGCAATCCGGGTAACGATGGTCATGGGCGCAATGGGTTGGCTGGGGTGCTATCGTAGAAAACGGTCTGCCAGCTGCACCAGACGGTCATCGTTTGTGGCTTCCGCTCTGTCGCGAATCCGGCGAACGTGTTCGTGCAATCTTGGCTCCCCCCAGTAGTAGCCCGTCGCTTCCTCCGCGCTCGGAGTCTCGCCGGCTCGCGCAGCTTCGAGCAGAGCGGCCGCGGCAGCTGCGTCAAACGTGGGATCGTCACGCTCGGGGAGTGCGTAGTTGCGGCGCGGTACGGTTCCACCTGCATCTTCGTTGACAAATGCTCGCGACAAGTCGGGCCGGCTCAGGTTGGGCTGGATTGAAAACGTCCGTGTTGCAAGATCGGTACTAGCGGCGGTCGTAAGGCTCGGGCCGGAAGCGGGTACGCGGGCCCGGACGCACTCAGTTCTTCAGGAAATAATCCACGGTCGAAACCACGCGGACCGTCTTCGCGACCTGGCTCTCTTCAGTGATTCCCTGGGCCTGATCGCGCGGGAGGATTTCGAACACTCCCTGACTAGCCTGACGAATGCCGCCGAGCTCGCTCCTGGAGTCGGTGGCGAACTTGGCGGCGGCTTCGCGGGCTCGTGCTGTGGCTTCGCCGATCATCGCCGGCTTGAGCTTGTTGAGACCGGTGAAGACGAAGGTCGGGCCGCCGTTTCCATACTCGCCGCCCGAGGACAGAACCACGCCAGAATTCACCAGCTCCGCCACATGCTGGCTCGCTGCAAGCACCGTCGCCGGATCGTTCGACCGCACGACGATCGTTTGATGGATTACGTAGCGCGTCGGCGCGCGATCGCTTCCACCGTACTGATTGGTGAATGCGTCCGAAACCTGGAAATTCGCGAGCGTCGCCTGAGTCGTATCGATCTTCTGTGCCGCGAGAAACTGCATGATCTTCTGAACGCTCGTCTGGAGCTTGGTATGCGCGACGGTCAGATCATTATCGGCGGCTACCACTCGCAATGGCCAGATGGCGAGGTCGGCCTGGACATCGCGCTCCGCGACGCCCTTCACGGTCACGAACCGGTCGGCGGAGCGACCGCGCGCGAAACCGTTTCCTATCAGGAGGCCGCCGATCGCTACTCCTAGTGCCAGGAGGATGGCGGGTACTGTCGACTGCTCCATCTTCATAGCGCCTTTTCTCCTTACGAATTGAGGGCCCGGCAGCTGGCCGGCCCGTTACGAGGGGTTACCGTGCGCGCCCTTTGTCGCCGCCGGGACGCCGCGGAGAACTTCCGGCTTTCGGCCGATTGGTGCCAGGCACTCCCGGTCGCGCCGGTTTGGAAGGCCTCCCCCGCCCGCCGGATGGTCCGGACTGTCCGGCACCGCCCGTCGACCGCCGCGCCGCCTTGGCAGCGGCGCGCGCACGATCCTCGGCTTTCTTTGCGCGGATCGCCGCGATGCGCTCGCCGCGCGGTACCTCGAGCTTCTGCGTGGGACGCGCATCGTAATCGAAATCCGGTACGGTTACGCGCGGCAGCCGCTTGCCCACTGCCTTCTCGATCGTGCGAAGATCGCCTTCCTCGTCCGGTGCCACGAAGGTGAATGCTTCACCCGTCGCATCCGCGCGCCCGGTACGGCCCACTCTGTGGATGTAATCTTCCGCGACCAACGGCACGTCGAAATTGACTACGTGACCCAGCTCTTCGACGTCGATTCCGCGTGCTGCGATGTCCGTCGCGACGAGCACTTTGTACGTGCCGTTCTTGAATCCGGCGAGTGCCGCCGTGCGTTGAGTCTGCGACCGGTTGCCATGAATGCGATCAGCCTTGACGCCGTTCTTCACGAGAAAGTCCGCGAGACGGTTGGCGCGATGCTTGGTGCGCGTGAACACGAGCGCCTGCTTCATCTCGCCGCGATTCAGCAGCGCGAGGAACAGCGGAGCCTTGAGCTCCTGCGAAATGGGATAAACGGCCTGCGTGATTCCAGTCGGCGGCGCCGCGTTTCGCTCTATGCGGAGCATCGCGGGGTTGGTCAACATCTCGCGCGTGAGCGCCGCGATTGGAGGCGGCATCGTCGCGCTGAAGAAGAGCGTCTGGCGCCGCGCCGGAAGCAGGCGCAGAAGCTTCCGGATCTCCGGAAGGAAGCCCATGTCCAGCATGCGATCGGCTTCGTCCAGAACCAGAAACTCCAGCCGGTCGAGCTTCGCGTACGGATGCCGCAGGTGATCCAGCAGCCGCCCTGGCGTTGCAACGAGCACGTCCACGCCGCTGCGGAATGCGTGTTCCTGCGGCGACATGCCGACGCCGCCAAATATTGCTGCGCTCGTTATCGGTGTGTGAACGGCGATCTCATTGAGATGCTCCGCGATCTGCGCCGCAAGCTCGCGTGTGGGCGTGACGATGAGTGCGCGCGTAGTTCCGCGCGGCCGCTCGATCAGCTTGTGAAGTATTGGAAGCAGGAACGCCGCCGTCTTTCCACTTCCGGTCGCGGCGCACGCAAGCACGTCGCGCCCCTCCATCGCGGGCGGGATGGCGTCCATCTGAATTGGCGTCGGACGAACGAAGCCCAGTTCCTTAAGGCCTTTGAGAAGATTGGGGTCCAGCTTGAAACTGCTAAATGACACGCGAAGTCCGTTTTTTTAGGGCAATCCTGAAAGTTAGCGGAATACCGGCCAATCGCGCTAAACGTGTGATTGAACGCTCTCTGAGTGACTGCGATCGCTGCCCTGTGGCCCTGTTCCCGCATTAAACGTGATTCTGCCGAATTGGCATCAAGTCTGCTTTCTTGTAAGTTCCAGTCATGAGCACCAACCCAGCATGAACATGTCAGAGGCAGAGACGCTGGCCAAAGTAGAGGTTCTGGCGGATCTCGAGGAAGAGGTGCGCCAGCTCATGGTGGCTCATGAGTCCAAGCGGATACTCTGGTTTCCGAGTGAGCTGCTCTCCGCGGCCCCCGACACGGACCCGGACAAGCACATCCGGGACCTCCGGCGCCGGGCCGAGGGAATCAGCACGCCAGCGCGAGTCGCGCTGGCCCTCAATCTTCTCACTGAAGAGGGACTGCCGCACTTTCACCGTCTGCTCGCCGCATACCTCGGCGGCGACACATTCTGGTCCAAGTGGACCAATCTGTGGACCGCTGAAGAAGATCGGCACGGTGCGGTACTTCACGACTATTCGCGCGACAGCCTGGTGCTGGACAATCCTGTGCTCGAGAGGATGCAGTTCGAGTATCTCAAGTCCGGCTTCGAGCCGACGTGGGACAAGGACCCGTATCGCGTTTTCGTGTACACCACGCTCCAGGAGCGCGCGACACAGGTCAGTCACGCCAATACCGGCAAGCTGGCAAGCGAATACGAGCCGATGATCGGCACAGTGCTGGCGAACGTGGCGAAGGAAGAAGCGCGTCACTACGTGTTCTACCGCAATGTCTTTCAGGAAGTGCTCGCCCGCGACCCCAATCGTGCGCTCGAGTCGGCTGCGGCCATCATGCCGTCGATCGACATGCCCGGTGTGAACATGCCGCACTTCCGCGAGATGGCGGATGTCATTCGGCGAGCTGGCATCTACGGGCCGCGCGACTATCTCAGGATCGTCGAAGAGCAGATCCGCTACTGGGCCATCGACGCGATCGAGGGGCTCAACGAGATCGGCAAGAAGGCGCAGGAGAAGATCATGTCGGTTCCCGCCCGCCTCGAACGTGTCGCCGACGCGATGGAAAGCCGCAACCGCGCGAAGACGTTCGTCTTTGCCGTCGCCTTTGCACGCGAATTCGACATGGAGTAGCCCGTCGGCTCAGCGCTGACGCACCACTACAATCGAATACGGCGGCAACGTCAGCGTCTCACCCGCGCTGACACTCATCTTCAGCGGTCCTGTGTTGGGCTTCGCGAACCCGTCGGCGCCATTCGGGTGCCACGTGTATTCCGCGGCAGAGAATCGCCATACGTCGAATGTCGCGTGCGCGTCGCCGACTCCGCGAATGTCGGCGGTCCAGGAATTCGCGGGATCGCGATTCGTGATCAGCACCGCGATCCGTCCATCAGGACGACGCAACGTGTACGAAGCGATCGGCGGTGCAGTAGCGGCCGCCGCCGTCACCTTCGTCGCGAGTACGCTATGTCGGCCGCCGGCCGAGTCTGCCCATAGTGTTGTGAGCATGTGCGCCGCATGATACGTCGAGTTCTTCGCGAGGATGTGACGGTCGTCGTCCGCGACAAACAGCGTATTGTCTCCCCAGCTATCACAGGCTGCACCACGATCGAGACTGCTTGGCTCAGTTCCATAGAAGAATGCCTGTGAGCCTCCGTCAGCGAGGAACTCGGCGACCGCCATCGTGTTGAGAAGGGCGCCAGCGCGATTCATCTCGGACGCCGTCGAGAACGGCGAGTAGCCGTATTCGGTCATCAATAGCGGGACGTCTTCGGGTACGCCGTCACTGCGGAACTGCGCCACAGCGGTGCGTATCTTTCGCGCTACCTGCGCGAGCTGCGGGGCGCTTCCGGAGCACGCGTCATCGAATGGATAGAACTCGAACGAAACGAAGCCGAGGTCGCGCGCATGCCCGTGCATCGTAAGAGCCGCGACGAAACGAGCCAGCCATGACCGCTCGTCCGAATCGCCTTCCTTCCATGCCATCATGACCTTGGTGCGCGCGTCCTGCAGCGACGGACCGCCGAGTGCGATGTTCGAATCGACTGCGCGCAACGAGTCGGCTACCTGCGCGTACAGTGCGGCAAAGTCGAGCGGTGATACGAACTGACCGTCGGGTTCCTCGCCCAGCTCGATGCGCGGGATCGGGTAGCGTCGCCTGCGCACATAGCGAAGCAGCGCAGCTGCATTCGCCGGTGTATCGTACAGCACGCCGACCGGCGTGAGCATCGGCAATCCGCGCGTGATTCCACTCGCGAACACGAGGTCGATGCCAGGCTGCTCGGTTCCCTCATCGCGGTCAACTTCGCGATGCCACGGATCGGTGCTGGATACATACGTGCGACTCTGAGCGCTCGGATCCGGAGCGTGTCGAGTAACCTCGCGGAAGCTTCCGTGTTCGATTCTACCCACATAGATCTCACGCATCGCAAAGCCGAGCCCATCGCGCACGTCGGTCGAGCCAGCCGGCGCGCGGCCGGAGCTCGTGCGCAGCAGGATCCGTATCCAGCGCGTGGTGGTGGGACGTCGCGCCAGATCGAGCGTTACGTCACCACCGTTGCCGCCCCGTATTGCTCCGTCGGTGACTGTGCGCCACCCGGTGTCGTCTGCGTTGTCGTCCGGACCTTTGGGCTGTTCGCCTTCCCAGTACTGAACGTCGTAGCTCGTTGCGTACGGCGTCCCCCACATTATCCGCACCGCGTCGATCGATTCATTGTGCTCGAGATCGACGATCGCCCATTGCGGATGACTCGCGCCTGGCTCGCGAGTATAGCGCGAATCCAGATACGGGTTGCTCTTCCAGAATGACGTGGTATCGCCGTCGGTCAGACGCGAATAGCCCTCGTCGTTGGCCTGATCGATCGTATTGCCGCGCCGCGGTAATCGGTAGCCATAAGACACCGTTATCGGGGATCCGATCGTATCGGCGGACGTCCAGTAGCCCTGTCGATGGTTGGGATCGCTCCAGCGCCCGCGCGGATTCCAGTGCCAGGCCTCGATGCCGAGCTCGGTGCGAAGGCGGTACGATATCGGGTGAAAGTTCACCGACTTCATCGCCGACACGTTCGCTCGCGTGAAGATGTGGCGCGTCGCGTCCTCGTTGTGCCCGTCGATGGTCGAGCCGAGCGCGATGATTGGATCGAAAGCGGCTATCGAATCACGAGGATCCACAGTGATGGTGACGCGGTGCTGCTGTGCGAGTAGCGGCGATGCGCACAGTGTCGATAGCAGCAACAGCGCGTTGGTGAACGTTGCCGCGCGCCGATTCGTCATTCCCGCGAAAATGGGAACGACCAGTTCCAGACGATCTACTTCGCCGCCGCGCTCAGGCAAGCAACGACATCCGCGGTGCTGCGCACTCTGCCGATCGTCGGGAAGAAACGACGGACCGGAAACTCGTGAAGGTCCACCTCACGCGCGGCCATTGCATCCTCGACGAATATCTGATCGTAACCGCGCTCCTGCGCAGCGCGCGCCGTGGACTCTACACCGATATTGGTGGAGATTCCGCCGAGTATGATCGTGCGAATGCCGCGGCGTGACAGGTGAATTTCAAGATCGGTCGCGAAGAATGCGTTCGGCTGATGCTTTGTGACGATCACGTCACGCTCGCCCGCGCCAAGCTCAGGCACGAGATCCGACCAGCCCGCTGAAGTCTTGAACGCCGGCCGTGGAACGTCGGAGTTGACGCGCGGGAAGAGTATGCCACCGGGACCCACGTCCACGCGCACGAAAATCACGAGCACTCCTGCATCGCGACAGGCCTGTGCCAGCCTGGCCGCGTTCTGCACGACCAGCGACGCTCCGTGCGGTACCGTTGTGCCGCCGGCGATTCCGCGCTGGAGATCGATGAGGACGAGCGCTGTCGTCGCGGGAGTTATCGATATGGCTTCCATGCTATGCACATCCCTCCACCCACTGGACCTGTGGCAGCTGGCCTGCTCTGTAGGATGTAACGCGACTTCCGTCCGTCTCGAATATCAAACGGAAGTTGCTGTCGGTTGGCGGTATGGGAGACACGACGAGATAATGACCGCCGGGCAGGTACTTGTGTGGCTCGACTGAAACGCGCGACCCGTACAGCGCCTTGACGCGCGCTTCCGAGTCTCCGACACGCACGCCGAGTCCGGTCGGCACCGTGGTCGAATCGACCTCGATGCGCACGACTGTTCCGCCGGTGACCATGATTCGCATGCCGGGCGGCGCGGCGTCGAAGTGAACGTACGCGCATGCCGTGTCGAGCCCAACTGTCGATGGAGCAGGAGAGTGGAGTGCGCTCGCGGCGGCGGCGACGGTCATCCCGATGCGAAGCGGCCCGTAGCCAGTTGCGGTTACCGTGATGGCGGTGTCGGCGGGGTGTTGTACGCTGGAATCGGACCGTGCTGTCGCAGAATCGGATTTCCGAGACGATTCGAAGCGCGAGCACGCACTCAGCGTGGCGACCGCCGCGATCGCGAGTATCAATCTGCTCATGACTGCGCCGCTGTCACGGCTGGCAGCGTCGTTGCCGGCGTGAGATCCGCCACCAGATCGTCCAGCTCGGCCGCCGTTCTCGTCTGGTACGCCGCGGCTACGCGACGCTCGAACTCATCCAGCGAGAGATGGTCGTCGGCGAATCGAAGCTGCAGCAGATCCACCACCCGCTCACGCTCGCTCAGCGTTGGTCCGGTAGTGGCGGCGGCGATCGCCGCACCATTCGATGAAGAAGGAGTGCCAGTCATGACAGCTGGAGCAAGATAGCCAATCGGATATTGCCCGGTGCAGACCTGCACATCCGACCGGCGTCGGATTGCGCCTTCCAGCGCGGCCGGATAACTTCCTCGAATCATCCGTTCGCCCGACCCCCCGGCCGGGCGTTCATTTTTTTGCCTCCCCCTCTCACATCAGGCATCGTCGCATCGAGGCTCCCATGATCGAAGAGCTCAAGCTCAAGCTCGGCGCAGAGGTCGAGAAGCTGCAGCACGAGTTGAACGTTGTATTGCCGAATGAGATCCGTAAGGCCGTCGAGCTCGGCGACCTGCGTGAGAATTCGGAGTACAAGGCCGCCCTCGAGCGTCAGCAATTCGTTCAGGCGCGTCTGGGGCAGCTGCGTCAGCGTCTCTCCAAGTTGTCGCAGATCGATGTCTCACAGATCGCGCGCGATGCCGTCGGACTCGGCTCCGAAGTCACGGTGGAGGACGAGAAGAACGGCAAGACAGAGGTCTACAGCCTCGTCTTTGGCGATGGTGACTTCGAGGAAGGCCACGTGTCGATGTCATCACCGATTGGAAGATCTCTGGTAGGCAAGAAGCTGGGAGAGACGACGATCCTGCGCCTTCCGACCTCGGTGCGGCACCTCAAGGTCACCGCGATAAAGACCATCCACGATATGTAGGATCCACGGGTGCCACCGATGCTGGCGGCACCCGCGCACGGCCCTCTGGAATCGTTCAGAGTGAACATCGGCTTCAACCGAAGGGTACTCCAGATCGCCCCGCCCGGAGACTCGTGACAGGGGCTCCGACGGCTCTCGCATGCGGCGAGACAGCGCTTGCGTTCGCTGCGACGTAATTACCGAGTACAGTGTCGAGTTGCCGAGGCTCATGACTCTCCGTTCAGCGTGACCGTGGTGCCTGCGCGGGTGGCCAGGCTTGGCGTTGGTATCGCCATTGTGCTGTTGGGTGGATGCACGCTGCGCCGAATGGAGCAGACTGCGACGCGCACTGTGCACGTTCCAGCCGCGGGAGCAACCGTGCTCGTGCTGAACGCGGGTGCGGGCAATCTCAAGGTTCAGGGAGTGAGTTCAGCGACGGAAGTCCTCGTCACCGGGACCGCGCACGCGGCGACCGTCGCAACCCTCAACGGGATCCGGATAACAAGCCGCAGGGCGGGCGACACGATCCTCGTCTCCGCGATTCTCCCGCCTTCGCGCCACGATCCCGGAGCCACCGCGTCACTCGATCTCGTGATTCAGCTGCCGCCATCGCTGGCCCTCGACGTGATCGACAGCACGGGCGAGTCCACCTTCCGCAACGTGGGGACCATGCGTCTGAGGCACGGCGACGGTGGCCTGGACATAGACACGGTGGGCGGCAAGCTCGACGTAACGGACGGCGGCGGCGACATGATCGTCGCCAACGTCTATGGCGACGTCCACATCGTGGATGGCGGCGGCGCGATCTATTTGAACAACATCGCCGGCTCGGTCAGCATCCCGCAGGACGGGTCGGGAGAGATCCAGCTGTCCAGCATAGGCGGCGACGTGACGGTGGGATCCAAGTCGTCAGGAGAGGTCGCAGCCCGTGGAATCGGCGGCAATCTGGCAGTGCGGGCCAACGGTAACGGGTCGATCGAGTACCGTGACGTCAAGGGTCACGTCACGATCCCTGCAGCCAGATATCACTAATATGATGCCGGTCGGCTGATTGTCGGTTTCTTTTCGCGGTTGCAGCATGAGGTGCCGATCTTTAGCTTGACCGAGCATGAAAAACAGCCGCGGCAGGAGCCGTATCACAAATCTTATGAGCGTCGCGGTTCTTTCCGGCGCTCTATTTGTGTCGTCGGCGGGCGCCCAGACTGTGACCATCACGCAGCCAAAGCCTGTTCCGGAGCCCAGGCCATTCCAGCAGCTCAGCAGCTCGATTCACGCGCTCCGGGATTCGATAGTTGCCCTGTCGCGTGCGCAGCTCGGGATCAAGTACAAGCGCGGTGCCGAATCGCCGTCCTCGGGTTTCGATTGCAGTGGGCTCGTACAGTACGTGATGGAACATTTCGGGGCGAAGCTTCCACGGACGTCGCGTGAGCAGGCGCTGGCCGGCAAGAAGATCGAGCGCGACATCGCGTCGCTCAAGCCCGGCGACCTCCTTACTTTTGGCCACGGCAAGCGTATCTCGCACATCGGCATCTATATAGGTGATGGCCGTTACGTGCACGCGCCAACGCCGGGGTCCCGAGTGAAGGTCGAAACCCTGGCAAACACCAGGAGCAGCTGGTGGAAGGGTGCAAGGCGCGTATTCGCCTTCGATGATTCACAGAATCCGGACTCGGTACTGAACTGAGTCGAACCAGGCTGAGCTTTGCCGTCCGATGGGCGGCTTTTTTGTGCCCGGATCCCGGACTTCCAGGTTAATCGCGCAGAGTTGCGAGCAGATGCGCGTCCGCATCTGTGCCAATGCCCAATGAACGCGGCGGGCAGACGACCGTCCGGGCGGCTGCTCGGTAGCACAACGCGCGCCTGCTGCCTAAGTTCAAGCAATGCCGACCTTTGGAAACGGGCGCCGCGTCGCGGTTGTGGCGGGCGTGAGAACGCCGTTCGCACGCTCCGGCACTGTGTTCAAGGGCCTCTCTGCGATCGAACTCGGCAAGCTGTGCGTGAACGAGCTGCTCCAGCGGTCCAATCTGGGCGGGACCGAGGTCGAAGCGCTGATATTCGGCACGGTTGTTCCAAACGTTCTGGCCCCGAACATTGCGCGCGAAGTCTCGCTGATGCCGACGTTGCCCAAGGGCGTGCAGGCCTACAGTGTGAGCCGCGCTTGCGCGTCGGCGAACCAGGCGATAACCGACGCTGCGGATCAGATAGCGCTGGGCCATCACGACGTGATAATCGCCGGCGGCGCTGAATCGCTCTCCAACGTGCCGGTTCTGCATTCGAGAGGCTTTGCGGATGCTCTGGTCGCGGCGTCGCGCGCCAAATCGCTTACCGGCCGTATCGGTGCACTCTCCCGGATCCGGCCCAGGGATCTGGTTCCCATCACTCCGGCGATCGCGGAGCCAACGACCGGCGAGACGATGGGCGAGAGCGCTGAGAAGATGGCGAAGATCAACGACATATCGCGCGAGGATCAGGATCACTTCGCGCTGCGCTCGCACAGGCTTGCAGCTGCCGGCACCGCCGATGGTAGGCTGACCGCCGAAATCTCGCCCGTGCTGGTGCCGCCGCAGTACGACGCTGTCGTGAAGACCGACAACGGCATACGTGAAGACACATCGTACGAGAAGCTCGCTGCGCTGAAACCTGTCTTCGACAGGCGTTACGGTTCCGTCACCGCCGGCAACTCGTCGCCGCTTACGGATGGCGGTGCCTGCGTCCTTCTCATGAGCGAGGCAAAGGCAAAGTCGCTCGGCTACGAGCCACTCGGCTACATCAAATCGTACGCATACTCCGCGCTCGATCCCGGCGAGCAGCTCTTGATGGGCCCGGTGCTTGCTGCACCTGTTGCGCTGCACCGCGCGGGACTCACACTTGCAGACATGGACCTCGTCGAGATGCACGAGGCATTCGCGGCGCAGGTGCTGTGCAATCTCAAGGGGTTCGAGTCGGTGGAGTGGGCGCATCGCGCCGGCTTCGAGCATCCAGTCGGTGAAGTCGATCGCGCGCGATTGAACGTCATGGGCGGCTCGATCGCGCTCGGCCATCCTTTCGGCGCGACAGGCGCGCGCATAACTACGACGTTGCTGAACGAGATGGGCCGCCGCGATGCGCAGTATGGTCTCATGACGGTTTGCGCAGCCGGCGGCCTTGGCTTCGCGATGGTGCTGGAGCGCGACGTATGACGGAGCCTCGCATGAACACTCCGGTCGCGAATGGACGGTATCAGGCTCCCGTGACCATGGAAATCGAAGATGGCATCGCGATCCTGACGATCGACCTGGTCGGCGAGCCGGTGAACAAGATCACGCGCGGCATGCGCGAAGCGTTCGTCGAATTGTTCGATCGCATCGACCGCGACGACACGGTGAAGGGCGCAGTCCTGATCAGTGGAAAGCCGGATACTTTCATCGCCGGCGCAGACATCGAAGAGTTCACGCAACTGCGTGATGCGGAGGACGCCGAGCGTCTGAGTCGCGACGGACAGGCACTCGTCGAGCATTTTGAAAAGTCGCGCGTTCCGTTCGTCGCGGCGATTCACGGAGCGTGTCTTGGTGGCGGATTGGAAGCGTCGCTCGCATGCAGATGGCGCATCGCGACCGATGACCCCAAAACGATTCTCGCGTTGCCTGAAGTGCAGCTCGGATTGATTCCCGGTGCAGGCGGCACGCAGCGCCTGCCGCGTCTGATCGGAGCCCGTGCCGCGCTGGACATGATTCTCACGAGCAAGAACGTGCGCGCCAAGAAGGCGTTGCAGACCGGCCTGGTGGATGAGATGGTGCATCCCGCAATCCTGCGTCGCATCGCGATCGATCGAGCCAGAGCGCTGGGTGACGGACGACTCAAGCGCGCGTCGCGCTCGCGCGGCGCGTCCGGACTGCTGCTGGATTCGAATCCGGTCGGCCGCAGCGTCGTGTTCAGGAAGGCGCGCGAGGAGACCGAAAAGAAGACGCACGGCCATTTTCCCGCGGCGCTGGCGGCTATCGATGCTGTCGAAGCCGGAATGAACAGAGGAATGCCGGCTGGTCTGCGCGAGGAGGCGCGACTGTTCGGCCAGATGGCTGCGACTGATGTGTCGAGACAGCTCATCTTCCTCTTCTTCGCCACGACCGCGCTCAAGAAGGACAGTGGACTTCCCCCAGGTCACACCGCCGCCGCACTCAACATCCAGAAGATCGGAATAATCGGCTCCGGGTTCATGGGTGCCGGCATCGCGAGTGTAGCGATTCAGCAGGGAACGATAGTACGAATGAAGGACGCCGATTGGCCACACATCGGCAAGGGTTTGAGCGCGATCAGCAAGGTGCTGAAGGGACGGTTGACCAGACGCCAGATCACGCGCATGCAGTACGCGGATACCATGTCGCTCGTCAGCGGCACGATCGATTATAGCGGCTTTGCGAACGTCGATCTCGTGATCGAGGCTGTATTCGAGGATCTGGACGTGAAGCATGCGGTGCTTCGTGAGGTCGAGGCCGTCGTCAAGCCGGAGGCGATCTTCGCGACCAACACGAGCACCCTCCCCGTGACGCGAATCGCTGAAGTGTCGCGCCGTCCCGAGCGTGTGCTGGGCATGCACTTCTTCTCTCCGGTCGACAGGATGCCGTTGCTGGAAGTGATCGTTACCGGGCGTACGTCGGATTCGGTGACCGCAACGGCTGTCGCATATGGCAAGAAGCTGGGCAAGACGGTCATCGTCGTGCAGGACTCGCCCGGCTTCTTCGTGAACCGGATACTCGCTCCGTACATAAGTGAAGCCGGACGGTTGCTCGACGAGGGCGGCTCGATCGAGGCGATCGACAAGGCACTCGTGGATTTCGGATTTCCGGTAGGGCCCATAACTCTCGTCGATGAGGTGGGGCTCGACATTGCCGGCAAGGTGGGCCAGATCATGTTCGACGAGTTCGGCGCCCGTCTCTCGCAACCGGAATCACTGCGAAGCGTGATCGACGCGGGACGTTTCGGCCGCAAGTCGAAGAAGGGATTCTACATTTACGACGAAGCCGGAAAGAAGGGTGGCGTCGACCAGTCGGTGTACGAGATCTTCGCACCCGGTCGCCCGCGCGCGGAGATCTCCGAAGACGACATTCAGCGTCGCACCGTTTACGCGATGCTCAACGAAGCAGCGCGCTGTCTTGAAGAAGGAATCATCCGCTCACCGCGCGACGGCGACGTCGGTGGGGTATTCGGAATCGGCTTTCCTCCGTTCCGTGGCGGCCCATTCCGTTACATGGACACCATGGGGATCGAGCTGTTCTTGCAGCAATTGGACGACCTGAACGTAAGGTTTCCAGGGCGGTTCGAAGCCGCACCCATCCTGTTGCAGATGGCGCGCTCCAACGCGCGCTTCTACCCGCAGGACTGACCAGCCAACCCCACCAGATGAGTCATACCATCACGTCCACCATCCGCGGCGTCGTCGCGGTCAGCATCGCCTCGTTCGGCGTAGCGTGCGCTGCGCGAATCGATCCGTCGCGGCCGATCTACCCGATGCCTCAGACTCGCGCCGAGGCGTCCAATTACAACAGGACGTCCAGTTACGGCGACGTGATGGCGTTCATCAACGGGCTTCGCTCGCGTAACGCACCGCTGGCATACGGAGTGATCGGCAAGACGACGGAGGGACGCGACATCCCGTATCTGATTGCGTCGCGGCCGGTCGTCAGGACGCCAGAAGAAGCCCGCAAGCTCGGTCGCCCGATCGTGTACGTCAACGCGAACATCCACGCCGGCGAGGTTGAGGGCAAGGAAGCACTGCTCGCGCTCGTGCGTGATCTCACGTATCAGCGCGGTCCCAACGTACTCGACTCGCTCGTACTGATTGCCGTACCGATCTACAACGCAGACGGCAATGAGAAGTTCGCCGATCAGGCGGTGAATCGCAGAGAGCAGAATGGACCGGAGCTGGTAGGCACCAGAGCGCAAGGGCAGGGCCTCGATCTCAATCGCGACTACGTGAAGGCGGAAGCACCGGAAACGCGCGCATCGCTCGCGATGTTCGACAAGTGGGATCCGGACGTGTACGTCGATCTCCACACGACCGACGGAAGCTTTCATGGCTTCGCGCTGACGTACTCGCCGTCGTTGAATCCGGCATCGTATGCGCCGGGCTTCGCTGGCGGTCTCACACGCGATACGATCCTCCCCGAGATCCGCGCTCGCATGCACGGCCGCGGCTTCGAGGTGTTCGACTACGGCAACTTCGGTCGCGAAGACGGTAAGGCCCAGCTGACCGACACGGTGAAGGACGGCTGGTACACTTACGAGCACACGCCGCGCTACGGAACCAACTACTACGGAATGCGTGGCCGCGTGTCCATCCTGAGCGAAGCATTTTCGCACGATCCGTTCAAGCGTCGCGTCGCTTCGACCTACGCGTTCGTTCAGGAGATTCTGTCGGCCACAGCGAGACATGCGGCGCAGCTCGAGCAGATCAGATCCACGGCCTACAACGTTCAGGAAGCCAACGTTCCGATCCGTTCCCGGATGACCACCAAGCCGTTCGATGCGCCAATTCCTTTCGAGGTTCTGACGCGCACTGGCGACTCGACGATCACCCAGGCCGGCGTTCCCAGGGGCATACGGCGTACTGGCCGCTTCATCACGCAGGTGATGCCGGTGTACGACCGTTTCGAGCCGATACTGGAGGTGCGTCATCCGGATGCGTATCTGGTCCCGAACGACGCGAAGATCGTGGCGCTCCTGGAGCTCCATGGCCTGAGCGTCGAACCGTTCTCGCCCGGCGGGACGGGCAATCGGCTGTCGGTATTCACAGTCGATTCAGTCATCACGTCGGCACGCCCGTTCCAGGGCCACCGGGAAACTCGTGTGACCGGAACGTGGAGTACGCCATCCGCACGCGACGTTCCCGCCGGCGGATACGTGGCCGTACCGGCAACAGGGCGCTTCGGCCCGCTCGCCGCTTATCTTTTGGAGCCGGAATCCGATGACGGACTCGTCGACTGGAATTTCTTCGACACGTCGATCGCAACCGGCAAACCGTTCCCAGTAATCCGCTTATACAAGTAAGATGATCCGAAACGCACTGCTCTATCTTTCCAACCAGCCGCGAGTTTTCAAGTTCGTCAAGACAAATCGCCTGGCCAAAGGGTTCGCCTCCCGCTTCGTCGCTGGCGAGACGCTCGAGACCGCGGTTCCCGCGGTTCGGGAGCTCAACGGTCGCGGAATCACAGCGTCGCTCGACCTGCTCGGCGAAAGCGTTCACAACGAAGCCGAGGCGCGAGCCGCCGGCGCCGAGTACCTGAAGATTCTCGATCGCATCGCGCGTGAGAAGCTCGATGCGAATGTGAGCGTCAAGCTCACGGCGATGGGTCTGGACGTTTCCGAAGAGCTGTGCGTCTCTATAATGGGCGACGTGCTTGAACGGGCGCGCAAGTACGGCAGCTTCGTCAGGCTCGATATGGAAGCGAGCAACTACACACAGAAGACACTCGAGTTGTTCGAGAATCGGCTGTATCCGGAATTCCGCGGTACTGTCGGAGTAGTGCTCCAGAGCTATCTGTATCGAACACAGGCGGACGTCGAGCACATGAATGCGCTCGGTGCTCGCGTGCGCATATGCAAGGGTGCTTACAAGGAGCCGGCGAGCGTCGCGTTTCCCGAAAAGCGCGATGTGGACGCGAATTACATCACGTGCATGCAGAGTCTCATCCTGCACGGTACCTATCCCGGTATCGCTACGCACGACGAAGTCATAATCGAGAAGGTGAAGCAGTTCGCACGCGAGAACGACATCAAGCCCGATCGCTTCGAATTCCAGATGCTGTACGGGGTTCGCCGCGATCTGCAGGAGAAGATCGTCCGCGAGGGCTGGAGAATGCGGTGCTATGTCCCGTTCGGTACACAGTGGTATCCTTATCTCATGCGCCGGCTCGCAGAGCGTCCCGCCAATGTCGCCTTCATGACGGGCAACATCGTCAAGGAGATGGTGCGCGGCCGACGTTGAGCCGCCACTGAGCCCCTATGGGCCGATTTCTTCCCGCCGATCATGACGCCGGTGACGCCAACACGGTTGGCGGCTACCGTGCGGTGCATTCCCGACCGGCCGCATTCGAGGGCAGGGACGGCGCGTCGTACAGCGTGGACATCGTTGTCGACGAAGTGCGCGAACCCGCTGGACGGTTCGGCGCCTATCTGCTGTTCGTACACTGGCGTCGCGGCGATCCATCCGCCGCCGGCCATCTCGAAACCGACTACATCGCCTTCGGTGAGACCGAGGACGCCGCGCGCACCACACTCGGTGCAATGCGATTGAGCGACGCGAAACGCACGCTCGATGATCTGATTACCCGTGCACAGACGCCAGAGCGGCCGTGGTACGACGTCATGCGAGATTCGTGACGGGGACACCACGAAGCATCGAGGGACCATCCCACCTCGGCCGTGTCCTGTCGGGCACCGGTGGAGTGTGGCAGGTGCGCACGAGCACCGGCGAGATGCACGACGCCTCGTTGCGTGGCCGTCTCAAGCTGGTGAGCGATTCAGGCGTGAAGCTTTCGGTCGGGGACAACGTCAGGGTCATCGAGGGCGAGCGTGGGGGCGGATGGATGATCACCGAGATTCTCCCGCGTACGTCGCAGCTCGCACGGCGTGAACCGGGTGGGCGCGCGGGCGAGCGCGTCGTCGTTGCGAATCTGGATCAGGTAATCGTCGTGTTCGCCGCGGCCAACCCCGAGCCGCACCCGCGAATGCTGGATCGCTTTCTCGTGATCGCCGAAGCCAACTCCCTCGCTGCGCGCGTGGTGATCAACAAGACCGACCTGGCAGACGAGGAAGAGATCCGCGTGCGCTTCGGCGACTACGAGGCAGCCGGCTATCCGGTCCACCTCACGAGCGCGATCGAAAGGACCGGGATCGCGGAGCTGCATGCCGTGTTCGATGGAAGGACGAGCGCGCTGAGCGGTCCATCAGGAGTCGGCAAGTCGTCGCTGATGAATTCGCTGTACCCCGGGCTCAACTTGCGAGTCGGCGCGATCAGCGAATCGGTGAACAAGGGACGTCACACCACCGTGGGCGCGGTGATGCATCCGCTTCCGGCTGGTGGCTACGTAGCGGACACTCCCGGACTGCGCGAGGTCGGAGTGTGGGGTCTCGACCCTGTGGACCTGCCGGACTGTTTTCCGGAATTCCGGCCTTTCATCCACGAATGCCGCTTCGGGAACTGTTCACACCTGTCGGAGCCTGGCTGCGCAGTCATCGCCGCCGTTCAGTCCGGGGCGGTGAGCGCAGCCAGATACGATAGTTACTCCAGACTGCGTGTAGAACTCGAGGAGACGGAAAAGCGCTGGAGTAAGTAGCGCCGCAGTATTGCCTCGACAGGCGGGTTGGCCGGACTGATCAGTGGCCGTGCCTGCGAGTCTCCCAGCCCTTCTTGGCGGCTCTGCTTCTCTCCGCGTGACTTTCGGAGTGACCACCTTTGCGCTCGGGCTCGCGATTCTCGGAGGTTCCTCGGCCGGATCCACCGGCCTTTCTGCCTCCGTGACTTATCGCGTTTTCCGTCGCCCACGCACGCCGCTCCGATTCCTTCTCCGGAACACCGCGCGACTCGTATCCCTGTTCGATGTGTTCGGCCTGTCTTTTCTGCTTGTCCGTGTATGCAGATTTGTCGCCCCGTGGCATCGTGCCCTCCCGTTTGCGTGTAGAAGTGCCCCTGCAGAATCGTGCATAACACATGCCCTGACGCGAGTGTCGGCGCTGCTCCATGTCCTTGAGCAGAATTTCGCGAGACGGGTTACATGTCTGTTGAGAATGTGCGTGCGCCATCTTCTGGCACACTCGTAATCTCCAAGCGCGGTCTCACATTCGGGGATGCGGGGGAAGATGCCAGCGTGGAGTGACCGGGCACGTTGCCACGCCCAGTTCGCGCATCGCGGCGCGGAATCGCGCGTTTGACCGGAGTGGGTCGAATAACGGATTGCAGCCCAGCATGCCGCCGGTCTCGGCAAAGCGGAGCTGGCCCGCCTTGCTCGTCAGCACGCGCACAATTGGTTCCTGGTCACCGAACACCATGTCAGCCACCTCGACGTCGGCCCAGCCCGAGCGATCGCCCCAGCGATTGCCCCAGCGGCTGTGAAGCTGATCTCGTGTTCGCGCAGCGTCGTTCCAGTGGCCAGCTGCCGCGTCCGCCAGGACGAGAGCCGCTGCGATGTGTGCGTCATCCGGATCCACGCGCGCGCCGCGCGTGAGTGTGCGTACTGCGCTGTCCGGTTGTCCTTCAAATACTTGCGCGAGCCCAAGCGTGTAGATGGCAAATCCGAACGTGGAGTCGCGAGCGAGTGCGCGGCGCGACGCGGCCTCGGCCTCGCGGAACCGCCGCGCGAACAGGAGGGCGGTGCCAATCGCGGCAGCGGGCACAGGAGCAAGCGGATCGAGCTCCGTTGCGTGCCGCAACTCGATGATCGCCTCGCTGGTGCGTCCAAGGTTGAGCAGGCTCATCCCAATCCAGTGATGAGCGGTGACGGATGACGGATCGAGAGCCGCCGCTGCGCGATAGCGAGCCAGTGCAGCGGGGAATCGGGCGCGCATGTCGAGCCCGATCCCCATCGCGAGCTGCGCATCGGCGAGCGTGGAGTCGAGTCTCACCGCGCGCTCCGCACTCGCGTTGGTCAGCTCAGTCGCACGATCTGCGCTCATGGTGGTCAGTTTCGTCGAGTCCGCTGAGTCCGGCGGGTAAACTGGCAGGGCGCTGTACGCGATAGCCAGTCCTGCGTACGCGCGGGCGAACGATGAGTCACGCGCAATAGCCTGTTGGAAGTACGTGATGGATCGGGCGAGATTGGCCGCGCCACGTTGAGTCC
The DNA here is from genome assembly GCA_040388625.1 of Gemmatimonadota bacterium. Classification (NCBI taxonomy): domain Bacteria; kingdom Pseudomonadati; phylum Gemmatimonadota; species Gemmatimonadota bacterium. The sequence goes on along the minus strand of JAZKBK010000006.1, from coordinate 423,717 downwards.
AGAAATAGTGGCCTTTGAGATACAGCTCGTACGCCTCCGGATCGGATGTGCCGCGTCGTTCGACGTCCACTACAGGCGCCGCTGAGGCAGCGACCGGACGGTGCGAAACGCCTGCCTCCCGGCGGGACGAGTCCGTATCACGCCGTGCCATCCAGGAGCGGGTAGCGAACGCGCTCACGATTACAATCAATGCGATCGCGGCGCCCATGACGCGCGACATCCTCCGCGCCATGATGCGACTGGGCTTCCGTGTGCCAGCAGATTCCACGATACTCGGTGCGCGGTCCAGCATCGCGACAATCTCCGCCGCGGACTGCGGTCGGTCTGTCGGATCCTTCTCAAGTGCGCGCATCACGAGCGCGACAATCGCGGGTGGCACATCGCTGCGATGCGTGGCGAGCGACGCCGGAATCTCGGTCGCGTGCGCGTCTGCCATGGCTCGCGGCGTGCGTCCAGAGAACGGATGCACCCCTGCCAGTGACTCATACGCGACGATGCCGAGTGCGTAAATGTCGGCGCGATGGTCCACTTCAACGGTACCGAGCGCCTGCTCTGGCGCCATGTATGCCGGCGTCCCGGGCGACATGCCTGCCTGTGTCAGCGTGTCGATCACGTTGCTCGGCTGTCGCGGCAGAAGGTGGGACGTCTCCGTCTCCGCCGGCTCTTGTGCGCGACGCATTGCTCGTGCGATACCGAAGTCGGCCACGACAGCATGGCCGTCCTCCAGTAGAATGTTCGCAGGCTTGATGTCACGATGTATCACTCCGCGGCGATGGGCATACGCCAGCGCGCTCGCGACTTCGCGTACCAGTCGCCGCGCAGCATCAAGCGGAAGTTTGCGCCCGCCCGCGAGCCGTTCCCGTAGTGTCTCGCCATCGATATACGGCATGACGTAGTACAGCAAACCCGCAGCGGTACCGGAATCGTGCAGCGGTAGTATGTGAGGATGAGTAAGGCCAGCGGTGACACGGATCTCTCGCAGAAAGCGCTCGGAGCTCATTGCCGCACCGAGTACCTGGTCAAGCACCTTGAGTGCGACGAGCCGTCCGTGCCGATGGTCTCTGGCGAGATAGACGGTCGCGGTCCCGCCTTTTCCCAGTTGCCGCTCGAGGTCGTAATGTCCCGCCAGCGCCGCTCGAAGCGCTGCCTCGGTCGCATCGCCAGGTGCTGATTCGGAATAGCCTTTGTGCTCCGTGTCCGGAGAATCGGCAAGGATCGGTGCGGCAAACGACGTGGCCGACTGCGCGAGGAAGTCGGGAGACTGCGCAGCCAGCTCGCATGCCTCCGCCTGCGCTTCGATCTCCGCACGCAGCGATTCGTCGTCACCGAACTCGCGCAGCAGAAAGGCGGCTCTGACGTCGCGCGACTGTGCCAGAAGCGCTTCTGCACCGGCGCGAACCTGCGCCCAGCGCTCCGGCGCCGTCATCCGCTCTCCTCCCGAAGCGCCTGATACAACCATCCCCGTGCCATCAACCAATCGCCGGCGACGGTGCGCTGCGAAACGCCGAGTGCCTCGGCCGTTTCAGCCTCTGTAAGGCCGCCGAAGAACCGGCATTCCACGACGCGGCCAAGCCGCGGGTCGAGCGCCGAAAGACGCTCGAGCGCCTCGTCCAGCGCCAGCAGCTCGTCGCCGCGCGCGGCGACGGCGAGCGCGTCAGCATCGGCTCCCGAATCGGCCTCAGCATCATCCAGAGCGACCGGCCGCTGTTGTGGTCCTCCGCGACGTGCCGCCTGATGCCGGCGTGCGTAATCCACGAGCACGCGACGCATTGCACGTGCGGCCAGACCGAAGAACTGTGCACGGCTGGTCCACTCGACGCGCGTCTGGTCAGCGAGGCGGAGATATGCCTCATGGACGAGCGCGGTCGTGGAGAGCGTGTGGCCAGCCGGCTCGACGGCGAGCTGCCGGTGTGCGACGCGCCGTAGCTCCGCGTAGACGAGTGGAATGAGTTGTTCCAGCCCATCGGGTGCGCCCCGGCGAAGCATGGCGAGCGCCGCCGCTGTCTCCCGCGCGGCTACTTCGCGCGCCGCCGCGTCTGCCTGTTCGGCCATCTCGGCACCTCGGACGATGCTGCCCGCGTAAGGGCGTTGCGTCTTTTCGGTGGATTCTGCGCGTTTGCTGTGCGGCCAAGAACGCACTGGCCAAGATACGGGTGAATGATCCACGCGGCAATGCAGCGTGTGACTTCGCCGGTCTTGGCCAGCGTGCCGACTTTCAGCCTATAACCGTAGCCCAGGAGATCCTCTCATGCCCCGCACACCATTTGCACCCACGCGCAATCCTCGTATTGTCGGCCGGCGTGGTGCGTCGTTGGCGATATTAGCGGCCACTGCTGCTGCAATAACTGTAGCGTGCTCTGATGCACCTACGTCTGTCTCGTCGGCGCTCGCCGCGTCGCCCTCGGCCGGTGCTCGCGGAAGAACGACGCCGTCAAATTACACGGTCATCGATCTCGGGACACTGGGCGGTTCGTTCAGCATCGCCTTCGACATCAACAACGTGGGCCGAGCCGTCGGCTCCAGTCTGACGCCGGATGGATTCCAGCATGCGGCCCGCTGGTATCAAGGAACGACGACGGATCTCGGCACCCTCGGAGGACTGAACAGCCAGGCGAGCGGGCGAGCGGAGAGCCCGGATCTCGCGATCCTCTCCGACACGCGCGAGAACGATCCACTGGCGGAGGATTTTTGCGCGCTGCACAGCGGCCAGATCTGTCGTGCCGCGCGATGGCATGATGGAGCGCTCACCGAGCTTCCAACGTTGGGTGGTGTCAATGCAGCAGCTCTTGAGATCAACAATCGGGGTGAGATCGTGGGCGCCGCGGAAGACGGAACAGCCGACGCGACCTGCATGGCGCCTCAAAAGAGCCATTTCCAGGCCGTGGTCTGGGGGCCTAAAGGCGAGATTCAAAAGCTCCCGCCGCTCCCGGGCGACGAGGTCGGGATTGCCCTCAAGAACAACGACAGAGGCCAGGTAGTCGGCACCTCGGGGATGTGCTCGAACACAAACTTCAGCGGCTTCGCTCTGGGACCGCACGCCGTCCTTTGGGACCACGGCTCGCCGATCGACATCGGCAATCTTGGTGCTCCCGAGAACGTCAATGTCGCAGCCGATATCAACAACAACGGTACGATCGTCGGTGGTGCCAGCTTTCCGGACGGATCGACGCATCCCTTCATGTGGACAAAGGCAACCGGTATGCGCGACCTCGGCCTCATGAGCGCAGATCCACGGGACGCTGCGAATACCCCCTTTTCGATCAACGACCGCGAACAAATGGTGGGTGGGTCGTGCGACATTACGCTCGCCACATGCCGTCCCTACATCTGGCAGCATGGCGTGATGACAGATCTCAATGACCTCATTCCTGCAGATGCTCCGTTGTATCTGATATCGCCTTTCAGTATCAGCGGCGATGGCGAGATCACGGGGTTGGCGATTGTGAAGAGTACCGGCGAAGCACACGCGTTCCTCGCAGTCCCCGTGTCCGGCAAATCCGACAACGGTACCGCTCATGTTCCGAACGCGAGTCATCGCATGTCTCTTCCTCCTGCTGCGCGCAGGCTGTTGCGGCATTAGGCCGGGCAACTGAAAGAAGCGGTGGCGGCGCTACACGACGCCGCCACCGCTTCGCATGCAAGCTGCCCCGACCGGCTAGCTTTCCAGCGGTACCAACTTCGTGCTCCGCGTGATGAACAGCAGCGTTACGACGATCGCAACGGCCGCGGTAATCGCGCACGACAGCGCGACACCCCACATGAGTCCGGCCTGCGCTGCCTTGACGAGATACGACGTCCACAGTTTTTGAAGCCCGACATCCACCGCGCCGGCAAGTGCGCCGGACATTGCAGCACCCACGGCGAGCATCCCCTTTCCTGTGAGACGTCCGCGGACTCTTCCCGAGATCACCAGTGCAAGCCAGCAGGCTATCGCTGCGACCGCCGTGCGCTGCACGAGACGGATCATCGCCGTGCGCCAGATCGCCGGCATGATGCTGGCGCCGAGCAATTTGCGAAACAGCATGTTGAGCGGAACCACGCCAATCGCGAATACGATCACCGCGTACGCGATCGCGAAGAGCAGTATTACGCGTGATACGCGGATCATCTGCGGAGAAGCCGAGCCGTAGAGGTGGCCTCTGGAATCTGTTCTAGCCATCATCTCCAAAGGACTGAGAAGCATGCTGATCGGTCACCGGTGGTCGCCCGGTGACACGGTCGCGGCCAGCGCTCAGGCTGGCCGCGCGATGGTTGGACTCGCCGACAGCTCGCGAGCCAGCGCCATGAGCTGCCGTGGATCGGCGGGCGATTCGACGTAGGGGAAGCTCACAACCGGAACGGTCAGCAGCAATTCCTTGAGTAGTGCCTGATTGGTGCGTTCCGCAGTGCCGCCCCGCGCCAGCGAGAGCGTCGTCAGCACCACAGCTCGCACACGCAGCCCGTGCTCTCGTACGATCTGCATGTTCATGAGAACCTGGCTGACCGCTCCCACACTATTTGGCGACACGATCACGATGTCGAGTCCCCATCGTCTGAACAGCGTCGCAAAGCTCTCGGTCTCGGTGATCGGCGCCAACAACCCACCCGCTTCCTCCACGACCACTGCATCGCTCATCGTGCAGAGCTCGGCGAAAGCGCGGTCCAGCATCTCGACGTCGATCGGTGCGTGGCCCCGGCGCGAGGAGACAAGTGGCGAAGCGGCATCCTCGAACGCAACAGGTTGCACGAGCCGGTCGGGATAGCCGATGGCGGACGCCGCTCGCATCTGCTCGATGTCGCCCGCTCCGCGCCGGCCAATCGGTTTCATGGGAGCGACGCGAGCTCCCGCCTCGCGCATCGCCGCGATGATCGCGCACGCGACCACCGTCTTCCCGACGCCGCTGTCAGTACCGACGACGCCGATTCGCGTCAACGCGATTTCACTCGTCAATCAATTGCAGCGTCCAGTCCACGGGAATGTCCTCTCTCAGTGAATCCCGGACCGAACAGTATTTGGTGACAGCGAGATCGATCGCGCGCTCCGCGTGAACGCGCTCGATCCCTGCGCCGCCGATCTCGAAGTTGAGCGTAGCGCGTGCGAGCCTCCGCGGAATGCTGTCCACGCGTTCCGCCTTGACGTTCACACTGAGTGAGCTGACCGGTGTCCTTCGCTTGGCGAGAATGTCCACCACGTCGGCCGACGCGCAACTGGCCAGCGCGCAGAGCAGCGTATCGACCATGCTGGGCCCCGTCTTCGCCGACGTGTCGAGATGAATGGTTGGACCACCGGGGCGGCCACCGTCGAACCGGCCTTCACCAGCCCAGACCACTGTTACTTCCGCCGGTATAGTTCCGCTCATGACCCCACCTCGATTGGCGCGCGCACGGTATTGCCCCATTCGGTCCACGATCCGTCATAGTTTCTGACGTTGGGATAGCCGAGGAGATAGGTAAGGACGAACCAGGTGTGCGCGGAGCGCTCACCGATGCGGCAGTAGGTGATGATATCGTCCGACGCTGTAAGGCCCTGTTCGCGCTCGTAGATCGCGCGCAGATCCGGAGCAGATTTGAACGTGGAGTCACTGTTGGCGGCGCGGGCCCACGGTACCGAGCGAGCGCCTGGAATGTGGCCGCCGCGGAGCGTTCCTTCCTGAGGATAGTCGGGCATGTGTGTGCGCTCACCGGTGAATTCCTGAGGACTTCGCACGTCGATCAGCGGTTTTGCGGCTTTCGATTGCGCGAGTGCATCCGTGGAGAAGGCACGAATCTTTTCGTCGGAGCGCGGTGGGGCGTCGTACGACGTACGCGGGAACGACGGACGCTCGGTATTCATCGGACGGCCTTCCGCTTCCCACTTGGCCCGTCCACCGTCGAGCAGCCGAACGTTCTCGAAGCCGAACAACTTGAACACCCACAGTGCATACGCGGCCCACCAGTTGTTCTTGTCGCCGTAGAGCACGACGGTTTTCGAATCGTCGATTCCGCGCGAGCGCAGCAGTTCCTGAAACTGTTCGCGGCTCACGTAGTCGCGAATCACGGTATCGTTGAGATCGGTGTGCCAGTCGAGTTTCTGGGCGCCGGGAATGTGTGCGACTTCGTACAGCAGTACATCTTCGTCGCACTCCAGTATGCGAATCGAATCATCGACAAGTCGTTCAGCGAGCCATTCGGTGCTCACGAGGGCTTCTGGGTGCGCGTATCTCTTGGCAGCGATTACAGGGTCGACTTCACTCATAAAAACATCAGTTTGTGAGGGGCGATTATTATAAGATGAATATGGCACCGTTACCAAGGCCGATGGAACCGTATGCGCGCCATATCATCATCTGCACTGGCGGCTATTGCTCGCCGGAGCGCCGAGGCCGCGCGCTGTACACTCTGCTGGCATCGCTGCTTCAGCGTGAGGGGTTGCTGTTCGGACCGAATCGTGTGAAGCGTGGCGAGACTCCGTGTCTCGGAGTCTGCGAGGGCGGGCCGATCGTCGTCGTCTATCCCGAAGGTGTGTGGTACGCCGGCGTGACGCCGCAGCTGCTCGAGCGAATAGTGGTGGAGCATCTCAAGGGCGGCCACGTTGTTGAAGAGGCAGTGTTCCACCGTGTTACGCCGGTGTAGTGCACATGCAGTGCACATCTAGTGAACGTGCAACGTCGGGCGGCGATGCGACCGGGTTTGCCTGGATCGTGTCGATGCAACACACGTGGCACGCGCTCTGCCAATGACCGTACCCCATGAAACAGAGAGGTCGCGCGACGTTCGCTGCATTGCGACTGTGCGCTACCACGCTACTCGTACACGCCACGATCCCATTACCCGGCTGCAATTGCAAGCCCGGTAGCGCGAGTGGCAGCCTAACTGCGCGCGGCACCGCTTCGTGATGATCGGGCCGATGATCGGTAGCTTGCTGCTCCACGTCGCCGATGCCGACGTAGTCACGCCCGCCAACGTCTGGCAGCACTGGGGAGGCGATCCCGGCGCGCTCGTGTCGATTGTTGCCATGGGGACGTTGTACGGAGTTGGCGTGCGGCGGTTGTGGACGAGGGCGGGGCGCGGTCACGTGGTGTCGCGCGGCGAGGTTGCATCGTTCTATCTCGGAATCCTTACGTTGCTCATGGCACTGTGCTCGCCACTCGACGCAGTGGCCGACACACTGTTTTCCCCGCACATGCTGCAGCACGTGCTGCTCATCGCAGTCGCAGCGCCGCTCGCGATTCTCGGCGCGCCGCTGCTTCCGTTCCTCTGGTGTCTGCCGCACGATGCTCGCGTAGCCGGTGGTCGTGCATGGAACGCGAGCGGGATGCGGCGTGGCGCTGCGATACTTGTACTGCCACTGCCTGCGTGGGCACTTCACACTATCGCATTGTGGGGATGGCACCTTCCCGGTCCGTACTCGGCCGCGCTCGCCAGCGCGCCCATCCATGCACTCGAGCACAGCTGCTTCTATCTCACCGCGCTGCTCATGTGGTGGGTGGCGCTCAAGCCCCTCCGCGGGCACGGCGGAATTGCCGGATCGATCCTGGTGCTCGTTGGCACCATGGTGCAGAGCGGTGCGCTCGGCGCCATTCTCACGTTCTCCGGCACGCCGTGGTACTACTCGCAGAGCGCCGGCGCCGCGCTGTGGCATCTCACCGCGCTCGAAGATCAGCAGCTGGCCGGACTCATAATGTGGATTCCAGCGGGATTCGTGTATCTGATCGCACTGCTCGCCGTGCTGCGACGAGTGTTTGATGTGCCAGCGCCGTCCAAGCTGGCGGGCGGTATCGCCGCTGCGACGGCATTCTTCGTCGCCACGTCCATGTCCGGTGGCGCGCGTGCCCCCGGTGTCCCCGTGGCCACCGGCACGGCCGGCCAGCCGCTTGCCGACGTCGCGGCTTACCTCTACACGTTACATTAGAAAGGCTTGACGAACCCCATTGACCCCCGACGGCTAGCCCTCGGCGCAGCCCAAAAAATTCTATTCGACGGACGCGACCCCGAGACGATCCTCGACCGGATCGCCAACATGGGAAACGAGCCGTCACAACCTTCCTATCGCCCTATGTCACGTCCCCGCGACAGAATTCTTGCCAACCTCGACGAGATGTATCGCGAGGCATTCGAGCGCGCCAAGGCCACTGGCGACCAGTCGCAGATGGCCACTCTCGATTTTGCGTATCGTAGAGAGCAGCTGTATTTCGAGATCCTGCTCGACGTACGCGATGCGATGGAGCGCAGATAGGGTTTGACCGATGGGCGCGGAGATGATCCACTCTCCGCTGGTCCCATGGATCGCGTTCAACGCGGTCGTTCTGATCGCGCTCGCGGTCGACCTTGGCCTCTTCAGCACCAGCAAGAAGCTGTCAGTAAAGGAAGCTGCGATTCGAAGCGCGGTGTGGGTCGCCCTGGCGCTTCTCTTCGCCCTTGGGATCTTCTACTTTCAGGGCCATCTCGCCGGAGTCGAGTTCATCACGGGCTACCTCGTGGAGTACTCGCTCTCGGTTGACAACATATTTGTGATGGTATTGATCTTCTCCTACTTCAACATCAAGGAGGAGTATCAGCACCGCGTTCTGTTCTGGGGCATACTCGGCGCGCTGGTCATGAGGGGGCTCATGATCGCGGCCGGCGCGGCTCTGTTCAACCGCTTCGCTTGGGTCACGTATGTGTTCGGCATCTTCCTCGTCATCACGGGGATACGAATGGGGATGGGCGGCGATAAGCACGTCGACCCCGGCGCAAATCCAGTGCTCAGGCTGGTCCGTCGTCTGATCCCGGTTTACAACGAATACAAGGGCGAGCACTTCTTCGTCCAGGTGAGCGACGAGAAAGGCGGAGCGAAGCGCAGAATGGCGACTCCGCTGTTCGTCGTGCTGGTTCTGATCGAGACCATGGATCTCGTCTTCGCAGTCGACAGCATACCGGCGGTTTTCGCGGTGACGCGGGTGCCGTTTCTGGTTTACACGTCGAACGTTGCTGCGATACTTGGACTGAGATCGCTGTACTTCCTGTTGTCGGGTGTTGTCGGCAAGCTTCGCTATCTCACCATCGGTCTGGCTTTCATACTCGTCTTCGTGGGACTCAAGATGCTGACGGCCGCGTGGTACGAAGTTCCCACAGTCGCATCACTCGGCGTGATAGTCGTAATCCTCGGGACCGCCGCCGCGGCTTCCATCTACGTGGACAGAAGGCAATCCGTGTGACCGGCGCCGGCCTGTCGGTCATCGTAACGAATGCCCGCGTGAGCACCGGCAATCCCGCGCGCCCCTGGGCGACGGCGCTCGGCATCGGGGACGGAAAACTTGCAGTTGTGGGGATGGCGGCGGAGATTCTCAAGATGGCGCGCGCAGACACCAGGGTAATCGACGGAGCGGGACAGCTTCTTACGCTTCCTCCCGGAGCGGTCGTGGGAAGTCACGTGACGCTGACTGTCGCGCCTGACGGTCATCTGACCATTCGCTCATCGCAGGAGCCGCGATAACCGTGGCTCCCAGGCCGCATCCGCTGGATCAGATACTCGGCACACAGGCAGCAGTACGTGTGCTGCGCGTGCTATCACCGGGAGGAGAGCACGCTCCGCCGCGCATCGCGCGCGAAACGAAGATCAGCAGGCCCGCGGTACGCGAGGCGATCATCCGCCTCGAAAAGGAAGGCGTCGTCGAGCGCGTCGGCGATGGCCGCAACGTGTTGTACAGAATTTCCTTGAACCACCCACTGGCAAAACGAATCGTGAAGCTTTTCAAGACCGAGGCGAAGCGGGGAACACTCGCCGGATTGTTGCTGCTCTGCGCGTCTTCGCTGGTCGCACAGGGAACGGTGTCAGCGCCAAAGCCCGCCGATCTCATAGTTACCGGCGGACACATCTACACGGTCGACGACACCCGTCCTGCAGCGCAGGCGTTCGCCGTGCGCGATGGCATCTTCGCGTTCGTCGGATCGACGAGCGAGGCGATGACGCTCAAGGGGCCCAACACACGTGTCATCGACCTGCACGGTGCAACGGTGCTTCCAGGCCTCGCCGACGCGCATGGTCACCTGACCGAGCTCGGTGAAACCTTGCACGAAGCCGATCTCGCCGGCAGTCTGTCGTACGACGAAGTCATCGACAGAACAAAGAAGCATGCGGGCGCGGTTCCGAAGGGCGAGTGGATAAAAGGACACGGTTGGGATCAGAATCGCTGGGCCTCCAAACAGTTTCCGACCAGTGATGCGCTGACGCGCGCGTTCCCCGACAATCCGGTCGTGCTGGAGCGCATCGACGGGCACGCATTGCTCGCCAACGCGCGCGCGATGGAAGCGGCGAAGATCACCGCTGCGACGAAGGATCCGTCCGGTGGTCGCATCGTGCGCGACGCCAGCGGCAACCCGACCGGTGTATTCGTCGACAATGCACAGGATCTGATCGGCCGCGCCGTCCCACCTCCAACCGATGCGCAGCTGGAACAGGCGATATCGGCCGCGATCGCCGACGTGCACCGCTGGGGCCTCGTCTCGATCCACGATCCGGGCGAGCCGCGCAGGATCATCGACGTCATGGAGTCCATGGCGAAGAAGGGCAACTTCGATCTCCGCGGCTACATACTCATAGCCGACGACAGCGCGGCGATCGCGCACTACTACTCCATCGGTCCGCGCAGCGAGTTGTACGGCGGCCACCTGTGGGTGCGCTCGATCAAGCTCTACGCTGACGGTGCACTCGGCTCGCGTGGCGCTGCACTGCTGTCTCCGTATTCCGACGATCCCGGCAACACTGGGCTGCTCGTCTCGACCGAAGCACACCTGCAGAGTGTTGCGACGTCGGCGCTGCGACACGGGTTTCAGGTCGCGACGCACGCGATCGGAGACCGTGGCAACAGAAACGCGCTCGACGCGTACGAAGGCGCGCTCAAGGCCGTGCCGACCGCCGACCACCGCTTTCGAATCGAGCATGCACAGATCCTCGATCCCGCCGACATCCCGCGTTTCGCTCAGCTCGGAGTGATCCCGAGCATGCAGGCAAGTCACCAGACCAGCGACATGCGCTGGGCCGAGGACAGACTCGGTCCGTCGCGCATTCGCGGTGCATACGTGTGGCGCTCGCTGCTCAACACCGGCGTAATCGTTCCGAACGGCACGGATTTTCCCGTTGAAAACGTCAATCCGCTCATCACCTTTCACAGCTCGATAACGCGCGCCGATTCCACCGGCTGGCCCGACGGCGGCTGGTATCCGGAACAACGGATGACGCGCGATGAAGCTCTCAAGTCGATGACGATCTGGGCTGCGTATGCCGGATTTCAGGAGCACGTGATGGGCTCCATCACCCCCGGCAAGTACGCGGACTTCACCGTGCTCGATCAGGACATCATGACGATACCTGCGAGCGACATCCTCAAGACCAGTGTCCTCTCGACGTACATCGGTGGCAAGAGTGTCTACGAACGCAAATAGCGCATGTACTCGACCTGCCTCTTCTGCCACAACAACCTCGGCGCGAACGAGGTAGTCGAGCATTTCCCCATCGGACGCCGCCTGGCGTTCGATGGAGAGAAGGGCAGATTGTGGGTAGTGTGTCGCTCGTGCGAGCGATGGAACCTCACTCCCATCGAAGAGCGATGGGAAGCGATCGAAGAGTGCGAGCGATTGTTTCGCGACACGAAGTTGCGCATGTCCACGGAACACATCGGACTCGCGCGAGTTGCCGAAGGTTTGGAACTCGTTCGCGTTGGAGATCCGCAGCGCCCCGAAATGGCGGCGTGGAGATACGGGGATCAGTTCGGTAAGAGGCGCCAGCGGCATTACATCATGGCCGGAGCTGGCGTCGTCGCTGTCGGCGTGCTCGTGTCGGGAGCGGTTTCGGTTGGACTCTTCGCAGGCGGCGGAGCCAGCCTTTACAGTGTGGCGTTCAATAGTTTCAACGCAGTACGGGGGCGACGCGTCGTCGCGAAAGTTCCAACACCGAATGGAATTGTGAAAGTCACTCGCGCACAGTTGCCGCACGCAAAGATCATTCGATCGACCGAATCAGGCTGGCAACTTTCGCTTCCCCAAGGCAGTCACAAGTGGCGCCGGATGAATTCTCGGCGGATCGACGCTGGGCCGACAGTAAACCTGGACGCGCGAGACGCGCTCCCGGCACTTGCCGCCCTTCTTCCCGCGATAAACGGTCGCGGTGGAACGAAGCGCGATGTCCAGACGGCAGTCGAACTCGTCGAGCAAGCGGGGAATGCAACCCGACTCCTGGATACGGCTGCTTCATTCGCAATGAAGACGAGTTGGAGCGCGACAGCACAGGGCCGCCTCTCCACCATCCCACTCGAAGCGCGTCTCGCGCTCGAGATGATGACGCACGAAGACGACGAGCGGCGCGCGCTCGAAGGCGAGCTCGCCGCTCTCGAGGAACGATGGAAGGAAGCCGAGGAGATCGCCGAAATCTCGGACAACATGTTCCTCCCATCGTCGATCACAGATTGGATGAGCAAGATCCGCGGATGACGAAACCGGCGCGGGATCGCGCGCAACCGCGCCGGTGTATGACAACACTCACTTCATAACGGAGTAACGGTGGCCACACCGCTGCTTGAGTTTTTCGGTCTCGTGCCCGGCGCTTCCAAGCGCGGGACTGTGGACGTCGTCGCGCCGGTACGCACTTTTGCCGACGTCATCCTTCCGCCGAAAACGCGCCAGACCCTGGAGCAGGCGCTCGCGCAGGTTCGCAATCACGACCTCATCTTCCGGCAATGGGGACTCGGCGAGCGTCACGCCACCGGACTCGGTCTCGCCTTCAACTTTGCAGGGCCTCCGGGAACCGGCAAGACGATCTGCGCCGAGGCCATAGCGCAGGCGTTGGGACGACGTCTTCTCGTCGTACGCTATTCGGAGATGGAGTCGATGTGGGCCGGCGAGACTCCCAAGAACGTCGCAGCCGTATTCCGCGTCGCGGACGAGCAGGGCGCCGTGCTTTTCTTCGACGAGGCCGACGCGATCGCCGCGCGGCGTTCTACATCCGATTTGCAGCCGATGCAGCGCGAGTCGAATACGATCGTGAACGTGTTGTTGCGCGAGCTGGAGAGTTTCAACGGAGTCGTGATATTCGCGACGAACCTTGCCGCGAACTTCGATCCCGCATTCGAGCGACGCATCCGCACGCACGTTCTGTTCGAGCGGCCCGGTGCCGAAGAACGCGAGCAGATCTGGCGCGTTCAGATCCATCCCGACAAGACGCCGCTCGCTGCAGACGTCGACTTTCATGTGCTCGCCGAATTGTTCGACGCGAGTGGCGGCGAGATCAAGAATGCAGTCCTCAAGGCGGCCGCGATGGCAGCGGCAGAGCCAGCGACGGCATCACCGCGCGCGATTCACCAGGCACACTTCGAGGCTGCAATGCGCGACGTGCTCACGGCCAAGAGCATCATGCGCCAATCTCTGTTCGATGCGGCCCAGGTGCCGGAGGATAGCGCCGAGAAGCGAGTGATGGCGGCGTTTGAGGAGGCACAGGGGAGGTGGGCGGCGGCGGTGCGCGTCACGCTGATCGTTGCGGGCGCGGCGCTGGTGCTCGCGGCCATCGCGCTCCTCGTGACTCTGCTGCGCTAGAGTTGCGAACGGTCGTTCGATCGGATTTGATCGCGCGATTTGCCGGAGCTTCAGGTTGCATCAGCCTTAACGTTCGCCTCCCCTCGACGTCGTATGTTTAGCCGCGCGATCGGGCCTGTGCGGCATCAAATCAAGGAGAAGAGAAAGACATGAAGCTACAATTTCTGGCAGTAGCGGCTGCAGCTGGTCTGATGGCCGTTCCCGCACTGCATGCTCAGGCAACGACTCCGCCTCAGGCATCGATTACGGGCCATAATTCCCCGCAGCGCGGGATGATGCACCGCGGGATGATGCGGAACCTGAATCTTACCGCCGATCAGCAGGCGAAGATGAAGGCGATCCACGAGAAGTACGCGCCACAGATGAAGGCCGCGCGCGAGAAGTCCAAGCCGGACTTCGACGCCATGAAGAAGGCCCGTGCAAGCCACGACACCGCGGCAATGAAGGCCGCGCGCGCCAAGCTCCAGGCGGACATGGCGCCGATGCAGGGTGTGATGAAGCAGCAGATGGCGGAGATGCGCGCGATCCTTACGCCGGAGCAGCAGCAGAAGATGGACAGCGCGCACGTGCGCATGCAGGGCCACATGGGCGGACGCGGATTCCGTCCCGGAATGGGCACCAAGCCAGCGCAGCCGGTGAAGCCAGCCAACACGCTGTAGTTCCGACAGCCAAGCTCATTGACGTAGCTGCACCAGACGCGGGCCGTCCTTATTGGATTGCCCGCGTCGTTTTTTCGCCGGTCTGATTGCAACGAACCAACAGATATTCTCCCCGCGCGGATCGACCGCGCTCCATCTTCACAGGGAGAAGTCATGACACTCAGCCGAATTCTGTTCGCCGTGGTCGCCTGCTGTATCAGCACCAGCATCAGCACCAGCTCGATGAGCGCCCAATCGATCCACACATATGGCCGCGCCAAACCCGCCATGTGGACCGCGCTGCAGCTCACCGAATCACAGAAGGCACAGGTGAAGTCGATCCACGAGAAGTACGCGCCCGCCATGAAAGCCGCGCGAAAAGTCGGCGCCGACAGTGCAGCCACGATCAACGATCGCGAGATGAGCGACGTTCGCGCGGTGCTCACGTCATCGCAGCAGGTGACGTTCGATTCATACATGACCGGGGCGAAGAGATCCAAGCGGAGCACCCGGGTCAAGGTGATGCCGGCGAAGATCGCAGTGCCGAGGTGAGGAGTGTGTGAAGCGGGCTCCGCTGGTTGCTGTCGGGCGGGCCGGGTTCATTGCGGCAAGCCCAACTCATTGAATCTCGATCCGGCAAGCCCAGCTCATTGAATCTCGTCGTCGATCTGGCAGATCTGGCCGGGAGCTTCATTTAAGTGAAAGGCGCGGATGCATCCGCGCCCCACCATCGCTGGCCATCGGTGCGCGAATCGGGTGCGCGAGTCCTCAGCCACCGGTGTTGGTCTTATCGTTCTCCGAAAGCAACGACACTCTCCACTAGCGAAGACGGTACACGAAGGTGGGGCACGGATGCATCCGTGCCTTTCTCTCTCAATGCCATCGAGATCGAGGTCGTGACGAGATCATAGGTTGGATAGTTTCGAGCCCCCCTCCCCCCGGTTGCAAATTCTGTCGCCTAGCGCAAAACTGGCCAACCGCACAATATTCGGCCCGAACAGAATGATGTCGTCGCGGCTGCAGCACAGCCGCAATGGCTGCTTCCACAATTCACTCGCGGCCGACAACATGCCGAATTTTCGCCCTGCAACTCTGCTTGCGTCCGTAATCTGTGCGAGCGTCGCTGCTGCGTCCGGCTCCGCATCAGTCGCACACGCACAAGCGACCGACTCGGCGGACATTCTCGTCCGTGGTGGCACAGTTGTGGACGGAACCGGCAGTCCTGGTCGAGCGGCGGACGTCGCGATTCGCGGCGATCGCATCGTTTTCGTTGGGAATGCGACGGCCGCGCACATTCACGCCACCCGTACGATCGACGCCAGGGGCCTCATCGTCGCGCCCGGCTTCATCGACTCGCATACTCATGCGGAGTCCGATCTGTCCAGTCCCGCGCGACATGGTAACGTCAACTATCTCATGCAGGGCGTGACGACCGTCATGACCGGCAACGACGGATCCAGTCCGCTCGAGGTGGGAAAGACGCTCGACAGGTGGCAGCAGCAGGGAATCGGGACCAACGCCGCGATGTTCATCGGTGAGGGATCGGTGCGCGGACACGTGCTCGGAATGTCCGACGCAAAGCCGACGCCTGCACAGATGGACAGCATGCGCGCGCTCGTGGCGCGTGGAATGGACGGCGGCGCACTTGGTATTTCAACGGGTCTTTACTACGCACCCGGAAGCTACGCCTCGACCGAGGAAGTGATCGAGCTGTCCAAGGTTGCGGCACAGCATGGTGGCATCTACGACACGCATCTCCGCGACGAGAGCTCCTACACGGTCGGCCTCATCGGCGCCGTAAATGAGGCGATCCGCATCGGCCGCGAGGCGCACATGCGCATCCACATCTCGCACATCAAGGCGCTGGGCACCGACGTGTGGGGTCAGAGCGACACAGTGATCGCCCTCATCAACAATGCGCGCAGGGCAGGTGTCGATGTTGTCGCGTGTCAGTATCCGTATACCGCGTCCGGTACCAGCGTCGGTGCGTCGCTTCTGCCGCGCTGGGCCGAGGAGGGTGGGCGCGACTCGCTGCTCGCGCGCATTGCAGATGCGCCGACACATGCGCGGCTCGTCGCGGATATGCAGAACAATCTGCGGCGGCGTGGCGGAGCTGCTGCGCTGGTCATCACGACCGAGCGCGATACCGGTGCGACCGCTGGCCTCCGTGGCAGGACACTTGATCAGGCTGCCAGGGCGCACAACCGGTCGCCGATCGACGAGGCGATAGAGATAGTGAAGAGCGGCGACGCGAGTGTAGCGTCGTTCAACATGAAGGATTCCGACATCGACAACTTCATGAAGCAGCCGTGGGTGAGCACCTGCTCCGACGGATCGGGCGGTCATCCGAGAAAGTACGGCACGTTCCCGAGAAAGCTGCGCGAGTATGTGTACAAGCGTCACGTTCTCACGCTTCCGCAGGCCGTGCACGTGAGCAGCGCACTCACCGCGCAGACGCTGGGAATCAAGGATCGCGGAACGGTTGCAGTCGGGAAATATGCCGACGTCATAGTCTTCGATCCGAAGACCGTTGCGGACAAATCGACATACGAGCAGCCAACGCTTCTGGCGGTCGGCATGCGCTACGTACTCGTGAACGGCGTTCCCGCGGTGGACGGCGGAACGTACACCGGCGCGCTGGCAGGGCGCGCGATCAAACGTGCCGGAACACCGACGTCGTAACTAGGGTGTGAATTCGCTCCGGTAGCCGAGCTGCTCCGATAGGGAGTTGGCAGCCTTCAGCACCGCCTCGCTGCAGAGTTTCAGTCGGTCTTCAGGAACTCTGGAGATCGGCGCGCCGATGGTGAGCGCGCCGACCACCAGGCCCGTGTGATTCCGGACCGGCGCACCGACGGCTGCGAGATCGTCCTCCATCTCGGCCCACGCGACTGAATAGCCCTGCTCGCGCACAGTCGCCAGCTCTTCGAGAAAGTCGTCGAGGTTCGTGATGCTTCGCGCGGCGAGCTTTGGAAACTGTGCCGGCAGCAGTCGTCGCAGCTCCGCGGGCGCGTGCCAGGCCAGCAACGACTTGCCCGCGGCAGTGGCGTGGACGGGAAGCCGGCGGCCAACCCAACCGGTATGCATGATTGGACGCGGGCTCTCGACGGCCGAAAGGTTCATCGCTTCGGCCCCGACCAGCACCGCGAGATTGGAAGTCTCACCCGTGGTAGCCGCGAGCCACTGCAGCTCGGCGATCGCCAGCCGCTGAAGGCTCGTGGCATCGCGCGCCAGCTCGCCGATGACGGCGAGCCGGGCCGATAGCCGGTAGCGCAGCGAAACCGGGTCGCGATCGAGGAACCCCGCAGCCTCCATCGCGCTCAGCCAGCGTGACAGCGTTCCCTTGGAAAGTCCGAGCTGGTTGGCCGCCTCCACTACGCCGACCTCGCGAAGGCTGGGCGAAAACAGCTCCAGGACACTCATGCTCTTTTTCAGCACAGTTCTTCTCGTGACAGGTGAATGCAACCCTGTTGCAAACTCTAGAACTCTAACCGCATCCCCAGATATACGCACGGGAGCGACTGTCGTGACGAGCGAATCCGGTGCTTTCGAAGGATCAGGGACAAAACCCGTCCTTGCGCGACACGACATGCCGTACGATGTTAATTCCGCGTTAAGACAATTGATGGGACAGAGTTGCAGATTCTGCAACTCTTTTTCGATATGTTCTTGACGACAGGCGAAGCACGAAGCGACCCTCTACCGCGGAGAAATGGTGTTAGTTGCCAGCCCTTGTACGCTCGCTCCCTCTCAACAGGACATCTGACATGATTACTGATCTGCTTCGCGCCCGCGGTCGTGGCGCGATTGGCGCGTTCGTGCTGCTTGTGTCGTTCGCTGGGGTGGCTGCAGCCCAGACGGGAACCGTTACGGGACACGTGATGGTGAGGGGCACCACCCAGCCGATTCCCGACGCGCACGTGACCGTCACGGGGACCAACCTTGGCGCATCGACCAATGCGAGCGGCGCGTACAGGATTTCCGGTCTGAAGCCGGGAACGTACAGGTTGCGCGCGCTGCGCATCGGCTACGCAGAGCAACAGCAGTCAGTCACCATCACAGACGCTCAGTCGGCAACGGTCGACTTCGCGCTCGAAGCAGTCGCGACCAAGCTCGAAGGGGTCGTGACGACCGTGACGGGCCAGCAGCGAAAGATCGAGGTCGGTAACGCGATCGCGCAGATCGACGCGGCCAAGGATGTTCAGACCAAGGCCGTGGCGAACGTGGCAGATCTGCTCACTTCGCGCGCGGCCGGCGTTCAGGTTACGCCCGGTCTCAACACGGGTGGCGGATCGCGCATCCGCATTCGCGGAACGAGTTCCCTGTCGCTCTCCAACAATCCGATCTACGTCATCGACGGAGTTCGCGTGGAAGGCACGACCGGATCATCGACACTGAGCGTGGGTGGAACGACGCCGGACCGAATCGACGACATCAATCCTGAAGAAATTGCTTCCATCGAAGTAGTTCGCGGCCCATCAGCGGCGACACTGTACGGCACCGACGCGGCCAACGGCGTGATCGTCATCACGACGAAACACGGCACCTCCGGGAAGACGGAGCTCAAGTACTTCACCGAACAGGGAGTACACGTCGACAACAACACCTATCCGGACGCGTACACCGGCTGGACGACGGGCAAGACGGCGGCGACGACGTCGAGTGTGTCCAACAGGGTGAATTGTTATTTGACCGCCCAGGCTTACGGAACGTGCACGCAGGACAGTGTGACCAGCTACAATCTCTACAAGGACCCTCAATCGACGCCGAACGGGGCAGGTTATCGCCAGGCGCACGGGCTGCAGTTGAGTGGCGGATCACCGGCGGTTCGCTATTTCATGAGCGGCCAGTGGGAGAGCGAGGACGGCGTGCTCAAGGTGCCGGAGTTCGACCAGGCGTATCTCGCGGCGCACAATCTCAAGCTTCGCCCGGAAGCGGCCGACCCGAATCACATGGGCAAGATCTCGACGCGTGCGAACTTCAACATGGCGCTCAGTCCGCAGTTCGACCTCGCGTTCAATACGGGATACATATCGCAGAATATGCGACTTCCAACGAGCGATGACTCGGGAACCGAAGGAGTCGCCGGCAACACGTACGCGGGACCGGGATTCAAGTACAACATCAATCCGGCGACCGGCGACACCTTGTATGGTTGGCGTCAGATCACGCCACGCGACATCTACCAGGTCTACACCAATCAGGCGATCCAGCGCGTCATCACTGGAGGCAACTCCAACTGGCGTCCGACCGACTGGTTCACGGTCCGCGCGGATCTCGGCCTGGACTACATCAATCGCACTGACACGCAGCTCTGCCGTTTCGCAGAGTGCCCGAATCTGGGCGGCGACAGCCGGCTTGGCTTCAAGATCGACAATCGTACCAACTTCTTCACCTACACGGCGAACCTGAGCGGCAGCGCGACCCACAAGATCAACGACGCTGTTGGATCGACCACGACGGTCGGTCTTCAGTTTGTTCGCAGCCTGTTCGATCGCAATGGCGCACAGGGCATTCACCTCTCTCCCGGCGCGACGACGATCACCGGCGCCGGCACACTCACCGCCGACGAGTCGACCACCGAGACCCGCACGCTCGGTGCATTCCTCGAAGAGCGCCTTGCATTCGGTGACAACCTGTTCCTGACCGGCGCGGTGCGCTCGGATCGCAACAGCGCATTCGGTGCGAACTTCAAGACTGTTCTGTACCCCAAGGTTTCCGCATCCTGGGTCATCTCGAACCAGTCGTTTTTCCCGAAGCTCAGCTGGGTCAATCAGCTGCGTCTGCGCAGTGCGTACGGCGCATCCGGTGTCGAGCCGGGAACCACCGACGCGGTCCAGTACTACACGGCAACCAACGCGCTTACCTCCAGTGGCAATGCGCCCGCACTGGTCTTCTCGGCGCTCGGCAACCAGAACCTCAAGCCGGAGCGATCTTCCGAGTTCGAGCTTGGCGCGGACGGAACGTTCTTCGGCGGCCGGATATCCAGCGAGATCACGTACTACAGCAAACAGTCCAAGGACGCACTCGTCAGTCGCGTTCTACCGCCGTCACTCGGCACCGGAACCACTGCACGTCTCGAGAACCTCGGGCATGTGAGTAACAAGGGTTGGGAGGCGCTGGTCACGTTGATACCGATCCAGCACGTTGGATACGGTTGGGACATCACATTCAACGGATCGACGAACACCAATGAGCTCGTGAGCCTGGGCGGCGTGCCGCCGATCGTGCTGAGCTCGACGCTCCAGGATCGCGAGGGATATCCGCTCAACGGTTGGTGGACGAAGCCGATCCTGAGCTACAGCGACAAGAATCACGACGGTGTCATCGAGTACAACAAGGATCCGACACTGAGCGAGGTCACCGTGGGCGATACCGCGGCGTATCTCGGTAACTCGATGCCGAAATACCAGTTGGCGATGACGAACGGCATCGAGTTCTTCCATCGCCTGTTCCGCGTGGAAGCGATGTTCGACTACAAAGGTGACTACAAGATCTACAACAACACCGAGCGCATTCGCTGCGCGAGCCGTAACAACTGCTCCGGTCTGATCAATCCTGCGTCATCGTTGTTCGAGCAGGCGCGTACCGTGGCAGTGCGAGAGACGCCAAGCCGAACCGTCGGCGGCTTCATAGAGCCCGGCGACTTCATCCGCTTCCGCGAGTTGAATCTGACGTACACGGCTCCGGACCGCATCGCGAACAAGATTCTCCACAGCCGGAACCTGGCTATCACGCTCGCAGCACGTAACCTCGGTATTGTCTGGACCAAGTACAGCGGTGTCGATCCCGAAGCGTTTGCGACGACGGGCGACGCACCTTCGGAATTCCAGGCTTTCGGTCCGCCGACGTACTACATGCTCCGCTTCTCCATCGGCTTCTAGGATGACACCTCCAATGACTTCACAAATGACAATACGTTCGCGCAGCTTCGTGCTGCGCTGGGCAGCGCCGCTCGCGGTTGTTGGTACGCTCGCGCTTGCCGCTTGCAACGTCGCTGACGTGCTGAAGGTTACAGATCCGGACGTCATCAATCCGAGTGACGTGCAGTCCGCTGCCGGTGCGTCTGCAGTCCGGTACGGGGCGATAGCACGACTCAATTCCGCAACCAGCGGCGGCAGCACCGGTTCGGAAGGGTTGTTCCTTCTGAGCGGCTTGCTGGCCGACGAGTGGAACAACGGCGACTCGTTCATCGACCGCCAGTCGGTGGATGAGCGCGTGATCAATCCATCGAACAGTTTCCTTACGGACGTCGATCGGATGCTGCACCGTGCGAGATTGGCGGCCACGCAGGCGGTGCAGCTGCTGCAGAAGTACAGTCCAAACGGCCCGCCGTCGGATATCGCCGAGATGTATTTCGTTCAGGCGTATGTGGAAAACGCGATCGGTGAGAATTACTGCAACGGTCTCATACTGAGCACCATCACCAACGGCACGGAAGTGTACGGCTCGCCGATGTCGACGACCGATGCGTTCAAGCTTGCGCTCGCGCATGCGGACAGCGGCATCGCGCTGATCACGGGAACGTCCGCTGCCGATCTGAGGGTGAAGGATGCGCTCCTGGTGACACGCGGCCGGATCCTGCTCAATCTCGACAGGCCGGCAGACGCGGCGGTGGCAGTGGCAGGCGTGCCAACCAGTTTTGTGTACCAGAATCTGCATTCGCAGGCGACGACCGACAACCAGATATGGAGCTATAACAACATCGCACGCCGTTACAGCGTCAGCACTGGTGAAGGTACGAATGGCCTGAACTTCGCCACTGCGAACGATCCGCGGGTACCGATCTGCACGGGTGGTGACACCAAGTGCAAGGCGATCGGCGCCACGTTCAACACGCGAGACGACGGATCGACTCCGCTATTCGTACAGATGATCTGGCCGACGCGCGACGCTTCGGTGACGATCGTCGGCGGTGTCGAAGCGCGTATGATCGAAGCCGAGGCGGCATTCCGCGCAGGCAACCCCGCCGGCGCGATCGCCAAGCTCAACCAGGCGCGCAGTGAAGGCGGTGTCGCCGGACTTCCAGCGACGCTGACCGACCCCGGTACGGACGCGGCACGCGTCGACCTGATATTCCGTGAACGTGCCTTCTGGCTGTTCTCCACGGGACATCGTGTAGGCGACATGCGCCGGCTCATCAAGTTCTACAACAGACCGGCCGAGTCGGTGTTCCCGACGGGCGCATGGCACAAGGGCGGAAATTACGGTCCGGACGTGAACTTCCCTGTTCCGCAGGCGGAACAGAACAATCCAAACCTGCCCTCTGCGCAGACCTGCACTGACCGCAACGCGTGATGCATTCCGCATCCTTGCAAGGCTCCATGCGGTCGCTCCTTGTAGTTCCGCTCTTCGTCTGTGCCTCCACGATCGTGGGGGCACAGACTGGTCCGCCAGGCATCGCGCAACACGTAGAGGTGCGGCGCACCGAACACGGTGTGCCGCACATTCGTGCAGATAACATGGAGGCGGCCGGCTATGGCCTGGGGTACGTTCAGATCGAAGATTACGGTGCTCGCGTCGCGATGGGGTTGCTGCACTCGCGGGGTGAGATGGGTCGCTGGTTCGGACGCGACAGCATCGAAGGCGACTTCAATGCACGTCTGACATACGAGACAGCCGTTCGCGGCTATCCAACGCTCGATACGGATACACGCGCGATTTATGACGGATTCGCCGAGGGCGTTAATCGTTACATCGAGTTGCACCCCGAGGAGTTTCCAGCGGGATTCGCGCCTCACTTCACCGGCTACGATGTACTCGCGCACGAAGTGTCGGGCGCGTCAGCGCGTGAGGCTGCGCGGTTCCTCGACAGGATCGATCCCAAGGCGCGACGCGGCAGAAACGCCGAGCCCGAAGTTGCAGTTGCGTCACGGATCGCAGGCGGTCAGGATCCGCCTGACGAGGGCTCCAACGCATGGGCCTTCGCGCCCAGCCGCACCAGGTCGGGACACGCGATTCTGTTGCGCAACCCACATCTGAACTGGAACTCCGGTTACTACGAGGCGCAGCTCACGGTGCCTGGAGTCATGGATTTCTATGGCGATTTCCGCATCGGCAGCCCGTTCGGAGTCGTCGGAGGCTTCAATCGCGACCTTGGCTGGTCGACGACCAACAATTCACCGCTGCTTTCCCAGATATACTCGCTCGAGGTCGATTCGACGCAGGTGGATCACTACCTGCTCGATGGCGCGTCGATTCCGTTGCAACGCCAACTGACGACCGTGGAGTTCCGCAATGGTAACGGCCTCTCGAGCGAGACGCGCGAATCGTTTCGCACCACGCTAGGTCCGGTCATCTATCGCGGCAACGGCAAGATCTACGTACTCAAGGCAGCTGGCGATGGTGATGTTCGCGGTGGCGAGCAGTTCCTGCGCATGATGCGCGCGCACTCGCTCGCCGAGTGGAAGGACGCGATGCGCATGAGGGCGCGCATCACTTCCAACTTCACCTACGCGGATCGTGCCGGCAACATTCTCTACGTGTGGAACGCTTCGATACCGAAGCTCCCGCTGCCCAGTGGTGGTGATACTGCCGCGGTACCGATCACTCGTACGTCGGAAGCGTGGACCAGTTTCATACCGTTCGACTCGCTGCCGCAGTTGCTCAACCCGAAGGGTGGTTACGTAGAGAATTCGAATGACCCGCCGTACTTCACAAACCTCCGGCAACCGCTGGACCGTTCGAAATACCCAGCGTACTTTCCCGAACCGCGGCTCGGTCTGCGTCAACAGCTTGCGCTCAGCCTGATCGACAACGATCGCAAGTTGAACCTTCAGGATGTACTTGCGCTCAAGCATTCGTACAGGATGCTGCTCGCAGATCGCGTTCGTGATGATCTGGTCAGGGAAGTCCGCGCGTCCAATCCGTCACCGGATGTTGCAAAGGCGATCGACATGATCGCCAGATGGGACAAGACGGTCGCGCCTGCGAGTCGCGGCGGAGTGCTGTTCGAGATGTGGTGGCGCAAGTACGTCGATCACACTCGGCCCGACACGATGTATGCCGTGCAGTGGACCGAGAAGCAGCCCGCGTCGACGCCAAGCGGGATTCGCTTTCCCGATCGCTCCGTCGACGCGTTCAAGTGGGCTGTAGAGGAGACAACGCGACGCTTCGGATCTCCGGACGTTGCATGGGGCGACGTGCATCGCGTGCGAATCGGAAAGGTCGATGTTCCGGTTGGTGGCTGCAATGGTGACATCGGATGCTTCCGCGTTCTGTGGTACAAGGACGACCCGGACGGCAAGCGCGAAGCAAACGGTGGCGACGGCTGGATTCTCGCGGTGGAGTTCGACAACGAGCCACAGGCTTACTCCGTACTCGCTTACGGAGAGAGCTCACGGGAGGATTCACCTTTCCACAGCGACCAGGCGGAGATGTTTGCTCGCGGTGAGCTCAAGCGCGTATACTGGCAGGAGAAGGATGTGGAGACGCACACCATCCAACGTTACCGCCCTGGGGAAAAGCGGTAGCGCAGCGGGCCTGGTTGGCGCGACGCCGGCCCGACGATGCGACGCAGCAGTTAGTGTGGGAAGATCATTTCAAGACACTGGAGAGTGGGCAGTAGATGACAGAGCACGTGCGGTACGTCGAGCAGTTCCCCATGCGCGTCGGCCCGGTAACGCTGGAAGGAAGTCGTGTCCGGCTGATACCAATGACGCTGGATCACGTTGAAGCATTGTTCAAGGCGGCTGACTTCCCTGAGATATGGGAGCACACCACGACTCAGCCGATGCAGACGATCGCCGACATCAGGACATATATAGAAACCGCACTGGCCGAGCAGGCGGCCGGTGAGACGATTCCCTTCGTAACGACGGATCGCGTTACCGGCGAAGTGCTCGGCTCCACGCGTTTTGCCGACATCAGCCCCAACGACAGACGCCTCGCGGTTGGTTGGACGTGGCTGCGGCCCGACCGTCAGCACACCGGCGTCAACGGCGAGGCAAAGGCGTTGATGCTTCAGCAGGCGTTCGACGTCTGGGGCGCGCTGCGGGTCGAGATCAGGACCGACGTACGCAACACCAGATCGAGAGCCGCGATCGAGCGGATCGGTGGCACCTACGAGGGCACGCTGCGCCAGCACATGATCGTCGACGGCCGCGTACGCAACACAGCGTATTACAGCGTCATAGACACCGACTGGCGGGATCCCGGTCACCGTGCCTACAAGAACGCACGTTCCTACGGCATCATCCCCAGGGCCGAGCCACTCGTCTGAGCACACCCGGTCCTGTCAGCTAGATTTGAAGGCGAAGATGTCCTCCAAGCCGACTTTCACCGTGGGCTCGCGCGAAAGCGCCGAATCCATCACCATCCGCCGTGTCGCTACGCTGCCCGAATACGATGAGTGCGTCGTCATCGAGCGTGAAACGTGGGGCAGTCAGTTCGCCGAGGTGGTGCCGAGCATCATTCTACGCATCGCCCAGGAAGTGGGTGGCGTTACCGCAGCGGCGTTCGCCCCCGATGGCTCCATGCTCGGCTTCGTTTTCGGTATTACGGGCGTTCGAGACGGCGAGCTTGCCCACTGGTCCGACATGCTGGCGGTACGTGTCGGCGCGCGCGACATGGGTCTCGGGAAGAGGCTCAAGACATATCAGCGCGATCTCCTGCTCGAGATCGGCGTGCGCAAGATGTACTGGACGTATGACCCTCTCGTGGCGCGCAACGCATATCTCAACCTGATGCAGCTCGGTGCGCGCGCGGTGGAGTATCGCACGAATTTCTATGGTGAGGATACGGGCAGCGTGCTGCACAGCGCGCTCGGTACCGACCGCTTCATCGTTGCGTGGCAGCTCGACGATACCGCGCCGCGAGGGGACAACCTGAACACGGTAGAGTGGTCGAGCACGCCCATTATCGAGGAAGTGCTTCCGGACCCGCTTCCGGATGATGCGCGTGTGCGGGTCGCGATACCGAACGATATCTTTGCAATACTTGACGTAGATGCAAAGCGCGCTACCCGGTGGCGCGAGACGACTCGCACCGCCCTCACGACATATCTCGGCCGCGGATATTCCGTTCTCGGCTTCCTGCGCGGCGATGACGCCAAACCGGGCACCTATTTACTGGCACGATGACCCGCACCAACGGACCCAACCGATGATTCGAATTCAGGAGATCAAGCTTCACGAAATCCGGCTTCCGCTCAAGGAGCCATTTCGTATCTCGTCCGGATTGTGCACGGAGAGGCGAATCATGCTTCTCAAGGTGCGCGATGCGGACGGCGTCACGGTGTGGAGCGAATGCGTCGCGGGCGAGCGTCCGAACTACGCCTCGGAAACGATAGACGAGGCGTGGCTCGTAATCACCGAATACGTTGCGCCGCGCGTGTTTGGAACGGAGTTCGAGCAGGCTGCGCACCTTCACCCGGCGCTGGAGCTCAATTTCCGTGGCCACAACATGGCGAAGGCCGCGATCGAGATGGCCTCATGGGCGCTCGTCGCAGAGCGGGATGGCATGCCGCTCGCGCGACTGCTCGGCGGCACGCGCACCGAGATCCCGACCGGAATATCGATAGGTATCCAGGAATCACCCGATGCGCTGGTTGCACGCGTCGGACGTGCGCTGGCTGACGGTTACCGCAAGATAAAGCTCAAGATCGAGCCGGGTCACGACCTGGACTTCATTCGCGCGGTACGCAACGCGTATCCCGATGCACCATTGATGGCGGACGCGAACAACGCCTATACGCTCAAGGACGCCGCGCATCTCAAGCTGCTCGACCCGCTTCACCTCGTTATGATAGAGCAGCCGCTTGCACATGACGACATCGTGCGGCACGCCGAGCTGCAGCACATGCTCACGACGCCGATCTGCCTGGATGAGTCGATAACCAGCGTCGACCGCGCCGAGGATATGATCACGCTCAAGAGCGGCCGCATCATCAACATCAAACCCGGCCGCGTTGGCGGATTCCAGCAGGCTCGCGCAATTCACGATCTGGCCGCCAGACATGGAATACCGGTCTGGTGTGGCGGCATGCTCGAGAGTGGAATCGGTCGCTCCTACAACGTCGCGCTCGCATCGCTCCCGAACTTCACGATTCCCGGCGACCTGAGCCCGAGCGCGCGCTACTGGGAGCGCGACATCATCAAGCCGGAATGGACTATGAGCCCCGACGGCATGATGCAAGTCCCGCTGACTCGTGCAGGCATCGGCGTCGCGGTCGACGAGGATCGTATCGATGATCTCACGGTCCGCTCCACCACGCTCAGCGCGTAGTAACACAAAGAGAAACCGAAATGTCGACAAAATCAGCAAGCGACGGCTCCGGCCCGCGCGTCCCCGAGTCCGTGCGGGCTCTGTTTCCGGACGATCTTGCCCTTCAGCTCTCGGCGCTGCGACGCGATCTGCATCGCAATCCTGAGCTGTCGTGGCAGGAAAAGCGAACGTCGGATCTCCTCGCGTCGACGCTCGAAGGGTTCGGCGTCACCGACATCAAACGTGTCGCCAATACCGGGCTCATTGCACGCGTACCGGGTCGGGACCACGCGGCGCCGATAGTCGCGCTGCGCGGAGACATCGATGCGCTACCCATCCACGAAGATACCGGATTGCCATTTGCGTCGGCGAACGACGGCGTGATGCACGCGTGTGGTCACGACGTGCATGCGAGCTGGGCGGTTGCGGCGACGCGTCTGTTGCTCGAATCTCCGGCACGGGGGGACGTACTCGTCGTCTTTCAGCCTGCTGAAGAAGTCGGTGAAGGCGCGCGCGCGATCCTCGCAACCGGCGCCCTCGACTCCGTGCGCGCGATATTCGGAGGCCACGTCGATCGCAGATTCGAGGTAGGGCAGATCGTCGCGCAGGAAGGCGCACTCGCCGCATCCACAGATACGTTTCGCATAACACTCACCGGAGCCGGATCGCACGGTGCACGGCCGCACGAGTCGCGCGATCCGATCGTCGGAGCAGGTGCGTTGATAGGCGCGTTGCAGACGATCGTCTCGCGACAGCTCGATCCCGCGAAACCGGGCGTGGTGACGGTGGGCACGATCAGGGGCGGAAGCGCACCGAACATCATCCCGGATAGCGTGGAGCTGAGCGGCACCATTCGCGCCACGACCGCTGAGACGCGCGCGCTGCTCACCGGTGAAGTGCAGCGCATGGCACAGGCAATCGCCGCAACGTATGGACTCAGCGCCGCTGTCGTGCTCAAGGGTGGCACTCCGCCAATCGTGAATCCCGCGATCGGCGCCAACTGGGCGCGCGAGGCAGTCACTCACGTGCTCGGCGCCGACGCGCTCGTGCCGCTTGGCACCACCAACATGGGCGGCGAGGATTTCGCCGAGTACATCCAGAAGATTCCCGGCTGCTTCATGCGAATCGGTGCACGCGAGAAAGGCGGTCGCGTGATCGCCGCGCATTCGCCGTCATACTATGCATCCGAGGATGCACTGTTCATCGGTGCTGCCGTACTGGCGGAATGCGCCCGCGTCGCGTCGGAGTCGCTGGCGGCGAAGTAAGAGACAGGTCGTGCCGCGGCTCGTGCCGTCTCCCCCTAGTAGTCCACCGGCCGCAGGTACGATTCGCCAATCGCCGTCGGGCTCAGCATGGCGACTGTCGGAAGCTTGCGCTTCCAGTGAGTCGATCCGAGGCGCTTGCGCACGATCTCCACGTCGGCTGCAGCGAAGCCGTGCGCGACTATCTCTTGGGGTGTGTAGCCCGTCAGCAACCAGTTGAGAATCGCATCGGCGTTCGCGTACGAGATGCCGAAATCGCTCTCGTCCGTCTGACCCTGAATCAGGTCCGCTGTCGCGGGCTTGTTGATGATCGCATCGGGAACGCCAAGGAATCTGGCAAGTTCCCACACCTGGGTCTTGAAGAGATCGCCCAACGGGTTGATCGGCGGCGAGTCGTCTGCATGCCAGGTGAAATAGCCAAAGAGCCGCTCGGTCTTGTTGCCCGTTCCGACAGGCAGTGCATGATATTTCGCGGAGAGGTCGAACAACACGATCATTCGCATCCGCGCCATGACATTGCCGCGCCGGGACGCATCAGCGTCAGGCTCGTTTTCGAGATATCCGTCCACCGCGGCGGAGATCTCGATCGTGCGCTCCACCGTGCCGAGCGCCTCTGTTACGAGCCTGGCATGTTCCAGTGATTGTGGGTTGCTCGTGCGATACGGCATCCTGACTGCAATCGTATTCTCAGCGCCAAGCGCGCGCGCGGAGAGAAATCCGGTGACGGCAGAGTCGACTCCCCCCGACATGCCGACTACGGCCTTCTTGAAACCGCGCCGCTTGAACTCTGCGCGCAGAAAAGCAACCAGCCATTCGGTTGTGAGCTCGCAATCGAGCGCCAGCGGCGGTGGCGTTGTGCCCGTGACAATCGGTGCGACGCGTTTCACGACAGCCTACTCGCGCTCGCCGGCGCGTCCGAGTGAGCGCAGCATGTGCGGCAACATCGTTCTGAGGTCCGCGAGCAACGGTGAGGATGCGCGCGCGCGGGTAATGTCGCCAAGGTCGAGTGAAACCGATATCGAAGCCTCGTCCCACAGCGGCGCACGCGCGCGAATGTCGCCGTGCGGCCCCGCGATCACCGAGCCGCCGGGAAATGCCTTCCCGCCTTCGTTGCCCGTGAGCTGAATCAGAGCTACGAAGACGCCATGCTCCTCCGCGCGATCGCGCGCGAGACGCTCCCATCGATGCATGCTCGCGGGGCCGCGTATCTCCTCGTCCGGTTGTGGCCACGCACCACGCGCGGGAGATGCAGATGGAACGAAGATGATCTGCGCGCCGTCGAGCGCTGCCGCTGTAGCCGTGAGCGCGTGCCATGCATCCTCGCAGATGAGAATAGCGGCGCGTCCCCAGCGCGTGTCGAACGCGCGAACCCCGAGTCCATGTTCGACGAATCTTTCTTCGTCGAAGAGACCGTACGTGGGGAGAAAGACCTTGCGGTGCACGTGCGCAATCACCGGTTCGTCACCGCCGAGTGTGACGTAAATCGCGCTGTTGAAATACGTGTTTTCGTGCAGCTCGTAGAATCCTGCAACCACATCGACCTGTCCGGTGCAGCGCGCGCGAAAGGCACGGTTGACGTCGGTCGCAAAAGTCGAGGCCGGCAACGCAACGTCGCGAACACCGCCTTCGACGAAATAGCCAGAGAGCACGGTTTCGGAGAACGCGATGACGTCAGGGCGTGGATCGGCGCTCATGAACGACTCGAACAGTTGTTCGAATCGCTTGAGATTGCCTGAGTAATCGCCTTTCTTCGGTTGGAATTGCGCGATGGTGAGGTTCACAACGTCGGCCATGGTAGAAACTTCACACTGGTCGGAAGGCGACGGTAGGTGCGGCGGATATATCGAGCCCTGGCGCGGGACTACCAATTCGGCGCCGCGTCGGACGTCGGTCTACCGCACCCGCAGTGTGCCCTGGCTCACCAACACCGACTTTCCCGCGACCTTGACCGCTCCGATCTTCCCGGCACTCTTCTCGGCCGACAGCGACAGAATGCTCGGTCGCCCCATCTCGAAGCCCTGCTCGACGGTCCAGCTCAGCGCTGCGCCGTCTGCTGCATGTTTCGCGAGATACGCTGCGAGACACGCAGCTGCAGAGCCAGTCGCCGGGTCCTCGCCAATCCCCAGGCTCGGTGCGAACATCCGCGCGCGGATCGCACCACCCGTTGACACTGCACGCGCGTCGAAGAGATACACTTCCTTCGTCCATCCATTCGCCAGCACTCGCTCCCACGTCGCGCGGTCGAGCCTTGCGCGACTGACGGCGTCGCGACTCGCGAGCGGCGCAATGAGGAATGGAACCCCGCACGATACCGCTTCAGCCGTCAGTGGTGTAGTCGACACATCCGATACGTCCAGTGATAGGAGAGCGGCGATGTCGCGTGCCGTTGGCGCGTCACCTCTGAACTCCGGCGCTTGCGCGGTTGTGAGCTCCGCGGAAACCGGCTTTCCGGCCTCGACACGTATCGTCACCGGAACAGGCCCCACGCCTTCGCCCAGCACGATGTGCGTCGCGCCTTCGGTCAGTGGTATCATTCCTGTCGCAGCGAGAAGAAACGCAGTGCCGACGGTTGGATGCCCCGCGAACGGCAGCTCCCGGCCTGGCGTGAAGATGCGAACGCGTCGCGTGTGCGACGGGTCTTCGGGTGGAAGTACGAATACGGTCTCCGAGAGATTGAACTCTCTGCAGATCTGTTGCATCTGCTCCGTATTCAGTCCGCGTGCATCGGTCAGTACCGCGAGCGGGTTGCCGCCGAATATCGTATCGGTGAAGACGTCGAGGGTGTGATACGCGTATGAGTTGCTCAAACCAGTGGCTCCGGATTTGGCGTGATGCCATACGAGACGGCGTTCTTGTACGCGCGGTGGTTCGGGTCTCGCCAATCGTAATCCATGATGCTGTAGTAGACCGTATCACGCACGCGGCCGTCGCGCACGACCATGTGCTGCCGGAAGGTGCCTTCGTACAGGCCTCCTATCCGCTCGATTGCCGCGCGCGATCTCGTGTTGCGCACATCGGTCTTGATCTCCACGCGTAGCGCGCCCCACACATCGAAGGCCTGGCGCAACATCATCGCCTTCGCCTCGCCATTCACTCCCGTACGCTGACGGTCGGGGCGCATCCACGTCCATCCGATCTCGACGCGGTGATCGGCGAGACTCATGTTCGCGAATCGCGTGGAGCCGATGATCTCGCCGGTTACCGGGTCGGTCGTGACGAATGGAACGGCAGTTCCCGCCGCCGCTTCAGCGAGTGCGACATCGACGTAGCGTCGCATGTCATCGACCGTCTTTATCGGACGTGTCCCCGTGTGTTCCCAGATCGCAGGGAAATCCGCGGCTCTGAACAGCGCATCCACGTGATCGCGGGTCATTGGAATGAGACGGGCCCGTTGCCCTTCGAGGGTTACGGGCCCGACATGCATGGGAATCTGTTCGACGTACCGCGTCGCGTCTGTCATCGCTGCCTGAATCTCCGATCTAAGGTATCAGGCGAGAAAGATAAAACATCCGCGCTAGAGAATCTCCGTCTTGCGCGACTCCCTGGCCTCACGCCGCGCTGCGCCAAAGTCCGTCGGCAGATCGAAGTGTCGATGGCGCACCGCTTCTGCGTCGCGCCGCGCGATCTCGGTTGGGTCCGCAGCGATGTACTCGGTGGGTACGTGGGTGCCGCGTCGCGCCAGCTTCTCCGTCATGATGGTGTAGCGCATCATGAGAGATGATATGATGAACGCCGCGCTGCAGCCGCCCAGCAATGGCAGGAGGCCGATCGGTTGTCGGGTCGTCTCGAAGGCGAACACGACGGAAGTGAGCAACGCGCGCGACGCGCCGGCAAAGATCGCCGCCATTCCAACAAGTGCGGCGATGCGCGGGTCGACGCCCAGACCCGGAAACCAGTGCACGCACAATATCCCGAGCAGCGCGCCGAGTCCACCGCCGATGGTGAACAACGGTGCGAGCGTTCCGCCCGAGGTGCCGCTGCCGAGTGCAATCGACCACGAGACGAACTTGAGTACGACCAGGGCGATGAGCACGGCATTGGTGAAGTTGCCGGCGAGAATGTTCGAGATGTTGTCGTACCCGACGCCCAGTGTGCGCGGCTCGAAGTATCCGATGATACCAACCACGACGGCGCCAAGGGCAGGGAACCACATCCAGTGGATCGGAAGCTTCTCGAAACCTTCCTCGATGTAATACAGCGACTTGGTCACTCCGACGGCGGCGACGCCAACGATTGCGCCCAACACCATATATGCCGTCAACGCCTCGCCACTCGGCTGCGTCAACTGTGGCATCGCGAAGACTCCGGCGGAGCCCTCGAATACCATGCGGATTCCCGTCGCGGTCGCGGATGCGAGAGCGACCGGGACGAGCGAGCGCGGGCGGTATTCGAACAGCAGCAGCTCGATTGCAAGAAGGACAGCCGCTACCGGCGTGCCGAAGATCGCCGCCATTCCTGCAGCCGCACCTGCGGCGAGCAGGGTCTTCCGCTCGTCGGGAGTGGTGTGGAGTACCTGACCGACGAGCGATCCCAGCGCGCCGCCGGTTGCGATGATCGGGCCTTCCGCGCCGAACGGTCCGCCGCTGCCGATTGCGATAGCAGCCGACAACGGCTTCAAGACGGTGATCTTCGGCGAGATCTTGCTCTCGTTGGTGAGTATCTGCTCCATCGCCTCCGGAATGCCGTGGCCGCGAATCGCTCCTGACCCATAGCGCGCCATCAATCCGACGATGACTCCGCCGATCACCGGGACGATCATCACCCAGATGCCGAGGTGGTTGTCGGCCGGTGAGACGCTATGTGCTGTGAATCTGCCGAAGAAGGAGATGTTGGTGACGAGCGCGATCGCGGCGATGAGGAGTCTTGCGATTCCCACAGCGCCCACGCCAACGATTATCGCAAGCCCGGAAATGACCAGCGTTCGGCGTTGTTCAACGTCGTAGAAGGGTGGGGTATGCTGTGATTCAACTGCTGCCGGCTGCGTCATCTTCGAAGATCAGGGTGGCGGGTTCTTCATCGGCGCCCATCAGGGAGACGAGGCTGTTCAATTCACTGGATAGCTGGCCGAGCGAGCCGGCAGGCATGGCCGAGAGTGCGCGGGTGAGTCGCTCCTGCACCGTGGGCGGCTTGCGGTGCATGAGTGCGGTCCCTTCGGCCGTTATGACGACCTGGGTGCGCCGCGCGTCAGTGGCCGAGTTGAGACGGGAAACGAGCCCCTTGGCCTCGAGCCGGCTGACCACCACCGACACGGAGCTCTGGTCTGTGGACGTTCGCGCCGCGAGGTCGTTCATCGACTCCGCAGGCGCTTCGAGCAACAGTTGCAGAACGAACGTTTGAGCGGTACTCAGACCGGTTTCCCGCTCGACCGAAACGGCAGTCGTTCGAAGCGTCCGGACGAGGCGACGGATCGCCACGAGGGCACTTGCTACCGACTCCGGGGGATTTGTATTGGAACCCATGGGTGTGAAGCTAACACACCGTCCTGCAAGGACATAGGCGCAAAGTGTACCAACGCGGGGTTATCTTCGAAAGCATGCTCCTTGCCGCACGGCGGATCGCCCTGACCAGCGCGTTCCTGCTCCTTGCGACGCCCGTGCTGAGCGCGGGCGCCCAGAGCAGTTCAGGCGACCCGTGGCGGATCGACCCGCTGCCGCAGGCGTCGCTCGTCTTCGCCAATGACGGAACGCTCGTCGGCGAGATCGGCAGAGAACTGCGCACCAGCATCTCGATCCGCACACTCCCGAAGTACGTCGGTCAGGCGTTCGTGGCGGTCGAGGATCAGCGCTTCTATCAACACAACGGCGTCGATCTCATCGGCATCGCCGGCGCGATAAAGGACGACATCATGGGCGACCGGCGCGGCGCGAGCACCATCACGCAGCAGCTGGTCGGCAACATGCATCCGGACATCATCAACCGGAATGACAGCGATCAGTCGGCGCTCGCGCGTCTGGAACGCAAGCGGCGCGAGCAGCAGGCTGCGCGCGAGATGGAGAAGCACTACAACAAGGAACAGATCCTCGAAGCCTATCTCAACGTCATATCGTTCGGGCACGGCTACTACGGAATCGAGAGCGCCGCGCAGCACTACTTCGGGAAATCGGCGAGCAAGCTGACACTTCCCGAAGCTGCGACACTCGCCGCGATGCCCAAGGGACCGGGGATATACGATCCGGTGCTGCATCCGGCGCGCACGGTCGAGCGACGCAATACGGTTCTCGTGCTGATGCAGCAGCAGCACTACATAACGCAATCGGAGTTCAACAGTGCACGCGCCACTCCGCTCGTCACGGCTCCCAACTGGGGAATGCCGGCGCCCGCACAGTACTTCATCGATGTGGTGCGCATCCAGGCAACCCGCGCGGGGATTCCGGTTATGTCCGGTGGATATCGCATCTATACGAGCATCGATCCCCTGATGCAGACGGCTGCGACCGACGCACTGCGCGCCGAAGCAGATGCAATAGAGGCACGGCCGGGATACAGGCACCCGACGATCGCGTCCGGGAAGGATTACCTGCAGGGAGCGGTTGTGGCTCTGGATCCGAACACCGGAGACGTGCGCGCGCTGGTCGGCGGGCGGGACTACGCACGCAGCTCCTACGACCGCGCCATCGACGGGATGCGGCAGCCGGGCTCTTCGTTCAAGCCGATTGTCTACGCTACAGCAGTGGCAGACAGTCTCGCACCGACGACGATGCTCGCGGATACTGCAATCGCGATTCTTCTTCCCAACGGTCGCTACTACCGTCCCGACGATGACGATCACCGTTACCTCGGCATGATCACGATGCGCGAAGCGCTCGCGAAGTCGCGCAACATCGTTGCCGTCGAGCTGGGCCAGAAGCTCGGTATGGATTCCGTCATTGCGACCGCGCGGCGAATGGGCATCACGTCGCCGATCGCCCCGGTTCCGGCAAGCGCGATCGGTGCGTCGGCGGTGCAGGCGCTGAATCTCGTAAGCGCGTACACGACGTTCGCGAATCTCGGAACGCCGGTCACGCCGAGGTTCATTTACAGGGTGGAAGATCCAAGCGGCAAGGTGGTGATGTCGCAGCCGGTTCACGCACTGCAGCCGGCGCTCGATCCCCGCGTAACGTTCGTCACGCGCGACATGATGCGTGACGTGGTGGATCGCGGAACCGCGACCGCGGTGCGCAAGTACGTGCCCTACAGCATACCGGTCGCGGGGAAGACGGGAACCACCAACGACAACACCGACGCGTGGTTCATCGGTGTCGCGCCAGGAATCGTCGCCGGTGTGTGGATGGGCTTCGATCGACCAACGCCGATGGGCAGCGCGTCCGCGGGTGGCGCGATTGCGGCCCCCGTGTGGGGCCGCATGGTCTCGGCCTATCTCAGTGCACGCGGGGCTCGCGAGACCGACTGGATGCCGCCGATCGGCGTGATCAGCGCGGAGCTCGATCGCGCGACAGGGCAGATGGCGAACGCGCTCACGCCGCCGAATCGGCGCTATACCGAGTATTGGGTCGAAGGCACCGAGCCGGATTCGCTGAAGCTGGATCCGTGGACTGCGTTCAAGGGTGGCGCGCTGGTTTTCTAGCTGGCCGCCAGGCGTCGTGCTGGTATGAGCGCGACAACTACCAGCGCAGCCGTGAGCGCAAGCGCCATTCCGTATCCACTGCGAGCGGCAAGCAAGCCGAACCCGACGCCTCCGACACCTAGTCCCGCGTCGTACGCGGCGTTCCACAACGCACTGACAGCGTCGTAGCGGGATTTGGAGACTCGCTCGAACATGAGTGCGAGGCTCGCGTTCTGCGCAATGCCGAAACCACCGCCGAATACTGCCATCGCCGTTAGTACGACGGCTGCGTTTCTACTTGCAGCCACTGCAAGGATCCCTGCCGCGGTCATGAGCACAGCCGCCGTGAGCAATGTCGTGTTGCGCCGCGCGCCGTAACGGCCGGCCCATCCGCGCATCAACGTCATCGACACAGCCTGCACGAGAAGACCGGCGGCAGCGACGTTTCCGTCCGCCTGAGTTACCACCAGCGGAAGAAATGTCACGACGACGCCTGCAGCCATGGCTGTGGCCGCAAATATGATCGCTGGCCTGTTCAATTCCGGTGCTCGAAGTGCGTGAAGAAAGTCGATCGGCTCAGTCAGATCAGATTCGCGGCGAGGCAGTCCCAATACTGCCGGTATCGCGACAGTTGCAACCGCTGCGGCGGCCACGAACACTGGTGCATATCCGAAATGAACGGCAAGCCAAACGCCGAGGGGGAGGCCCACTACTGCTGGTATACCAACAACTACACCGTAAAGTCCCAGTGCCTCACTGTGCCGCTCTTCGGGGACGAACCACACAACGAGAGAGCTGCCTATCACCACGGTTATACCGAGCCCGATTCCGCGAACGAGAGAGATCGCCAGAATTGCTGCGATGCTGGAGAAGGGGATCAACAACAGCGATGGCAACCCGATGAACACGAGGCCAGCAGCCAACACAATACGATACCCGAACTTTCCCATCATGTACGGTGTGGCCAACTCAGCTGCGATTGTAGAGCACATGAGTGCTCCGGTTGCGAATCCCGCGCCGATCCCGCCTGCTCCTGCGGCTGTCGCGTACAACGGAACAACCGATAGCAATAGATAGAAACTCGCCGTCGCACCAAACATGATGACGAAGACAAGGAGCAGCGATCTGCCGAGTAGAGGTGGCGCTTTGCCAACAGCTGAAAGATGTGTGAGCTGCTTTTCGCGTCCCGTCAGATCCCTTTTTGTGGCTGGCATCAGTCAGCGTGATGCTGGCGGCGACGCTTCCTCCAAATACGCCGCCCGAAACGCATCGAGATCGGCAGGAGCTGCATCGGATACAGCCCAGTAGCTGAGGTCCCCGGTAGTCCAGTGAAGTATTGCGTATCCATCCCTTACTGTCGACGCTACAGCCTGCTCGCCAGGAGGGGAGCGCCAGACGAACAGATTTATCATATGAAGCCGCCGACCGTAGACGATCGCTGCCGCCGAATGTCCCTGGACGTAGTCGAGCCGGCCTCCGATCAACGGAAAGCCTTTCGATGCCAGGTCCATGACCGGTGGTGAGATGTCTATGCGGCCAGCGAACCACGGCTTCACGGTATGCCGGTCGCTGGATTGGACGTCGATGAGATGTCCGGGCAGGAGCGATCGGATGTGCGTGTCGACCAGCGCGCTGGCGGTCTGATCCGATGCAGATATTCCGTGCGTGACGGTACGCAGAGTTGCTCCAGCCCAGCCGAGTGCAGCGGCACAGAGGAGGGCCGCAGCCATCTGCCAGCGCGCAACCGACAACGTCCTGGCACGATTCCGCTCGGGCGCCCGAGCAGATTCACCGCGCGATTCCATGTCGAATCGGCGCGCCTGCTCGGTTGCCCACGCTGAAAGCGCGGCTGGTGCTTCGTAGGTGGGGAGCGCGTCGCGCAACGCAGTGTTCAGATCGGGACGATCAGTCATTTCATCGCTCATGCAACATCTCCCATGTCCACGACGCCATGCAGCAATGCAGCCAGTCGCTCGCGCGCGCGCGACAGGCGCGACATGACGGTGCCGATTGGAACGTCGGTGATCGTCGCGATCTCGCCGTACGCACAGTCCTGAAGCTCTCGCAGCACTATGGCCTCGCGCAGCGGAGGTGGAAGCTGATCGACAGCCTCGCGGACACGATCGCGGACGAGCGAGCGCTGCAGTGCCGTGTCGGGTGTCTCGTCGCTGTCGATCAGCTGAAGCGCCGGCTCGTCCACAGAAAGACTGTTCTCTCTTGCCTGATAGTCGACACTGTAGCTCGTGAGACACACCCGTCTCACGATAGTGAGGAACCACGGCCGAGCATCGTCGCCTCGCAACGTGTGGAAGTATCTCATTGCGCGAACGATAGCGTCCTGCACTGCATCCTCCGCATCCTGGGCGTTCCCGGTGAGATATCGCGCCAGTGTGAATCCGGCAGAGAGGTGCGGCAGCACGACGCGTTCGAACCCGTGCTCCTGTGCGTGGTCAGGAGCGCGCGTCGTGGCATCAGTTGCTATCGCTGGTTCTACGTTGGCGCTGCGTCTCATCATGGATACGACGCGGTCATTGAACGATAATCGTACCCTGCATCACAGGATGTAGCGAACAAAAATAGCGATACTCTCCCGGCTTGGTGAATCGAGCGGTGTACGTTGCCTTCGTATCGAGAAGCGGCGACGGATCGAAACGCTTGTCGGCGCTCTGGATCTTGTGGGGCACGTCGTCCTTGTTCCGCCATGTCACGCTCGCGCCGACCGGAACGGTCAGAACCCTGGGCGCAAAGGCGAAATTGTCGATGCCGATCTCGTTCGAGCGAGGCGGTGCGGCTGACGCGGCGGCAACCGTCTGTGCCGCATGTGCACGCGCATTGGCCTCTCCCGCCGCAAACGCTGCATCAGGAGAATTTCCGGAGAGCGTATCATCGACCAGTGCCAGATGCCGGTGTGCGGGAATGTAACGAACCTCGCGCACACCCAGCACGTCGCGGAGCTGACCTGCGGGAACTGTCATTGGTCCCGGCGCCGGTGCGGTGCCGGGACGCGGCTGCGGAAACGCGGTGGAAAGTGCCGTGTGGAACGACACGTTTCCCTCTACCTTTTGCATGGTCTGGTGGATGTGCCCGTTCAGCACGGTGACGGATCCGAAGCGCTTGAGGTAGCCAAGTGCGCGAGCGCCGTCGTCCGTGCCCCAGCCCCACGCAGGATACACGCTCCAGAGCGGAACGTGCGCGAAGACGACGATCGGTGTGCTGCTGGATAGGTGCTTCACATCCTTTTCTATCCATTCCAGCTGTTCAGAGCCAAGTGAGCCAAGTCCACCAGCCTTGAGATCGAGGACGTTCACGAGACCCATGAAGTGGACGCCACTGTGATCGAAACTGTACCATCCGCCACCGACTCGTCCGCGCTGCGTTCCCTTGCCGTAGCGATCCAGATAACTCGCGCCGCCGTCCACGCTCACATCATGCTCACCCGGTATGAAGAACGTCTTGCCGGCGCGCGCCTCCAGCAACACCTGGTCCGCGGTATCAAATTCGGATGGCTTGGACAGATGCGAGATGTCAC
Source organism: Gemmatimonadota bacterium (assembly GCA_040388625.1). NCBI lineage: Bacteria > Pseudomonadati > Gemmatimonadota > Gemmatimonadota bacterium. The sequence continues at coordinate 384,021 of JAZKBK010000006.1, read as the reverse complement.
CGGTGTGGAGCAGAAATGCGGGCTGAACCGGCAATGCATTTATCTTCGCGATGGCGGCTCGCATCGTCTCGGTAACGTCGGTATTGGCAGCCTTGTCGAATCCAATGTGGCTGTCGCTGATCTGCATGAAGAAGAGATCGCCCTTCGATTTTGCCTTCAGCAGCGACTCGGCGCCCAATAGCGAGGATCGCGGGATGCCGCCGCTCAACGTCCACAACATGCCTGTTCCAGCCCACGCCATACAGCTGAGAAAGTGACGACGGTCCACCCCGTCCGAAGAAGGCTCCTCGTTGACTGGGTCGAATTCCTCCCGAGAGTCGGGTAACGCGACATTGTCTCGAGCATGATTATTTATGATGGCCATGGGTCTTTTGGTAGAGAGTTGCGATTACATAAAGACCTCGGTGGCCGCAGATTTATTCCGTCAGGGGATATTTCTATCCGTGCGGGCCGTGAAGTGACGATGACTCAACCGTACACATCTAGCGCACGAAGTTTATCGCCATCACCGGCGTTACTGACCCGGACGAATTCCTGCCCGGCAAGATCCTGCGCACTCCGAAGATCACTCCCAGGTTCGGAGTCCAGTTGTACTCCACGGCCGGAATGAACCCGATTGCGTCACTCCACCCCGAGCTCATGGTGATGCCTTGCGAGGTCTGTCCGCTGACTGAACTCAAAACGTCATATCCATTGACGCTCGTACCGGCACGCTGTCCGTAGTTGACGTCCAGCGCCAACACCCATCTCCTCGTCAGGCTGTACTCTGCCGATGCATCTGCGAAGAACGAACCTCCTGGTTTCGCATGTCCGCGAAACCCATCCGCTGTACCGTACACGCTCACGTCTCGCACCGTCGCAGCATTCGAGAACGCCTGCGACAGATCCAGTCGCGTACGCAGTATCCGGCCATTCGGCATCCAGAAATACGTCTGCGAGTAGATCGACAACGTCGTCGTGTACGCTCCCTGGCCCAACCCATCGCTCGGCCGGTCTCCCAGTCGATCGTACTTGCCGGTCGGAACTGTCTCCTCGACCAGGGCGGAGATGGTCGGGATCCAGCTGCCTTCATGAAACTGTGTGAGCCGGTACTGCGTGAGTAGGCTGACGTCGCCCAACCCGACATGCGAGCTGCTCTTGCCACCGCCCGAGTTCCTGCTCTGCTTGTTGTAACCGATGACGGGAATGAATCCGAGCGCAATGCGATCCGCGAGTCCGTACACGACAAACGCGCTCGAACCGAAGCTGTTCGTGTGGGCGGTGCGCACATCATAGAAGTACGGCTCGAACAGGACGTGTCCTGGCGGTAACGTTCCCGCGCCGGCTGCCGCAACGGGCCCAGTCCACCACGCATCACTGAGGGACTGCCGTAGGCTGTCGGAACCGGCCTGAGCCGACAGGCGCAACGGCAGCAGCGCTGCAAGCAGAGTACAGCACCGCAGACTTCGCTGCACGTTCGTTCGTCTACTCACGGATCTCCCTGCCCACGCGATAGCTGATCCGAAAGGTCACATCGCGAGTATGAGAGAGGCAGAGAGCGCGCAGTTCGAGTCAGCCGCCAGCGCTCCACCGGCGCGCACAGTCGCTCCTCCAGCAACGCGTGCTTCCGTTCGCTCCATTCGCGTGATGCGCAAAGCTTGGCACAGTGACGGTCGTATGCACCGACATCGTCGAACTGCGCGAACCACACGAATGCATGTTCGCCCTCGCGCACCGGCAGTCGCGGGAATGTATTTTCGGCCGGCTTTGTTTCCAACATTGCGCGCGGATGCGCGCCGCTTGCAGTCAGCTCCGGTGCAATCGTTCGCTCGAAGAAGTCCACGAAGCCGGCGCTCGCATGCGGCGCAATCGTATAGATGGTGACGACGGTGAGTCCGGTCGGAATGCGCGTCGCGCAGATGTCCGCTCGACCCTCTTTCCCATGCTCGAAGCCCGATGTGGGAGTCGCCGGACGGAGCAGGCGCACGTTGTCGGAGTCGATCATCGTCGCGTTCGCCGCATCGCGATGCGCGATCCACGCCGCCCCATCGTAGAAGGCCGCCAGCGCAGTCTCGCGCGAGTCCATGTCGGTGAAGCCACGCAGCCACGTGAAAACGTCCGGATGATCGATGTCGCGGAATTGCGCGATGACATCCATTCCACACTCTTCCTGGGTCTCCAGGAACTCACGGTCGAAGAGCGCGATCAACGTCTCGCGCTTGCCGGGGCGGAGCGTGTATCGGCGCAACTCCACGACCGGCCATGGTGTGCTCGGTGCCGGCAGGCATGTCACTGCCGCCTCAGAGGCAGGTTGAACGATCGTCGTCGCCTCGCCATACGTGTGAAGGTCATGATCCAGTTCGTTTCCCACGTCATGCCGCCATCCGCGGAGTATGCCTGCTCCCACCGGCACTTCTCTCGCGTGAGGCTCGTCCAGAGAAAGCGCACGAAGATGCCGCGGTCCTCGAACGTCTCCTGGTTGTAGAATTCGCCGTACCCGTTCCTGAAATCACCGATCATCATGGGCTGATCGAGCGTCCCATTTTCGGCGGTGGACCAATGGATCGCCCACCGACGCGACAACGGGCAGTAGAGACGCAACGCGAGCCCATGCAGCCTGCATTCAGGAAGTTCCGCGTCGAGCTCTTCGATGTTCGCCTGACCATCCCACAGCGGCCGCTCCACCGCGGTTCCATTGAACTCGTACCGCTCGCACGAGCCGGACAGCGGATGAGATAGTCGCCGATGGTGGACATTCCATCGACCGTGCAGAAAGTCGAAATCGTGAGATCCGTCGTGTAGAGTAGCAATCGCCGGCGCTGCGAATTCACGGGCGGTCGTCATTCACGGATGATTGCCAGGCACTGGCCTTCCCACCAGCGCCATTTGTTATCTTCTTGGCATGACCACTTTGGCGACCATCCGGACGTGAAGACTACGGCGAGCCCGGAGATCCTGTCGCTCCTGCCCATCGATCGGGAATTGGGGATTCCCCTCCAGCAGCAGATCTACGACGGGATTCGGAATGCCATCCTTGCAGGGCTGCTCCGCGCGGGGCAACGCGTGCCTTCCACACGCGCACTCGCAAAGGACATCGGCGTGTCGCGGCTGCCAGTGCTCACGGCCTACGATCAACTGCTGCACGAAGGGTATCTCGAGGGACGCGTCGGATCTGGAACCTTCGTAAGCGTCTCGGTGCCGGATGATGCGCTCCGCTCCGCATCTCCGCTACAGTCCGGGCGATCCACGAAACACTCGCCATCGCGGACCCCGCGGACTCGGCATCTGTCCGATCCGCTCCCACCTTACCGGGATGATGGTGGGTTTCGTCCGTTTCGGATCAGTCTACCCGCGCTCGATCAGTTCCCGCACACTATCTGGTCGCGGCTGGTCGCTCGTCATGCGAGAGCGCTCACGCCGGCGCGAATGGCGTACGGTGATCCCGCCGGCGTAGCGTCATTCAGAGCCGCGGTAGCAGAGCACCTGCGCACCGCACGCGCCGTGCGATGCGAGGCCGAGCAGGTGCTCATCGTGTCTGGCTCGCAAGCGGCGTTGTGCATCTGCGCGGCGGCGCTGCTCGGTCGCGGCGACATCGTAGCGATGGAGGAGCCGGGATATCCCGGTGCGCGTTCCGCGCTCGCAACACGCGGAGCGGTCATGGCGCCGGTTCCGATCGATCATGAAGGTATTCAGATAGACTCGCTGAACGCACTTGGATCGAAAGTGCGCGCGGCGTACGTTACGCCGTCGCATCAGTATCCCATGGGAACGGCGATGACTGCAACGCGCCGCCTGGAGCTCATCGAGTGGGCGACGCAACATTCCGCGTGGATTCTCGAAGACGATTATGACAGCGAGTTCCGGTATGTGAGTCGTCCATTGGGTGCGCTGCAGGGAATGGACGCACACGACCGCGTGATCTACATAGGCACCTTCAGCAAGGTGCTGTTCCCCTCGATTCGTGTTGGCTACATCGTGGCTCCGCCATCGCTCCGGGAGGAGTTCCTCGCTGCGCGCGAGGCGCTCGACATATTCTCGCCGACGCTCTATCAACTCGCGCTCAGGGACTTCATACGCGAGGGCCACTTTGCCCGGCATCTTCGTCGCATGCGCGCACTGTATCTGAGCCGGCGCGCCGCGCTACTGGAAGGGCTCGCCGAGCACTGTGCCGATCGTCTCACGGTCTACAACGCCGACGCCGGCCTGCACATTTCGACCCTGCTGCAAGACGGCGTCGATGATCGTGATGTGGTTCGACGCATGATCGCGAGAGGACTTTCAGGGGCCGCGCTGTCGACCTGCTACGCAGCCGATGCGTGTCAGACCGGATTGCTGCTCGGCTTCGGCGGATCCGACGAAACCATCATCACAAATGCGACGCGCGTGCTCGGCGAGATATTGCGCCAGCGTATGTAATTAGTCCGTGACGGCTGTTACGCCCGCGGAACCGGGGCCGAGTGTGTCGCGATTGCCAGATCAGGCTGCTCGGTCTTGTCGCAATCTCCACATTCCGGATCGACCGCGTGAAACTCCGCCCCCACATTCCCTGCCGGACAGACGTGAATCAGAGCGTTACTCACATGTGGCACGTGATGAACGAGCTGATGCTCGACCGCGGCGGCAATGGTATGTGCCTCGCCCACGCTCAACGATGACGCAACGACGACGCTCGCTTCCGCATACAGCTGATGCCCCATCCATCGCGCACGCAGATCGGTGATGTCCTTCACTCCGCTCACTTCCAGAGCCGCGGCGCGAAGCTGGTCCAGCGTCTCGGGATCGACACCGTCGAGTATGCGCGTGAAGATCGTCTTGGCACTCGTCCACACAATTCCAAAAATGGCGATGGTGATCACGACGCCTGCAATTGGATCGGCGATCGGGAATCCTAGATAAACGCCAGTCGCACCGGCGAGGACGGCAAGCGCCGTCCAGCCATCAGCGCGGGCGTGATGGCCGTCGGCAATGAGTGCGGCGCTTGCGATCTCGCGGCCGACCTTTATCCGAATTATCGCGACGCTCTCATTACCGACGAAGCTCACGATCGACGCGATAGCCACGATTGCCAGGTGACCGATGGGTTGCGGATTCACGATGCGGGAGATCGTCTCGTAACCCGCGAACAACGCATTCATGAACAGCACCGCCACCACGAGCACACCGGCCAGGTCCTCCACACGTCCGTAGCCGAACGAGAACCCCCGGCCCGGCTCTCGACGCATCAGCGCGAACGCGACCCAGAGCGGGACCACGGTCGCGAAGTCGCCGAAATTGTGGATCATGTCGGCGAGCAACGCGGTACTATGCGACATCGCGACTACGGCGAGCTCCACGACGCTGATGGCCAGCAGGAGAATCCCGGACCACTTGACCGCCCACAACCCACGCTCCGAGCTGGCAATGGACGGATCCACGACCCCGTGGGAGTGCTCATGGTCGCCGTGGCCGTGGCCGTGGCCATGCGTGTGGCCGCTATCGTACTGATCGTGCGTGTGCTGGGCCGTTCCCATCGCTAGTTTGTCCCGAAGGCGGATGCGTCTTCCCGATGCTACCTGAACCATAGAAATATATGCGCACGCTGTACGTGCTCTCGCGCGTGCTTCCATTCATCCTCTCGTTCCGGCGCGATGTGCGGCGCTGGATCGTGATCGGCCTGCCGGCGAAGCGCAGCAAGTCGTTTCATGCGCGCCGCGCGGAACGCCTCGTCGCGACGATTGCGAAACTCGGGCCCAGCTTCGTCAAGATCGGCCAGATCTTCGCCGGTCGCGCGGATCTCCTGCCCGAGCCCTATCTGAGCGCTGTCAGTACGCTAACCGACCGCGTTCCGCCCGTCCCGGTCGAGCAGATAGAGCAGGTAATTCTCGAAAGCTATGGGCGTCCGGTAACCGATATCTTCACCGACTGGCATCGCGTTCCGCTCGCCTCGGCATCGCTCGGCCAGGTTCATCGGGCGCGCTATCTCGGCGTCGACGTTGTCGTGAAGGTGTTGCGTCCGCGCATCGAACGAACCGTCGCGTCCGACGTCAAGGCGTCCGACTTCATCCTTCGATGCGCGGAGCGCTTCTTCCCCAATCCTCACGTGCTCGGGCTGCGCGCCATACTCGCGGAATTTGCGCGCAGAATCGGTGACGAGATGGACTTCCGCAAGGAAGGCGAATACGCCGAGCGCATTCGCACCAACTTCGCGTTCAATCCCAAGGTCGCCGTGCCGATCGTGTTCGCCGAGATGACGCGGCAACGCGCCCTCGTGCTCGAGTACATGGCCGGAACGCGCATCGACGCACTTGCACCGCTGATCGCGAGCGGCAAGGTAGATACCGAGTATCTGGTGCGCACGGTGATGGAGCTGTACGTGCAGATGATGCTGGTCGATGGCTTCTTTCACGCGGATCCGCACCCGGGAAATCTTCTGTGGGGCGACGACGGACGCATCGTCCTGCTCGACTTCGGACTCGTCGTCGACGTTCCGCAATCGACGCGCCTCGCGCTGGTGCGCACCGTCTTCGCCGCGATCAAGAAGGACGCGTCAGGCGTCGTCGATGGGTTCTACGCACTCGGCCTGGTACAGGAAGGTGTTGACAGGCACGTCATCGTGCGACTCGTGGAAACCCTGCTCGGCGTCGCGTTCGAGCGCACCACCGCACAGGAGCGGATCGAGTTCGTCGAGCGTGAGCTGCTGGCGGATCAGGTGCTCGAAACGCTGTACGACTTCCCCGTGATTCTCCCGCCCGACATGGTGTACTTCGCGCGCACTGCTGCGCTCATCGAAGGACTCGGCGCTCGCTACGATGCGCGCTTCAATGCGCTGCTGGTTGTCGCACCAATCGCCCTCAAGATGCGTCGCGAGATCCTGACATCGCTCGGTGAGATGGATCGCCTGGAAGCGAGAGATCCCGTTCAGGTCTTCTCGGGATTCCTGCGGGCTGCCGGTGGAATCGTATCGAGAGCCGCGCGCGAGCTCAGCATGGTTGCAATCGAAGCGATAAGCACGATCCAGCCGAGCCAGGAAATCCGCTCCGCCCAGTCGAGATCGGCGAGTACGCGCCAGATAACGAGCGGTGCCGTGAATACGGTTGCGAGAGTGGACGAGCCGGGGTCCGGAGAGTCTCGTACGTAAACGCGCACCGCGTGGCGCCGCTCGATCCTGATTCCGCGCTGAATCGCCGAATCGAGTTGTGCGGAGTTCATCGCGCGCCAGTCCGGAATCTGCATCACGCTCCAGCCCGCGGCGGTGCTGCCGTAACCGTGATTGTCAGATCCTGCAACGACGGCGAGGTTCAGCGTATCCGCGAATCGAATGATCGCCGCTCTCCGCTTCTGTATTACGCCGACTCCCTTCGGGGCCGCGTCGCTCAGCTCGACAGCGTAGAGTCGGGCGAACCCGTGCTTCTCATTCTCCGGGATCATGTCGATGTTACCGGGAATCGTGAGAATGAGCAGCGGTGCCGCGGCGGTCACGGCAAGGGCCGTGTCGCGTTCCGGATCGTGCCAGTTGCCCTTTGGATCGATCGCGAACGTCGAGTCGATTCCGATCGCGAGTATATGCTCGTACTGGTCGCGCGCTTCGAGGCCGGGGAGCAACGTGGTTCCGTCACCAGCGTGGGGAGGATTGCGTCGCATTCCGGCAAGCGCGCCTGCAAGACTCTTGTGGTCGGTGATGTACGCGACATCGAACCCTGCGCCGGCGTGCCACGCGCGATTGCGCTCCGGCGTGAACCAGGACCTTCCGTCCCAGGAAGAATTGGTGTGACTGTGAAAGTCGATCACGACATCATTGGGATCGTGCATAATGATCGCCGCCATTGGGCGCGGAATCACAGCTCCGGTCCCGTAAACGATCACGATGGTCCCCAGCGTCGCGAGTGCAACTCCGGCTTCACGCAAAATTGACGTGCGTACTGACCGCGCGCGCAACACTCTCCATATGATGACGCAAAGGACCGCGGTCGCGAGCACCGCCACATGCTGTTGCAACGACAGCAAGGTCAGGGCGTCCAGCACCGTGCAGATCGGCGCGAGCATCGTGTAGGCCGCCGAGTGGATGAGGGTCGCGTCGGCGACCGGAAGACCTGTCTCGGCGTTCAGGATCGGCGTCGCCCCGACTATGGAGGTAGCGAGGACGAGAATGGCGGCAGACGCGGCTGCGATGAAGCCGATCGAGTTTTTTGAGGATATCACTGCCGGAAATCTATTTTGGCGATCGCGGCGCGGCGATTGCGATACGCCTATCCGCGTCAGCGCGACAGCGAAGAGGCTGGTCGCCACGTAACTTGGACGCCACACCACAATGACACGAGGAACCCAATGAGACATCTGTTCGCTTCGCTAGCTGTAGCCGTCGCACTTGCCCCCGCTGCGCTAACCGCGCAGAGCTTTTCCGGACCAGCCACGCTCGTGCCGGCGTCGCCGGCCCCGGTAGTTGCGTCGGCCCCGGCAACCGCGCCTTCGATGGTCCGGCCGGACGTCGCCGGCATCAACGTCAAGGCCGATGCGAACGCTCCGCTCGCCGTAAACACGGCCGCCGCGGCAGGTTTGCACCAGGGCGAGGGCGTTGCACTGATGGCAGTCGGCGGGGCAGGACTCGTCGCCGGTCTGTTGATCGGCGACAGCGCGGGAACGGCGATCGCGATCGGCGGTTTGGCTGTGGGGCTCGTGGGTCTTTACGAGTACGTCCGATAGTCACACTGTAGCGAACCCGTTCGGACGTCCGAACGATCGTACGAAAAGCAGGAGGCCCGGGGATCCAATGAGATCTCCGGGCCTCCTGCCTTTCCGTAACCCAACTGCTTACATGCATCCCCGCTTGCGCGGGGATGACGACTCGGCAACGTCGCTCACATGAAGAGTCCCGTGATCTACACAGCTACCGATAATGGAGCCTCTTCCATCGCTGGCTCCAGCGCGTATTGCAGCACCTCGGTCAGCGTCTCCACCGGATGGAAGGTCAGCTGCGACCTCACTTCCTCGGGAATGTCCTCGATGTCGGGCTCGTTTGCCTTGGGCAGAATGATGTGCTTGATGCCGGCGCGGTGAGCACCGAGCACCTTCTCCTTCAAACCGCCGATCGGCAACGCGCGACCACGCAGTGTAATCTCGCCCGTCATCGCAACATCGCGACGAACCGGACGGTCGCTCATCTCCGACACGAGCGCGGTTGCAATCGCGAGTCCGGCACTCGGTCCGTCCTTTGGAATTGCTCCCGCGGGAACGTGGATGTGCGCTTCGATGGAACCGAGTCTGTCTTTCGGAATGCCAAGTCGCGCCGCGTTGTTCGTCGCGTACGTGAACGCTGCACGCGCTGACTCCTTCATGACGTCGCCCAGCTGGCCCGTCAGGATGAGCGACACGGCGCCGCCCGGTCCTGCAGTCTCCACGCTGTCGTTCGAGCGGTTGCCGTAGAAGCGGCGGATCGACGCCTCGACGAACATGATGTCGCCGCCCATTGGCGTGTAGTACATCCCCGTCGCGACACCGACCTCGTTCTGTGGTTGAATGTGCTCCGGATGCACCTTCGGTCTTCCGAGCAGCGTGCGAACCTCGTCCGCATCGACGACCTTCGGCACTTCGTCGTTGCTCGCGATCTTGCGCGCAAGTTTCCGTGCTACCGCGCCGATCTGACGCTCGAGCTGGCGCACGCCAGCTTCGCGAGTGTAGTTCGACACCACCGACATCACCGCGTCGTCGGTGAACTCGATTCCCTTGTCGTTCAGTCCGCTCTCCTCCAACTGCTTGGGAAGCAGATACTTTTTCGCGATCTCCGCCTTCTCGCGCTCGGTGTAGCCGGCAAAATCGACGACTTCCATGCGGTCGAGCAGCGGACCGGGAATGTTCTGAATGAAGTTCGCGGTCGCGATGAACAACACCTCGCTCAGATCGAACGGAATGTTGAGATAGTGATCGGTGAACGAATCGTTCTGCGCTGGATCGAGAACCTCGAGCAACGCCGACGATGGATCGCCCTGATACGACACGCCAAGCTTGTCCACCTCGTCCAGCAGGAAGACAGGATTCCTGGTTCCAGCCTGCTTCATCCCCTGCAGAATTCGACCCGGCATCGCTCCGACGTAGGTGCGACGGTGTCCGCGAATATCAGCCTCGTCGCGTGCACCGCCCAACGCGATGCGCACATACTCGCGGCCGAGCGAGTGAGCGATAGACTTCGCGATGGACGTCTTACCCGTACCGGGCGGTCCAACGAACAGAAGAATGGGTCCCTTCGCCATCGCGCGAGATTTGACCTCCTTCTCATCAGTGATCGGCTCCGGCTCTGGCTCCTCGCCGAGCGCTGGGGTGGCCTCGTCCTTTTCGACGCGAAGCTTCTCGGCGGGTACAGCCCCAGTTTCCTTGACCTCTTCGGCTAGCTGCTGTGCCCTGAGCTGACGAACCGCCAGGAATTCGAGGACGCGATCCTTCACGTCCTGCAGTCCATAGTGATCGGCATCCAGAACCTCGGTTGCATGCTTGAGATCGAGGTCGTCGTTCGAACGATCGTTCCAGGGGAGCTCGGCGATCCATTCCAGGTAGGTGCGGATGACCTGAGCCTCCATGGACTCCCGGCCCGACCGCTCCAATCTGCCCAGCTCGCGCTCGACTTCCGCGCGGCCTTCCTTGGGAAGGCGCAGCGTTGAAAGCTTCTCGCGCAGCTCCTCGACTTCCTTGGACGAGTCTCCGTCGCCCAGCTCTTTCTGGATCGCCTTCATCTGCTCGCGGAGATACATCTCGCGCTGCCGCTCGCCCAGTTCTTCCTGGACCTGCGACTTGATGTCCTCCTGGGCCTCGAGCATCTCGATCTGGCGCTGCACCTGAACCAGCACGCGGCGCAGTCGCTCCTCGACACTCAGTGTCTCGAGAAGGCCCTGCTTTTCTGCCACCGGCAGATCGATGTAGCCGGCAACGAGGTCGGCAAAGCGGCCCGGCTCCGTGACCGATTCCAGGACCTGATGGACGACCTCTTCGGGGAGGCCGCGCTTCTCTCCCAGCTCGCCGGCCCGCTCGCGCGTCTCCTTTTCGAGCGCTTCGAAGGCGGCGTCGTTCTCATCGACCGGGTTCATCTCCTCGGCGGGAACGACCACGGCGCTCAGGAAGCCCTCGGTCGTGGTGTATTGCAGGGCAGTGGCGCGTTGCTCGCCCTGGAGCAGGAGCTGGACGCCGCCCAGGCCGCGCTGGATCTGCCCGATCCGGGCGATGACGCCCATGGAGTAAAGGATGTCCGCCGTCGGCTCGTCGCTGTTATCGCGCTGCGCGACGGCGAAAACGAGCCGGTCGGCCTTGAGGGCTGACTCGATTGCTCGTAAGGTTCCGGGGCGACCTGCCGATATGGGCGAGGTGAGGCCGGGGAACATGACCGTTCCTCTCAAAGGAAGAACAGGGATAGTCTGACGTTGTGCCATGATGGAATTATCGGATTCGTCGTGGACGCCGAGTGGCAGTCGATCGACGGATCTGATCGACTCTGCCAATTGGCGCAAACCGTGAGCCGTATCGCGTGTCTAACGCGCAACGGCCCCGATGACGCTAAATTGCATATTCCGCGCACCAAGTTCCACGCCAGCACGGCAGGATTCTTTATGGTAGCATGCCGGTCTGACGTATGACCGAGCCCGAAAGTCTGCCAAACCGGCCTGACGATGCGCTACGCGCACAGTTGGGTCGTGTGCTCGAGGCCAACTACGAGCTCGATCGGGAGATCGGCCGGGGAGGCATGGGCATTGTTTACCGTGCTCGCGATCGCCGACTCAAGCGTCTCGTTGCCGTAAAGGTCCTTCCGCCCGAGCTCGCGTATCGCGCGGATATCCGTTCGCGCTTTCTGCGCGAGGCGGAAACATCTGCACAACTGAGCCACCCGTCGATCGTTCCCATTTACACGGTTGAAGAAGCCGACAATCTCGTCTTCTTCATCATGGGATACGTCGACGGGGACACGATCGCGCAACGCCTGCGGCAGCGCGGCCCGATGGCTGCGGAAGAAGCGCGTCGTATCCTGTGTGAAGTCGCCGATGCGCTCGCATACGCGAACGCGCGCAATGTAGTACACCGCGACATCAAGCCGGACAACATCCTGCTCGATTCCGATAGCGGCCGCGCACTGGTGACGGATTTCGGAATCGCGCGCGCGGTGAGCGAGGGCAATGATACACGTCTGACCACGACCGGTCTCGCGATCGGAACGCCGGCATACATGTCGCCGGAGCAGTGCGCGGGCGATCGCGGCGTAGATGGGCGTAGCGACATCTATTCGTTGGGCGTTGTTGGTTACCAGATGCTGTCGGGCGATCTTCCGTTCGTCGCATCGAATACGCCCGGCATGTTCGTGAAGCATCTCACGGAACAACCGCGTCCAATCAACGAGCGGGTGCAGGGCCTGCCCGAAGACCTCGGCGCAATCATCATGCGTTGCCTGGCAAAGGAGCCGAGTGATCGGTTTCCGACAGCGACAGCGCTGGTGGATGCGCTCAACGGCCGGACGCAGACGCTCGGTGTTCCGTCCAATTCGCCATACCAGCCGCGGCCTGCGGCGGAGCCGATCCGCACGCAGCAGATGAGCCGCCCGCAAACACCGGTTCGGCCGACCTACAATCCTTCGCGTGCCGTCGAGTTGGCGCGCTGGGAAGCGGAGCCGGTTCGTGCGTATCGCAAGAAAGTCATAACATGGCTCGCCGTCAGCGCCGCGTTCATACCGCTCGGCATTTTCGGTGACCATTCGTTCTTCTTCATCGATGCCATCTGGGGTGCGACGATAGCAGTCGGCTACTCCAAGCTGTGGAATCGCGGCTATGATTGGCGCGACGTGTTTCGCCAGCCGCGCGATGCGCTCTTCGCCGACGTGGTGAACGAACGGATCGACGATGCGCGTGCGCTGTTCGATCCGCAGAAGCGCGAGGTCGCGCGTGAGCGACTGCGCGCACGCATGCGCGACGGAAGTGGTCTCACCTCATTTTCACCGATGCCGTCCGGACTTGCACCTGGCTCGATGCAGGGAATGACCGGATTTCATACCACTATCTCTGCAGACGTCGTCGAGCGCTACCCGATCGTGCAGGAAGCAGCGGTTGCACGCGCAGATATTCAGCGAATGATGAACGGGTTGTCGGATGAAGAGCGCAAACTCGTTCCGGACGTTGCGTCATCCGCGGATTCGCTGTACGTCCGCATCGAGCAGCTGGTATCCGCGATCGACAACATGGACCGCGCGAACGTGCCGGGAATGGGCGATGCGATAGAGCGCGAGATCAGCGAGCTGGAAGCAGAGGCAAATCCGCTGGAAGAAGAGGCGAGCGAGGGGCGCGTGCGCAGGCTGGTACAGCTTCGTCGCCAGCGTGTGTCTCTGCGCGAGATGCGCAATCGGCGTGCGGCGGCGGACAACAAGCTGAATCGCGCGATCAGCGCGATGCGGCAGCTTCGCATGGATGTCGGCCGTCTCTCGACTGGTACGCGCTCATACGACAGCGTTACGCAGGTTGCGGAACAGGCGGTCGCGATCGGAAAGGAAGTGGATGCCGTGCTGTACGCGCAGGACGAGATGGCGAGAGTCCTCAGGCGTGATAGCTGACCGGCGCCGCGGCGCCGTTCTCTCATTGAATGCGCGGACGGGAATTGGCTTGATCGCTGGATTTGCGTTGGCATTGGTCGCCGCCTGCGGCGAGCCGGCGCAATCCGCAACTACCGGTAAATCCGTCTCTGCGTCCGCATCTGCAACTCGCACGCACGACGCCGGTGTCTCGAAGGATTCGGTGCCGCGTCCTGACACTGTTCCAACACCCGTCACGTACGTGGCGCATCCCGATACACTGCGCGGGCTGTACGTCAATCGATGGGCAGCGCTCGGCAACAGCATGTGGAAGTTGATCGACATCGCGAAGCGCACCGAGGTCAACGCGCTCGTCATAGATGTGAAGGATGATCGAGGCCTGGTGCTGTACAAATCGCGCGTACCACTCGCGCAGAAGATCGGCGCGGACACCAACCGGCCCATGTCACAGCGACGCCTGGCTGCGCTGTTCGACTCGCTGCGGGCGAACAACATATATCCGATCGCGCGCATAGTGGTTGCGAAGGATCCGCTGCTGGCTGGGCGGAAGCTCGAGTGGGCGATAAAGCGTCGCGCGGACGGCAAGCCGTGGCTCGACAAGAACGGACATCCGTGGCTGGATCCGACACAGCCTGCTGTGTGGCAATACGCGATCGACCTCGCGCGCGAAGCGCACGACATCGGTTTCAGTGAAGTGCAGTTCGATTATGTACGCTTTCCGGATGACGATCGCATGGTGCGCGAGGCGTCCTTCCCGCTCGCGCACGGCCGAACGCGTGCGCAGGTGATTCATGATCAGCTCGGCGTCGTGCGCGATTCGCTCAAGTCCGATAACATGCCGATGACCATCGACGTCTTCGGACTTACCGCGACCGACACGACCGACATGGGAATCGGACAGCGCTGGGAGATGTTCATCGATCGCGCTGACGTCGTGCTTCCCATGGTCTATCCATCACACTTCGCGCCCGGTACGTACGGACTTGCCAGCCCGAACGCGCACCCGTACGCGACTATCGATCGCGTGCTAAAGGACATGAAGCGACGAACGGCTGGATTGAAGAACGCAGCCGCCATAGTGCCATGGTATCAGGACTTTACGCTGGGGCCGCCCGCGTATGGCGCGTCACAGGTCAGAGCACAGATCAAGGCCGGTTACGACAATGGATTCGATAGCTGGATCCTCTGGAATCCCGGCAGCAAGTACCATACGGACGCCTTGGAGGGCCGGTAGAAAGGGTTATCGCAAAACCTGTAAGTCGTTGTCGGTAAAGAACATAGCGTGCTACCCCCTGGCATTTGCTGAAAAAGGCGCTATAATTGCCGCGCGGGACGCATATGGGCGCTAACCGGCCGGAACATTCGAGGCGCGGATGCATCTGCCCCTCAAACCCCAATTCGTGAGCGCGTATGGCCGAGCTGACGTCCGCTGCCCCGGAAGCCGAAACCGGTTCAACCGAACCAACTGAGCCGTCGATCGAGTTTCCACTCAATTGGCTCCTCGATCACGCCGCGCCGCCGATCCAGTATCGCGCGTTCGTCGATGTTGCACGACTTCCACCTGGGCCAAAGCTCGAAACGCTCTCGCTGGCGTCGCCGTACGCTATCAGAATCGCGGTTACGCAATCGCTGGACGGAACGTGGAGCGAGCGGATGCTCACGCTTCCCAAGCCGGGCAAGGATGGAATCGAGGGGCTCGGCACCATCCCGGCGGTCGAGCGCCTGCTGGAATACGGATGGCATCGAGATTCTCCGCCGCTGGCGCAAGCTCGGCGGCCGCTCTTTCGTCTACTGGCGGAAGACACCGATCCGCGCTTTCTCTACGAGCTGCGTGCGAGTGCGAAGGCGCCCGACATAGCGCTGCGTGGTCGCCAGATCCTGCGTGAGGCGTCATCCGCTGCACTCGCACACGCCGGCTACGAAGCAGATCCGCGTCTTCGCGGCTCCGCACGTCGCGCGATGGAGCGCATCGATGCCTACCTCGACTCGGCGCTCGCGGAGAAGCCGTGGATCCGGATCGGAAATCGGCACGTTCTGGCGGAGCACGCGTCGCCACCGTCGATATATGCGCTGATGATGGTTGCACACATGCCCATCTTCCGAAGCGAGCACTATCCGGAGATGGAGCGGCTCTACGCGTATCTGTCGCAGCCCAAGCCGACCCAGGAAGCTGTGCAGATGTACGGCAAGGAGATCGTCACGCAGCCGCACCTCGTGATGGGTGATCTTCTGCACAACAAGAACGTCGTCGATGCAGACATTCCATTCGCGCTGACGTGGCTCGAGATCATGGCACGACTGGGCTTCCTCAAACGGAACGAAACGTGGCTCAAGCTCTTCGAGCGTTTCGTGGACGACTGCGGGCGTGATCGCGTATGGCGGCCGCACAACAAGGGGACGAGCGAGCCGACCACTACCAATCCGTATGCGTGGCCCAAGTTCCCACTCGAGACGAATCTGGAGGGGGATGGGCGTTGGACCGACGTGACGTTCCGGATCGGTCTCATCGCGCGACTTCTGGGTTGGCAGATAAAGCTGGTCTGATCCCGGGGAGAATCCCGCCGGAGAAAATGTTTCCGGCGGGTGATTCACGCTACAGCACTTCGTACCACACGCTCGCACTGAAGACCGGGGCGACGACGATTCGTGCGATCGCGACCGGCGACGCGAGCGCCGCCCATGTGGTGGTGTGCGTGCATGGATGGGCATGCTCGGTCTATTCGTTTCGCAGGTTGATGCCGTTGCTGGCTGCTGCGGGATTGCGCGCGATTGCGATCGATCTGCCCGGTCACGGCTTATCCGACAAGCCTGGCGACGCGCGTCTCTACACACTCGATGCGCAGGTCGAATGCGTCCTTTCGGCGATGGATTCGCTCGGGATCCGGCGCGCAATACTTGTCGGGCATTCGATGGGTGGCCCGATCTGCGCGCGAGCGGCGGTGCTCGCACCAGACCGCGTCACGGCCCTCGCGCTTCTGGCGCCGGCCGGATTCGGCACGGAGTGGGAGCTCAGGATTCTTCGCACACTCACACCGCGCCCGGTCGCGCCGGTCCTGCCGTGGCTGCTGCACAGATGGATGATCGCGGCCGTCTTCAGCGTGGTCTACGGGAGTCTGTATCGTCCCACCGCACACGATATCGATGAGTACTGGGCGCCGAGCCAGTTCCCCGGGTTCGTGCGGGCCATGTGGGACCTGCTGCACACTTTCGAGTGGAGTGCTGGAACGGACTGTGGCTTTGGAACCATTTCTGCACCGACGGCGATAATGGATGGCCGGAGCGACAATCTTGTGATCCGGAGATGGGTACGACGGTACGTTGAGGTGCTGCCGCACGCCTCTCTTACCGTGATCGATGGCTGCGGCCATGTGGTGCCAGAGGAGGCCCCGGACCTGGTAACTCAAGCAATCAAGGGGTTAATTGGTTATATTTAGTATCAAAATGAGTTTAGAGAACACGTTGGAGGAGACCGCCCTCACATTCGCGGACCTCGGGTTGAACCCCGATGTTCTGCAAGCGGTTCAGGACGCTGGATATGTACATCCGACACCAATCCAGGCCCAGGCAATCCCGCTGGCGCTAGAAGGCAGAGATCTCATAGGCCTCGCCCAGACGGGAACAGGGAAGACCGCGGCATTCGCGCTCCCAATTTTGAATCAGCTGACGGGTGGGCCACATCGAGCCAGGGCGCTGATTCTGACGCCGACCCGCGAGCTGTGCGTGCAGGTGGAAGAGAACTTCCGGAAGTACGCTGAGCGCTCGGGCCTCAAGACGCTGGCTGTTTATGGTGGCGTGGCGCTCGAGCCGCAGACCAAGGCGTTGAGGAAGGGCATCGACATAGTGATCGCGACGCCGGGCCGACTGCTCGACCACATCGAGCGCCAGAACGTCGTATTCGACGATCTCGAGATTCTGGTGCTGGACGAAGCGGATCGCATGCTCGACATGGGTTTTGCTCCGCAGATCAACCGGGTCGTCGCCGAGATCCCGAAGTACCGTCAGACGATGCTATTCAGCGCGACGATGCCGCCTGAGGTCGAAGCGCTTTCGCGGAAGTATTTGCGGAAGCCGCATGTGGTCCAGGTTGGACGGCGCTCGATGGCCGCGACCGGCGTCACGCACGCGGTCTATCCCGTTCCGCGCATCCGGAAGACTCAGCTGTTGACCGAGCTGCTCAAGAACAAGGAGATGGACTCGGTTCTGATCTTCACGCGCACCAAGCATGGCGCCGACCGCGTCGTGCGGGATCTGCGCCAGGCCGGAATTCAGGCCACCGCGATGCACGGTGACAAGACGCAGAAGGAACGCACGCGTGCGCTGGACGACTTCAAGGACGGTACGATGCGCGTTCTGGTCGCGACCGACGTGGCACAGCGCGGCCTGGACGTGACGGGCATCACTCACGTGATCAACTTCGACGTTCCGCAGGAGCCCGAGGATTACGTGCACCGCATCGGTCGTACAGGCCGCGCCGAGTCGAGTGGCGATGCTTATACGCTGATGTCACCGGACGAGATTGCGATGGTTCGGACCATCGAGCGCGTGATCGGCCAGGAAATCCCGCGCATCTCCGTTCCCGGCTACGATTTCGGTACCACCGCCGCGTAGACTCGTAGCAGGGAAACCACCAGAGCGTCATCCGCGCGAAAGCGTGCTGGTATATCCGTCATTCCCGCGAAAGCGGAAATGACGGTGGCTCTGCGTCATCGTCGTACCCGTCCGAGTCTCGAGACGGTCACCGTTTCCGCGGCCGAGCCGCGGGTGACGACGAGGGTGAGATTCGACACACCCAATCCTATCCCGAGCTGTGAAAAAACCACGGGCGAACGGCTTGGCGCGAACCGAACGCCGTGTATGGCCTTTTCATCGCGTCTTCGAATCGTGTCCACGCCTGCCCTCAACGTGAGCCGCGCTGGGGCTGAATCGATGTCCACACTCAAGCGTTCGCCGCGTGTCATGGCGAGGTGTCGAGCCAGCTCCAGAAGGGCGGTGGCGTCGGATGCAGAATTGCTCACGGCGATCCGGTCGAGTGCGTAACGCGTTCTCGGTATTGCGACACCCGTAAGAACGCCTATAATCGTCACCACCAGAAGCAGCTCGAGAATCGTAAATCCGAATCTCCGGCTCGACGCTCGGTGGGAATGATGCGTGCAGTATGATAAACGGCGCATGAGACACTGTAGCATGAGCAACAGTTGGCGGTTGAATCGTGTCTCAGTGCGTAGTATCAAACCGTTGCGGAGCAACAAATGGCTATCATCCCTCGGCTCGCGATCCTCGTCTGCGCCGCTGCATTCGGCTGCGCGGGGCGCCCGGCGCCCACACCATCACCTGAGCCGGCGGTTCCTGGCGAAATCCCTCAACCAACCCCGCCGACGATCATTCCGAACGTGCGGCTGGTGAGTGACACCAACGCTGTGCCGCCGTTCTCGGATACTGCGCTGATCAAGTGGGGACCGGAGCCTGAAGGCACGGTACACACACTTCCACCGCACGAATACGATCTGCAGCACCAGTCTCTCCGAGTGAGATTCGACTGGGCACGTCACGCGGTTGTTGGCAGCACCACACTACGCATCGCCGCTCTCGATCATCCCATTACCGACGTACCGCTCAACGCCGTCGGTATGACGATTCGCCGAGTCGCTACGGGATCCGCGCCGCTCAGGTTCGATTACGACGGTGAGATGCTGACCGTTCATCTGCGCCGTCCGCTGGCGGCGCGTGCGCGAGCGACATTCACGGTCGATTACGAAGCTCTGAAGCCAAAGAAGGGCGCTTATTTCATCGACAGAAATCACTACATGTGGACCCAGGGCGAGGCGCAGGACAACCGGTACTGGATTCCCACCTATGATCATCCGGACGACAAGACGACCTGGGAGATCTCCGTCGTCACGGATCCAGGCGAGAGCGCACTCTCCAACGGCAAGCTCATCAGCAAGCGTGCAGTGAAGGGTGGGACGTTGTGGAGCTGGTCGCAGGCCAAGCCGGCATCGACGTATCTGATGAGCGTCGTAACCGGCAAGTACACGGTCGTGCGGGATCACTGGCACGACGTTCCGGTGGAGTACTGGACCTATCCCGATTCGGTCGAGGCTGCGAAGCGCGGGTTCGGAAAGACTCCCGACGCGATCGACGTATTCTCGCGCAAGACCGGAATTCCGTATCCGTGGGCCAAGTACGCGCAGAGCGTTGTGCCGGATTTCATCTTCGGCGGCATGGAGAACGTGAGCGCGACAACGCAGAATGACGACGGCATGCTGCATCCAGCGTGGGCCGAGCCGCAGTTCAACGCTGACGGGTTGATGTCGCACGAGCTGGGGCACCAGTGGTTCGGCGATCTACTCACGACGCGGGACTGGTCGCATGCGTGGCTCAATGAAGGCTTCGCAACCTTCATGGAGCAGACTTATCGCGAAGCATCGCGTGGTGTCGATGAGGGGATGTGGGACAGGATGGAGGCCGAGCAGGAGACCATCGAAGCGGACCGCCGCAATCGCCGGCCGATCGTGTACGACAGGTACGTCAAGGATCCGCTCGAGATCTTCTTCAGCGGTCACATCTATCCCAAGGGCGCGACGGTGCTGCAGATGCTGCGGCACCAGCTCGGCGACTCCGTATTCTGGGCGGCGATACACCATTACGCGCAGTCGCACATGTATCATAACGTCGTCACGGAGGATCTGAGGCATGCGTTCGAGGAGAGCACCGGCCGCAATTACAAGACGTTCTTCGACCAGTGGGTTTACGGGGCCGGGTTCCCCGTCTTCAGGGTCTCCGCGTCGTACGATACCTTGGCCAGGCGGTTGTCGTTGCATGCGGACGAGATCCAGCCGCGCGATTCGTTGACCGGGTATTTCGACGCCGACGTAGATGTCGAAGTGCTGACCGACGGAGCACCGGTGCGGGGCACGATGTCCGTACGAAACGGAAAGGGCGATCTCGTGATGACGTTGCCATCGGCACCGCGCGCGATCGAGTGGAACAAGGGCTCGTGGATCCTCGCGTTGAGCGATTTCCCGCGATCCACCGCGATGCTGGACTATCAGCTGGCACACGGCGACGACGTCGCGGCCCGGGACGAAGCCATCACCTTGCTGTCTGCTCGGAAGGGTGATGGATCTGCCGCTCGCGCCCTGGCGATCGCGGCGGCGAGCGATCCGTTCACAGGATTACGCGGGCAAGCGGTAACCGCGCTTGCCGCCTTCCCCAACGATTCGGTGGCACGCGCGGCAGTGTTCCTGGCGGCACGCGATACTGCATCGCGCGTTCGCCAGATTGCCATGGAATCGCTCGCGAGCTTTCCGGGTGCTGCCACCGATTCGCTGCTCGCAAGCGCGGCGCGTGCCGACGCGTCGCCCATCGTGCGCGGAACCGCATTAGCTTCCTACATCAAGGTCGCTGGTGACGCCGCGCTGCCGTTGGCGCGAGAGGTGATGGCCGAGACCTCGTGGCGCAACGTGTTGCGCGCGCCCGCGATGAACGTCTTGAAGGGGATGCAGAGTGAAGCGGCCCGCGAGCTATACCAGAAATACGCGAAGTAGCGACATGGCTCGCGCGCTCGACCGGCTGACCCCACGCACGACGCAATGCATAATCGAGACATCGTGAATCTGCTAGAAAGGCAAAAGTGAGAATCGCTCTTTCCACCGGCGGCGGAGATGCGCCGGGTCTCAACGCGGTGATCCGTGCCGCGGTCCTTGGCGCAATCGAGCGTGGCTGGGATGTGCTGGGTGTCACCAAAGGTTACGCCGGACTGCTCGGCGAGGAAGATATCGTCCCGCTGACGCGCGTGACCGTCCGCGGCATCGGACACCTCGGCGGCACCATCCTCCGCACTACCAATCGTGGCAATCCCTTCTCGTATCCCGTGCTCCAGAGCGACGGAAGCTACAAGATCGTCGACCGGTCGGACGAGCTGATCGCGCGCGCATCCGAGCTCGGGATCGATGCGCTGATCTCGATCGGTGGCGATGGCTCGCTCTCGATCGCGCAGCAGCTCACGAACAAGGGCATGCGGGTGGTGGGCGTCCCCAAGACGATCGACAACGACGTGAGCGGGACGATCACGACGTTTGGCTTTGATACTGCAGTGCAGACCGCGCTGGAAGCGATCGACAAGCTGCACACGACCGCGGAGTCGCACGACCGCGTGTTCGTGCTCGAAGTGATGGGACGCGACACCGGGTTCATCGCGCTGCATGCGGGTCTCGCGGGATCGGCTGATGTGATCCTGATTCCGGAAATCCCATACGATCCCGAGCGCGTTTGCGAGAAGATCGTATCGCGCGATCTCGCAGGACGGCATTTCTCGATCGTCGTGATGGCCGAGGGTGCGCACGAAGCGGGGCGCGCGGCAGGCGTGCTCGGCGCTTCATTACCGGGTCAGGCCGTACGCGTTGGCGGCGTTGCCGCGCAACTCGCGGAACTGATCCAGGAGCGCACGGGTAAGGAGTCACGCTCGATGGTGCTCGGCCACCTGCAGCGTGGCGGACAACCAACGGGATACGACAGGTTGCTCGCTACACGATTCGGTGGCGCCGCAGTTCGCGCGGTTGCGGACGCAAAGTGGGGCCACATGGTAGCACTGCAATCGCCACACATCGTTACTATTCCCATTGAAGAGGCGCTACGCGAGCAGAAGCGCGTGGATCCAAATCACGACACAGTGTTGACCGCTCGGGCCACCGGGGTCTCGTTCGGCGACTGAAACCGCGGCGCGCCATATGGCGCGCCGCGGTGGGGATGGTTCCTCGCGGCTACTGCCGCATCGACGGGCGCTAGCGCAACAGCACCCCGCCATCGACCACGACCAGCGTGCCAGTCATGTACGACGAGGCATCGCTGGCGAGAAAGAGCGCGACCGTCGCGATATCGTCGGGCTCGCCAAGTCGTCCCATCGGAACGCTGGCTTCGAAGGCTTCGATGTTTTCGCGGAGCTTTTCCTGTCCCATCGATTGCTTCAGTCCTTCGGTCGCGATGCCACCGGGCGCGATGGCGTTCACGCGAATCCCCCGCTTGGCCACTTCGAGCGCAAGGTTCTTGGTAAATCCCCACACACCATGCTTGGATGCATCGTAGGCAGCCAGGCCGATCATGCTCGGATGCACGGAATCGACCGATCCGATATTGATGATGACGCCGCCGCCCGTCGCCGCCATCGATCGCGCCGCTTCGCGATTGCACAGGAACAGGCCACGCAGATTGACAGCTTGCACCTTGTCCCAGAGTGCAACGTCCATTTCGAGCACCGACGTTTGCGGATAGATCCCCGCGTTGCTCACGAAGATGTCGATCCGTCCGGTGAGTCTGACCGTCTCGCGGACGAGGGTTTGGACGTCAGTTTCGGAACTTACATCGGCCTTGATGAAAAATGCCTGGTGCTTCGCTGTTGTGAGCTCCGCGACACACGCATTTCCCTGCTGCTCGGCGACGTCGGCGATGACGACGGTAGCGCCAGCTTCGGAAAGACGCTGTGCAATGCCACGGCCTATCCCCATCGATCCGCCGGTGATGACCGCTGTCTTGCCAGTCAGATCGAAGAGTTGTGCTATGGTCTTGCGCGGCATGGTCATCTCCAGTGAGGGTTCAGTGCGCTGTGGGAAACGATGGAGCACGTGATAATAGGGTACGACGCGAGGCTGCAAGGATGACCCGCTGCTCAGCGGCTGCGATATTTCGACGCGTCTGCTCGATGGCGTCGGGATTCACAGAGATCGAGTCGATACCCCATTCCACGAGCTGTGCAGCGTACTCCGGATGAACCGACGGTGCCTGCCCGCAGATCGAGCACGTCATCCCGAGCTCGTGCGATCTTGTAATGATCGTATGGATGGCATCGAGCACGGCCCGGTCGCGCTCGTCGTAGAATGGCGCCAGCATTGCACTGTCGCGGTCGACGCCAAGCATCAGTTGCGTGAGATCATTCGAACCGATCGACACGCCGGTTACACCCGCGCGCGCGTAATCTTCCATCCAGCTCACGACCGAGGGTACCTCCGCCATGATCCAGAGCTGCATGCGGCGGTCCTTTCCAAGCGGACTTGCATCGATCAGAGCGCGGCACGCAGTCATCTCCCAGCCGGTGCGGACAAAGGGGAGCATGAGATGCAGATTCGAGAAATCCTTGCGCACTTCAGACAGCGCGCGCAGCTCCAGTGCGAAGAGGTCGGGCTCACGGGTGTAGCGAAAGCACCCGCGATAACCGATCATCGGATTCTCCTCCTCGGGCTCGTGCGCCGCTCCGCCGGTCAGTTTGCGAAACTCGTTGGACCGAAAGTCCATCGCACGGTAGATCACCGGTCGCGGGTCGAACGCAGATGCGAAGAGATGCAGCTTCTCCGCCATCCGTCGAACGAAGTCGTCACCGCCGCCACGCGCGAGCATCTCGCGGGGGTGCATCCCGTCGAGCGCGGACAGCATCATGAACTCGGCTCTCAGCAATCCAACACCATCGACGTCGCGTTGCGCGATGTCGGCCGCACGCTCGGGCTCCGCGAGATTCACGTACAGGCGCGTCGCCGTAACGATTGGCGCGCTCGCCCCGGTGGAGATCGCTCCCTCGCGCGGCGTGGGATGCGGTGCACTGGCTGCCGGGGGTGAGGCTCCCTCCGTCACTGTTCCTTCGCGGCCATTGACGGTAACGACCATCCCGTCATGCAGTATTCGTGTAGCGTCGCGGGTGCCCACGACGCATGGAATACCGAGCTCGCGCGACACGATTGCGGCGTGCGATGTCATGCCGCCCTCATCAGTAACGATTCCCGCTGCGCGACGCATGAGCGGGACCCAATCGGGAGACGTCATCCGGGTTACCAGGATCTCGCCTGGACGAAGTGCGGCGGACTCGCTCACTGCCTGCAGGATTCTGACAGGTCCGGTTCCCATTCCGGGGCTTGCGCCCATTCCATGCAGCACGGGCGCTGGACCGGATGCTGGCGCGGCCGAGGTGGCCGCGACAGATGGCGTTGCAGCCGGTGTCAGCGTGGTGATCGGCCGCGTTTGAGTGAGATAGATTCGCGAGTTGGCGATTGCGAACTCCATGTCCTGCGGTGCTCCGTAGTGCGTTTCACTCTTGCGTGCCAGCGACACCAGCTCGGCGATCTCGGCGTCACCGAGAACCGGCGCGTTCATTCGAGGGTCGGTGGAGAGATCGACCTGGTGCATGCCGCCTGTCGGCAGCGGCTCGATCAGAAAATCCTTTCGCGGCGTGGTCCGTTCGATTACTCGGCCCGTCGCCTTGTCGACCACGTAATGGTCCGGCGTAACCTGGCCGCCCACCACAACCTCGCCAACTCCCCACGCGGCCTCGATCACCACGTGCGTGGCGTCTCTGGTTGCCGGGTCGACTGTGAAGATCACACCGGACTTTTCGGACGCAATCATCTGCTGCACGATCACCGCAACAGGCATTTCTGAAGGCATACCGCGTGTCAGGCGGTAATACAGCACTCGTGCCCCGAATGTCGAGGCCCAGCAGACGCGGATCGCATCAGCCAGTGCCGTGAAGCCCTGCACGCCGAGCACGCTCTCGAACATTCCAGCGAACGAGAAGGCGGTGGTATCCTCTGCAGTCGCCGAGGAGCGCACCGCAACCATGACATCGGGTGTTCCGGTTGCATTCGATTGTGCGGCAGCGCTCAGTCGCTCATATGCGTCGTGGATCGAGTCGGCCAGGTCGTCAGGAATTGCTGCTCGGAGCACGAGGCCTCGAAGCCGCGTCGACAGCTCCTGCAGGGCGGAGGGGTCATTCACCGGCACCGATCGCAGCAGCGCGTCCACCTGGCCAGCGATGCCGGATGCGTTTCGAAAGTGGGCGTAACCATCGACCGTGATGACAAAGCCTGTTGGGACGGGCAGTCCCACGTGAATCATTTCACCGAGATTGGCGCCTTTCCCGCCGACCACTGGCAAGTCAGCGCGGGTGACGTCGGTGAGGTCACGAATCGCCGTCTGAACTTCCAGCGATGGTTCTGCGTGCGGGAGTGTGAGTGTCGACATCGAGAATCCTCGAGCAGCCGGGAGATGGACTTGTCATCCCATAATAGGCCTGCCCCGTAGGCGTGTCTGTCAGTCATCCGGTGTCTTTAATGCCAGCGAATCCCTGACTGTTTGCAACTGTTGCGTGGGTAGGCGAATGGACGGCACACGCCATCCCTTTCCCGGACACACATACAGGCAATCTCCGGATAGTGAACTCGCCGACGATTGCCAACATTCAAACGTCGTTTCGTCGCGCGCTGC
This sequence comes from Gemmatimonadota bacterium, assembly GCA_040388625.1. Taxonomy (NCBI): domain Bacteria; kingdom Pseudomonadati; phylum Gemmatimonadota; species Gemmatimonadota bacterium. The sequence goes on along the minus strand of JAZKBK010000006.1, from coordinate 358,268 downwards.
CCTCTTTTGCGGGAGACTCCAATGATGGTCCGCGATCATGCTCGTGTTGGCGTGCTTGGTCTTGCGCTTGTCGCTCCAGCGTTCGCTGCTCTCCTTGCCTGCACTGGCCCACAATCTCAGAGTGAAATCGTGCGACGCGGCGACGACGTGCTGGGTTCCGGGTCGACGCCGGAGGTGATCGACAGCGTTGCGGGCGACGTCATGCTCGCGGGCGGCGAGGTGCGGTTCTCGGGAGAGGCCGGCGGTGACTATCTCGGAATCGGGGGACGCCAGACGATAGCTGGGCGCGTCCATGGCGCGCTCCGGGCCGTCGGTGGTCGGATTCAGCTGACCGCAGCGGTCACGCGGAATGCTACCATGGCTGGCGGGGCGCTCACGGTTGACCGCGACGCGGTAATCGACGGAAACGCGTACCTCGCCGGCGGATCGGTCCGCGTCGATGGCGCTGTGCGCGGAGGAGTCTTCGTCTCCGGAGGCACCGTTGTCCTGAACGGGCCGATCGGCGCCGATGTCGAGGTCATCGCGGACGAGCTTATGCTGGGGCCGGGCGCAGCCATCGCGGGCGGCCTGCGCTATCGCGTCCCCGCCGGCAAGGTTCATATCGATCCTCACGCGCGCGTAACGGGGCGGACCACCGCACTTCCGGCGGTGACGGGCGGCCGTGGCGCGTACGTCATCGGGCTGCTCTGGCTGTTTGGCTTCCTCGTCGTCGGGGCCGTGATCGTTGCGTTGCTGCCGCGGTTGATGGATGACGCGGCAGACGTTATCGGTGTGCGGCCGGGCTGGTCGGCGATCGTTGGGTTGGGATGGATCCTGTTATTGCCAATTGCCGTCGTCCTGGTGGCGTGCACGATCATCGGCTTGCCACTCGCGCTGCTGGCTGCCATTGTGTACGGGATCTCACTGTACATCGGCCGGGTGACGCTCGCGATCTGGCTGGGCAAGCACGTGCTCGGGGGGCGGGCGCGGGCCGGGCGCTCGGGCACGCTCCTGAGTTTTGGAATCGGCGGGGTCCTCCTGCTCCTGATCGGGATGTTCCCGGTCATCGGCTCGATCGTGCTGTTTATCGCGACCGTACTCGGGCTCGGGGCGCTTCTCGTCCGGGTCCACACGTTACGAACCAGTATCGCTGGCGAGGCGTTTGTGTGATCCCGCCGGGGTCCGACCCAGCAAAACCAGCCCCAAAACGCAAGTTTGTAGCCATTGCGGGTACCTCGTCATATATTCAAAGAATGACTCGGCTGAATTTCGCAAGGCTGGCTGTGGTGGGTACGCTCATCGCCTTCGCCCTTCCGCTCGCTTCCCATGCGGAAGAACCCGGCCCGGTCACGGTCAAGACGCCCTCCGATACGCTGACAAAGCTGGATAAGGCCAAGGGCGAGCGTCCCGCACCGGCTCCAAAAAAGAAGTTGAAGGCGCGCCAGGTGGTTCCAGTTCAGCCGCGCTCCAGCTACGGGCCCGATCAGCCGTGGGAGACCGAGTTCTACGTGGAGAACGACATCGCTGGCCAGCGTGAGATTCAACTTGCGCTCGCTTCCTTCGTACACCATCGGTAATCCAGTCAGTCGCATCAGCCACGGGGACCCGATAGGGTCCTTTTTTTTGACAGGAATCGCAACATCACTTCGATCGACGACGCCGCGAGCTCTACGCTTCCATCGCTAGACGAAGCGCTCGCGCGCGAGCTCAGTACGATCGAGCGCGCTGGACTCACGCGCGTCATGCGCACGGTGACGCGTGGAGAGGGCGTCGAGATGCTGCAGGACGGCAGACGCGTCGTCGACTTCTCATCCAACGACTATCTCGGACTGGCGGGAGATCCACGTATCGCGCGCGCTGCCGTCCAGGCATTGACGACTGGCAGCACTGGAGCCGCCGCGGCACGCCTCATCTCCGGAACCCAGGCCGCTCACGTCGAGCTCGAGCGCGAGATCGCGAGATTCAAGGGCACTGAAGCGGCACTGCTTTTCCCGAGCGGATACGCTGCCAACGTCGGAACCATCCAGGCAATTGCAGGACGTCGCGACGTCATCTACGCCGACCAGCTCAACCACGCCTCGCTCATAGACGGAGCGCGTCTCTCCAGAGCCGAAGTGCGGGTCTTTCCACACATGGATCTCGCGGCCTTGCGTACGATGCTCGAGGCCGACGCCGGCACCTTTCGCCGGAGGCTGATCGTGGTCGATGGTGTGTTCTCCATGGACGGCGACATCTTTCCGCTCGCCGAACTCGTCTCGATCGCGCGGGAATTCAGTGCGTGGACCTACGTCGATGACGCACATGCGACGGGCGTGCTCGGCGCCAACGGACGAGGATCGGCGGAGCATTGTGGTGTGGAAGGTGAGATCGACGTGATCATGGGGACGCTGGGGAAGGCGGTTGGTACGATCGGTGCCTTCGTTTGTGGATCGAGTGTGTTGATAGAATACCTGATGAATCGTGCACGCTCATTCATCTTCACCACCGCGTCGCCGCCGGCGCTCGCGGCTGCGACACTCCAAGCGCTGCGCATCGTAAACTCCGAGCCCGAGCGACGGACCATGCTGCGCAGCAACGCTCGCTATCTGCGCGCCGGGCTGCGTGAGATCGGGCATTCTTCAACCGGTGAAGACGACGGCTACATCGTGCCGATAGCGCTGGGTGAGTCCGAGCGTACGACGTCGGTCGGCAATGCGTTGCGCGAAGCTGGATATCTCGTCGGAGCCGTTCGTCCACCAACGGTTCCCATGGGTCAGTCGCGTCTTCGCATCACGGTGAGCGCCGCACACAACGCCAGTCACATCGACGGGCTGGTCGGTGCGATTGCCGCGGTGCTGAATTGACGACGCAGTTGTCAGACGTCGTCGCCGCGGACGCGCGCCATATCTGGCACCCATACACGCAGCACCTGGGTGCGCTGCCGGCAATTCATGCAACCAGCGCGTCCGGCGCATTCATCCATACGGCGGACGGACGCAGGATATTCGACGCGATATCGTCGTGGTGGGTGACGCTGCACGGGCACTCGCATCCGGCGATCGTGGATGCGATTACCCGACAGGCCGCGATGCTGGATCAGATAATTTTCACCTCGTTCACGCACGAGCCGGCGGCGTTGTTCGCGCGCGATCTCGTCGCGATCCTGCCGAAAGGATTGAACCGCGTGTTCTTCTCGGACGATGGATCGACCGCAGTGGAAGTCGCTGTGAAGATGGCGCTGCAGTATCACGCGAATCGCGGTAGCAAGCGCTCGATCGTCGTCGCGCTCGAGAATGCGTATCACGGCGATACCTTCGGCGCGATGAGCGTGAGCGGGCGCGGAACATTTACGGATCCGTTCAGCTCGCTCCTGTTCGACGTCAGGCGGCTACCGGACCCCACGACGGGTGATACGGTTGCGGCATTCGATGCGCTGCTGGAGCGAGAGGGGAGCGCCATCGCGGCGCTGATCGTCGAGCCGTTGCTGATGGGTGCGGGCGGCATGTTGATGTATGACGAAGCAACGCTCGCCGCGCTGAGGACGCGCGCGCGTGACAACGGTATCCTCTTCATCGCGGACGAAGTGCTTACCGGGTTCGGCCGGACCGGGCCGCTGTTCGCGTGCGAGCGGGCCGGGATTGCACCGGACATCATCTGCCTGAGCAAGGGGCTCACCGGCGGCACGCTGCCGCTTGGCGCAACGGTCGCCACGGACGAGATATTCGACGCGTTCCTGAGCGAGGACAGACATCGCACGTTGTTCCACGGCCACTCGTACACGGCGAATCCGATCGCGTGTGCGGTAGGCCGCGCGTCGCTCGCTTTGCTGGATGACCAGTGCGCGCGGCGGCGTCAGGCGATTCACGATGCGCATCTCGCTGGAATCGCCAGCGTCTCATCGCATCCGCTGGCTCGGAATCCGCGAACGATCGGTACTGTAGCCGCGTTCGATCTGGCTGTCGGCAGCGGCTACCTGAGTCCGATCGGCAGAGATCTCGCAGCATTCGCGCTCCAGTACGACATCCTGCTGCGGCCGCTAGGGAATGTGGTGTACGTGCTTCCACCGTTCTGCGCGACTCCGGCGGATCTCGCCGCGGTTTATTCCGTGATCGGCCAGTTTCTGGAATCGCTGTGATCGGCATAGGCGTGACGGGAACCGACACGGGGATCGGCAAGACAATCGTGGCTCGCTCGATAGTGGCGGCATTGCGCGCCAGCTTCGCGCGAGTCGCGGCGATGAAGCCGGTTGAGAGCGGCTGTACCGAAGACGCGGAGTCGCTGTGGCGTGCGACGGGAATGGCGTATCCAATGGAATATGTCGGCCCGGTTTCACTCGCCGAGCCGCTGGCGCCACTGGTTGCAGCGCGGCGCGCGAATACTCCGGTCGATCTTGGCGTGATCGACGACGCGTTCGAGCGTCTATGCGCCGATAGCGACGCCATTGTCGTCGAGGGTGCGGGTGGTTTGCTCGTACCGATTACCGAGGAGGAGTCTTACGCCACGCTGTTCAGGCGCTGGCGTCTGGATCTCGTGATAGTCGCGCCAAACAGGCTCGGCACTGTGAATCACACATTGTTGACCGTGCGCGCCGCAAGGGAGTTCGGTATCCGAATTCGCGCGGTCGTGCTGAACACGATTACGGATCAACAAGATGGCCTGCCAGAGCGTACCAACCTGGAATTGATCAGGGAATTGTTGCCGAACATTCGCGTCATTCCATTCGCCTACACGCGAACTCCGGATGACGCATCGAACATATCACTTACAAGTCTTGGACTCGATGATGCACCATGATTGGAACGCCCTCGCCGACGAAGCGCTCGACGGACGAATCATATCGCACGAATCAGCCCGTGCAGTGCTTGCAGCGCATGACGACGAGCTGTTGTCGCAACTTGCGGCCGCGTATCGCGTGCGCCGGCATTACTGGTCCAACAAGGTACGGCTGCACTTTCTGCTGAATGCGCAGAGCGGACTCTGTCCTGAGGACTGCCATTACTGCTCGCAGTCGAAGATTTCCACCGCGGACATCGAGAAGTATCCGCTGCTCGCTCGTGAGAAGATCCTCGATGCAGCAGAGCGTGCTGCGACTCTCAAGGCTGGAACCTTCTGTCTCGTGATAAGCGGCAGGGCGCCGGGCGAGCGCGTGTTCGGCAAGATTCTCGACGCAGTGGGTGAGATAAAGGCAAATCACGACTTGAGAGTGTGCGCGTGTCTCGGGCTGCTGAACGACGATCAGGCTCATCGTCTCAAGGCCGCCGGCGTCGATACGGTGAATCACAATCTCAACACCAGCGAGAGCTATCACGGCGAGATCTGCACGACTCACACGTTCGAGGATCGCAAGACGACGATCCGGAATGTGCACGAGGCGGGAATCTCGAGCTGCTCGGGCGGTATCATCGGGATGGGCGAGAGCGACGACGACATAATCGACCTGGCTCTGTCGCTGCGCGAGATGGATGTATCGAGTGTTCCGGTCAATTTTCTGATTCCGATCGACGGAACGCCGCTTGCTGGCATCAACGAGCTCAATCCGCGCCGCTGTCTCAGAGTGCTGTGTCTCTACCGGTTTCTGTTGCCGAGCAAGAAGATCCGCATCGCTGGCGGCCGCGAAGTGCACCTGAAATCGCTGCAACCGCTCGGGTTGTACCCCGCGAACTCCCTGTTCATCGGTGACTATCTCACTACCGCGGGTCAGGAAGCCAGGGCGGATCTGGAGATGATCCGCGACGCCGGCTTCGTACTGGAAGCGCCCGACGGCACGGTACTGGACGGCGATCCGCTGGCCGGACTGGACGATTATCTCGCCGCGATGCCGGCTGTCGGGTACGCGGCGGCCGAGGGACCGCACGGATCGTGAACCGAGTCGCAGTATCGTGATATCTTCCATGTAGTGACCTCTCCGCGCGCGGTCCATGACCGCTACCTGCCGCCGGACCACGAAGCATTCGTGGCTGCCGAGCCGCCCAATGGGCGGGTGATCGTCATCGCACCCACGCGCGCGGCCTGTGAGACGATCGAGCTGGCGCTGGCGCTCCATCTTGAGACAGTCCTCGCCCGCGAGCACGGTACGGAGATTCAGCGACTGGCCGAAAGCGGCGCGGGGTTCGGGATCGTTGCCGGCACGGGTACAGGGAAGACACTTGCGATCCGACCGATCGCCGAGACGATCCTCAAGACGAAAGATCTCCGCGTCGGCGTCGTTAACCGCGAGCGCGAGGCGACCCCGGAAACGCCGACGTGGAACGTCATAATCGTCACTACCGGCATCGCGCGGCGCTGGTTTCAGGACGACGACATTCGCGCGACCGACACGCTGATCGTCGATGAAATCCACCAGACCTCCGCCGAGCTCGAGCTGTGCCTTGCCCTCGGCAAGCGCGTTGGATGCCGCTACATCTGGCTCTCCGCGACGGTCGATCCATCCTTCTACGCCGAGTACCTAGGCTCGGCGTCGGTGATCGAGAGCAGCGCATTCGATCCTGCCAAGGCGGCGACGGTCAAGGTCATCAACAGGGATCCGCTCGAATTTCTGGACGAGAAATTTCTGCGCGCGGTGTTCAAGGAACGGCGGGGCGTTGGAGTGTTTCTTCCCACGCGCGCAGGTGTGGAGCAGGCGGCAGAATCGGTGCACGCGGCGTTTCCACGGATCAATACTGCGTTCTACCACGGCGGTGAGCCGATTCGCGTGATTCGGCCGTTCCTCGAAGGAACGGAGAAGAAACCGTACGTGCTCGCGATGACGGCTGCGGGCCAGAGCGCACTCAACGTGCGCGGGCTGGATACCGTCGTGATCGACGACACCCGCTTCACCAACATCATCGAGCGTGGCAAGAACGTGCTCAGCAAGCTGCACCTCGGCAGCAACGAGATATTGCAGATGGCGGGGCGCGTACACGGCCGCGTGGATGGCGGTCGCGTTTTCATACTGAGCGATCGCGCAATCGATTTCAAATCGCTGCAACCGACTGCGCCAGAATTTCAGCTCGCCGGTGATTCGGAGCGTGTCGCACTCACCTGCGCAGCTCTCGGAGTTCGCGCGGATGCACTGGATCTTCCGGTTCCTCTCGATCGCGTCTCGTATCGCAAGGCGCTGGCGCTGCTCGACGATCGCGGCATAGTAGAGAACGGCAAGCTTACGACTTACGGAAAGTCGGTCGAAGCGCTGCCTGTGGATCGTCCGTGGGCGGAGCTGCTCGTGAATGCCGACGATGACCTCATCCCGTATGTCGCGGTCATCAGCGGCATCGAGTCCTTGCATCGCATGACGCGCGAGGAGCGCGATCTCGATGGACTCCTCGTGCCGGGAAGCGATCATCTCACTGCGTATAATGTGTACGCCGAAGCGTTGTCCAAATGCGGCTTCACGGGCGAGGTGTACGGACTTCCCCGGCATCAATTCGACGATTCGGTGCTGGAATGGGCCGAGCGACGCGGCGTGCTCGTGAAGTCGATCGAGGACGCTGCGCTCGGCATGGCAAGCGTGTATCGCAGTCTCGGAATGCCGCTGCCGGCCAAGCTGCCATTCGCGCGCGATCATACCTACAAGCAATTCGCGGAACTGCTCGCGCGCACGATGCCATTCGATCTCGTGATCGACGAGCAGACGCGCGACGGAGGCAACGCGCGCGTCTCCAAGACGAGCGTGTGCGGGAGCTGGGGTGCCATTGCGGGAAGTCTGCGTTACTTCGCCGGCAAGAATGGCGAGCCACGCGCCGGAATCGAAGGGACGCAGATCCCGGACAGCCTCATCCGGAAGTACGCCACCCGCAGCAAGCCGCAGCTGATGTACGATGCGCACCGCAAGCACGACCAGCTGGTGTTGTTCAGCCGGGTGGAATATTTCGGCTTCGAGCTCGATCGCGAGATCGAGCCCGTGCGCGAGTTTCCGCCCGAGCTGGCCGCCGAGGCGCGCCACATTCTCGCGCAGGCTGCCGCGCGCGAGGAGGCTCGGCAGGTGTCGGTCAAGCGCAACCACGCAGCTATCAACGCAGTGCGTGAGGCGTATCGGCGATCGGGCGGCGCAACGCCGCGATTGGGATTCGACGAGCTGACCGCACTGTACGAGAATCAGCTCGCAGATGTGAATTCCGTCGAGGAGTTTCGCAACGCTCGGCTGACGGTCGATCCAGACGAGTTCGTGTCGCCGGAAGAACGCGCGCGACTGTCGCTGTTGCCCGATATGGTCCTCGTGCGCGATCGCGAGGCGTGGATCGATTACGACGTCGAGGAGAATGCCGACGGATCGCGCACGGGCGTCGCGCGATTGAGGTTGCCGGAGAAGATAGCCCGCACGCTCACCGAGGCCGAGCTGCCGGTACTGGACCGTCCGCTCCGATTCAGCGTCGTGCGTGGGCAGCGCGGTGCCGTGAAGGCCGATACATTGGACGAGCTTCAGGAGCTTCTCGACCGACCGTGGTCACAGGATGAGATCACACAAGAGAGAAAACGTGACGACAGAAAAAAGCCGCAACTTGATCGCCGCCCATTTCACGGAAAACATCCGCACGGTGCAGGCAAGCGCAACGATCCTCGCGGACGCGGCCGGCGCGGCAGGTGACGCGCTGGTAGCAGCGGTTCTGGGCGGAAAGAAGATTCTCTGCTTCGGAAACGGCGGCTCCGCGACTCAGGCGAGCCACATGGCGGGCGAGCTCATTGGCCGGTTCAAGGAGACCCGTCGCCCTTACGCGGCTATTGCACTTGGCGGCGACGTCGGATCGGTCACGTGCATCGCCAATGACTTCGGTTACGGCGCATTGTACGAGCGCCAGATCGAGGGACTCGCGAGCGACGGGGACGTCGCGCTCGGGATCACCACCAGCGGCTCGTCCGAGAACGTCGTTCGCGGGCTGGCCATGGCGGCAAAGAAAGGCGCGGTAACGATTGCGCTCACCGGCGAGCGCGGACTGGTTGGATGCAGTGCCGATCATGTCCTTGCGGTCCCGAGCAGTGTCACGGCGCACATTCAGGAGGTGCATCTGATGCTGCTGCACGCGTGGTGCATCGAGATCGACGCGGCGGTGCTGGGGCGGCGATAGCGGCGCGTCATTATTCGATTGCACCTAACGGGGCCAGGCGCGGATATATCCGCGCCGTACCCACCACCACCAATTCGGCGCGTGGTTTGGCGTCGTCGAACGACCGTTCGAATATCACCGGTCACTAAATTTCAATGCATGACGGCCCCGACGACCCCTCCAACATACTTCCGCAAAGGCTTCGGCCTCAAGGCTGACGTGGAGGAGGAGCTGGCGACCGCGTACGACGGGCGTCTGGTCGATCTGCTCAAGGAGCGCGACTTCTCGATCAGCTCCGGCGGCGTGACAGTCCGGCTGGCGCGTCAGTTTGGTTTCTGTTACGGCGTCGAGCGCGCCGTCGAGTACGCCTATCAGACGCGCAAGAAGTTCCCGGACAAGAAGATCTACCTTGCGGGCGAGATCATCCACAACCCGCACATCAACAGTCGGCTGAGCGAAGCCGGCGTGATCTTCCTCAAGCACAACGCCAACACCAACGAAGCGTCGTTCGATTTCAGCATCGTTAATCCGGATGATGTGGTTCTGCTTCCGGCTTTCGGTGTGACAGTGGCCGATTTCGCGACTCTGCGCGAGCGCGGCTGCGTGATGGTCGACACGACATGCGGCTCGGTCCTCAACGTCTGGAAGCGCGTGGAGAGCTACGCGCGTGACGGCTACACCGCCCTCATTCATGGCAAGTTCTACCACGAAGAGACGCGCGCCACGGCGTCGCAGGTGATGAAATATCCGGGCGGTCAGTACCTGATCGTGCGGGACATGGACGAGGTGCGCATCGTCTGCGATTTCCTGGAAGGGAAGCGCACCGCCGACGAGATCCGCGCCAAGTTCTCGCCGCACGCGGCGTCGCCCGAATTCGATCCGGATCGCGACCTCAAGCGGATCGGCGTGGCCAATCAGACCACCATGCTCGCGAGCGAGAGTCTTGCGATCGCCGCCGAGACGCAGGCTGCCATGGCGCGCGGGCACGGCGAGGAATATGCCGCCGCGAATTTCCGCACCTTCGACACGATCTGCTCGGCGACCCAGGACCGGCAGGACGCGGTACAGGAGATGTTGCTCGACCCGCCGGACGTCATGGTCGTCGTGGGCGGCTACAACTCGAGCAACACGATCTCGCTCGCGGCCATGTGCGCGGACAAGGTTCCGACGTATCACATCGAGGACGCGGCGTGCATCGACGTGGAGGCCGGCGTCATTCACCACCGTCTCCGCCAGGGCCGCGACGACGTCGCCACGCCAGCCTGGCTCCCGGAGACGGGGGATGTGGTGGTGGGGATCACCGCGGGTGCGAGTACGCCGAACAACAAGATCGCCGAAACGGTCGCGAGAGTATTTGCCTCGCGCGGCGTGGATCCGGCGACGATCCGGTAGACCAGGCAGGACCAGGTCGCATGGCGAACCGGTACGCGTTCGCGACCGCGCCCAACCCACCGCCCTGTCACAAATAGTGACAACCGTCCGCCGTCGACATGTGACGAAATCGTACCAGCAGGGTCACTGTTCCGAGGCGCATCTACACAAGCTCGACGCTGGCGCTAAAGTTCCTGGTCAGTGGCGCGAAACTTGTTATTATGCGCCGGTGTACCGACGGTGTGCACGACTGTGCACACCCGATTCTCCCAGGGGGGAAGATGGATTTCGGAGCGTTGCCCGTGTTCGACGGGCGCAGCGCACCGGTCCCGGATCCCACGCTGAATCTGGCGTGGTTCGAACGCAGCAGTGCCGAGGAAGTATCGGCACCGGAAAAGGCGCCCGCCGATGGAATCGGCGCGCTACTGGACCGCGTTCGTGAAGCCGAGGGGCTGGTGTACAACGGAGAAGGCGATTACGAAAACTGAATCGTCCGAGTGGTGATGATGCAGGACAGGCGGGGACGCGTGACGAGCGCGGCCCCGCTTTTTCGTGTGCCTCAGTGTCCCACCTGGATGTTCATCTGTCCGCTGGATTTCTGGGGCTGGCGTGGCTTGTCAGTGAAAGTCACCGGGGAGCCAAAATTCCACTGACTGTGCTCGCGATCCTTGGGCGTGACCGCCAGCATGTTCTTGAACATCGGCATCAGCTCACGTTGCGCTGGTGTAACCGCCGAATCGGCTATCTCCGGCTGCTCCCAGAAGATCTTCCAGTACGTCTTGCTCGTATTCCTGACGCTGTCGAGCTCCGCCTTGCCCGGATCACGACCTTCGTGCTGGGCGAGGAAGTTCCCAAGCTGGATGTAAATCGCGCGCACTCGGGTCGAGTACACCGAATCGTCGCGCTGAAGCGCCGCGATCTGCGGCTTGGTGAGGAAGAGCGAATCGCTATTCTCCAGCAGCAACTTGTGGATGCTCGAGGTGCGTGACAGATAGAATGCCGCAAGTGAGTCCGCCGTTCGTCTCGCGTAACCGTGTGGCCCTTTTACGGGCTCGATCGCCCGGCGCAGCTCCTGAAGCGGGTAGTCGACGGATAGGTTGAGCGAGAAATCGAGCGTAATCCTGAACGGGTTCCGCGTCAACGTGCTGACGGGACGCGTATCTGCAAAGCGCGGATTCACCGCGTACTTGAAGCTCTTCGACACTGGATCGAAGCCATGCGGAACGAGCAGCACCGGATCGACGACTGGCTGACCGCCCCATCCTCGGAGGCCGCTGCTGCCGTGCATAAGCTGGTCGACGCCGCCAAGTACGTTCTCGAAATAGACATTCGGTGTGACACGCCCGAGCCAGCGACGTGGGAACGGGGGACTCCACTGAAGGTTGAGCATGGCAGTCCACGGCCCACGGCAGCCGTTGCGAGGAGCGACCTGTCCGAGGTTGTCGAGAATGCACTTTCGTGCGCTGGATGATCCGTTGGCGATGAGCGCACGCAGCTGGCTCGACAGCGCCGTATCCACCCCCAGCGCCGGATTCGGGATGAATGCGCGGTCGCCGCTCAGACCGTCACCGTTGACGTCGCCCTGCACGATGGGCGTGAACGGGAGTCCGGACTGCAGACGGGTGAAGAGCGTGACGGCGCCCGTTTTCTGCGCGTAGAATCCCAGCGTGTACACGAAGATGTTGCGCGCGTCGTTGTTGGACGGCGCCCATTCCGTGAGACGCGGATCGCCGAACGCAGCACCATCGAACCCGCGGAACTGGCGACGCGACTCCTGCAGAGTGTAGGACAGCGATGTGAAGAACGAGAAGCCCGAGCGGGACCGGAACTTGAATACGTCGGGAGAAATAGTAGTCGTCATCTGACCGCCGTAGCCGCGCAGATCGCTGGTCCGCATTCCGACACGTCCAAACAGATCCGACTTGCGTGACTCCGCTGGCGACACCGCACCACTTGGCGCGTCGATCGCGGCGGTGGACACGAACACCGGTCGATTGCCTTCCGTGGGCAAGGCGAACCGCTGAGTTCCGGCGAAGTTGACGTCGACGGTGCCGGGCTGTGAGAGGTCGTACGAGCCAAGTGCGCCAACCTTGAGCAGCCAGCTACCGAGGTTGGAAGACCAATCCAGCGATGCGCGCCAGCTGTGCGGTACGTCGTACGATGGACTGATCAGTGAAACTGCGGGAGCATAATCTGCAAGTAACCCGGAGCCATCCAGACAGCGCGTGGGAATCGTGCCGGGGTCACTCTGGAACATCGACCAGTCGGGCGACGGCACAGCGTTGCCGACGCACGAGAGCTGTGACGTGCCATTCGGCAGTCCTGTTGCAGCGGACGCGCTCGCGAGAATGTCGGGACGCAACAGATCGCGGAAGTCGCCGATTCCTCCGCGAATCACGCCTGTCGTATTGCGGTAGAACGAGCCAATCGGGGAATTGTTCATTCCATTTCCGTTGGCCTTGTCATGGCTGTACGTATATGAGAATCCCGCGCGCGGACTGAAATGAATGCGCGACGGGGCAACATTTGTACGCACGCCAAGAGCGTTATCGAGCGCTGCGTCCTGCGCGGGAGCGGAGGCGAAGCCATCAGCCTCGACTCGTGCTCCGTACAACACGCTGAACATGCGCGATGGTGCCCACTGGTGAGCGAACGCTGCTGCTGCGTTCCATACGGTTCCAGAACTGGCTGGATGTGAGAGGGTGCGCGAAAAGCTCGCTGCATTACCAGCGGCGAGATCTGCGAGCGAGTTGAACGTGTAGCTGCCAAGTTGATTCGAGAAGGAGCTCTGGCGCAGTCCGTCGACGCGTCCCCAGATAAGTTCCTTGAAGTGGTTTCGCTTTCCGCTGGTATTCCATGTTGTCTGATTGGAGCCCTCGAGTGTCCAGCGCGTGTCGTTCAAGAGCGATTGACCGCCGCCAAGCACGAGGTTTCCCACACCAATGCCGTTCGATGCATCGATCGCTGGAGAGAGCACAAGGACGTTGGCGCCCGGTATGTCTTCGTATGGCGTGAGGTGATTCCTGACCGTGTTCGCTCCCATTCGTGTCTCGGTCAGCACCATGCGATTCCTGCCGACGTAGTTGCCGATCGTGAGCTGCGCACCGAGCGCTTCCTGTGTATGCTCAGCGGCAGCAGACGGCGCGCTGAGTGGGGCGAAGCCGATGCCTCCGTCGCGCGTGTAGGTCGCGTAGCTTGTCAGCGCGCGGGTTGCGAGCGTGTCGCGAGTGTCGTCGAGACGGCCGAGCCAGCTGAATGCGTCGTGCTGCTGTGATGCGGGAATACCGTGGCCGGACAGCGCGAGGCCGAGCGGTGTCGCGACTCCGAACAGACGCGCGACGGAGTCGGGCGACACTCCGGCGCGAAGCAGCACGCCGTCACCCGCGTCGAGAAGGGTAGCAGGCTGGCTCACGCTATGCGCGAGATCGACGGCTACGTTGTAGGTGAGCGCGTTGCGAATGAGCTCGCCATCGGCACCGAGGCTGCCGCGCACAGTGCCGTGTTGCACACCCGCCGCGCGGCCAACGGCATCGGTGAGCTGCAACGCGGATGGGCTCAGTGTCAGATAGCCGCGGCGCCTCTGATAAAAGCGATCCCCTGGACTGAGCTGCACGTCGATGTTGGCACCGGAGAATCCTCCCCGAGTAGGATCGAAAGTCGCGCCCGTTACTCTGACGTTCGTGTTCGCTGCGCGCGGAATCGACCCAGCGGACATTCCCATGCCGTTCAGGGTCGTGAGGTTCGATTCTGCTCCTGAGCCGAGTATGGACGGACCCGCACCGGTCATCGTGACGTTCGACATGGTGCCGGCCACAGCATTGAGATCGCCTGCAGTAGTGGGTGGAATGTCGCCCTTGACTCCGTCCTGCCATTTTTCTGAAGCGCCTGTTTCGGGATCGAATGGGCTGACGTCATTGCGGGCTCGCACCGGCTTGGATGCCGTCACGTTTACCGCGGCGAGCTTGGCGAGGTCCGGTCTGAGAACGAAGTTGGCGACCAGCTCGCGCTCGCTGCCTTCCCGCTGCACTCGGCGCCGTGCAGAAGCGAAGCCGGGTGCGGTGACGTAGACGAGGTAGTCACCTGTGCCCGGGTCGAACCGGAGACTGAAGGCGCCAGTGCTATCGCTGGTCGACTTCTGCACGAGCCGGTCGGGCCCGCGGGTTACCGTGATGCTGGCGCCGGCGATGGCGCGCGCCGAGTCGTCGGTGATGCGGCCACGGACCACGTCGGCGCCGGTCTGGGCGCGGGCGAGCCGTGGGGAGAGCAACAGGGAAACAACCAGGCAGGCGAATGTGGCCGCGGTTCGTGCGCTGTGGAGATGGAGAACGTGTCGTGATGGCGTGCGTGACATCAGATGTTTCATGCCAGATGAGGGTCAGGTAAGGGTCCGACTGGACTTCTCCCTATTTGATGTCTGGAATCCGTAAATCGTCTGATGCGAGTTTTCTGGCGGTTTCGCATAGATTTTCCATCATGGACGCTTCTACGCAGACCTGGGCGATCGAGCGCGTCGGGCAGATCGCGATCAACGTTCACGACGTCGAGCGGGCGACCAGCTTCTATCGTGACGTGCTGGGATTGAAGTTCCTGTTTGCCGCACCACCCGGTCTCGCATTCTTCGACTGCGGTGGCATGCGACTCATGCTCACCACGCCGGAGTCGCCGGAGCATGACCACCGCAGTTCGGTGATCTATTACGTAGTGGCGGACATTGCTCAAGCGTACAGTTCGCTAACCGAGCGCGGCGTCGTTTTTGAGGACAAGCCGCATGTCGTGGCGCGTCTGGAAAATGTCGAGATCTGGATGGCCTTTCTGAAAGATCCCGACGGAAACCTGCTTGCGCTGATGTGTGAAGTGAGCGTCTGACGCTTCCGTCAGACCTTGTGGTACGTCACGCGTGCGGCCTCGCGTCGATCATCTGCCTGGTATATCTCGAAATCACTGAAGAATCCAGGTGCTTCGGTCTGCAATACTCGAATCACCATCACCGCCCAACGGCGAATCTCGAGCTCGGCGCCTTCACTCGAGCGTAGCTCCAGCAGTGTGCGCCATGCCCGCGCGTTGGCGGTAACGACGATCTTGGTTTCCGTGGAATTGGGAAGCACGCCGCGCGCGGCCTCGCGTGCCATCTTGCGGCGGTGCACCTTGTCCGCAACCCACGCATAACGCTGCATGAGCTGCTCGACCAGCGCTACGTACGCGCTCTGTGCTGCATCGACCTGAGTCTGCCACGCGTCGCGGAGCGCATCGTCACCGATTATTGCGGGCGGTACGACGAAGTTCGCTTCGGACTCATCCACATAGCGTTGGGAAAGTTGGGAGAAGGCCATTCCAGCTCTGTGTCGCACCAGCTCGTGCGTGAGCGACCGGCTTACGCCTTCGACGAGCAGCGAATAATTCGCGTGCTCCAGTACGCTGCCGTGGCCCTGCTTCTTGATGTTCTCCAGATACTCGCGCGTGCTGCGCGACGCGGGATTCCGCTGACTCATGTAGCACAGGCGTCCCGCGAACTCGGCAAGCCGCTCCCCATCCGTGCTGTCGCCGATCCAGTTGACGGGCAGGCCGGCGGGTTCGGTGAATTGAGGGCGCGAGAGAACGGTGATCTTGGGCTCGGTATAGTACACGTGTGCTGAGCGGTCAGGGTGAGTATGCGGGAGGGGAGGCGCTCGCCAAAGTTACGCGACGCCGTCGATCAAGTCGAGGCGGAATGCAGCGTACGCACGCTCATCGCTCACGCGTGCGAGTGCGGCCGCCGCCGCAGGTGGATGCTGTGGAAGCTCGGGGTCGTATTTAATGTTTGTGATCGCACTTTCCCCTGCGACGGCGATCTTCACTCCGGGATTCAATATTCCGGATGGGTCGAACGCGCGTTTCACGGCCTCGAAACGGCGGAGAATCTCCGCGCTCCATACCCTGCTCAGCAACGGCGTACGCAGTCTCCCGTCGCCGTGCTCTCCGTCGAGTGTGCCGCCAAGCCTGGCAGTCAGGGTTACCACTTCGTCCAGCATTCCGGCGATGATGTCGCGCCATCCCGTGCGATTGATGTCGATGAGGGGATTGACGTGAACGTGCGAATCACCCGCGTGCCCGAAGATCACGCCGGTGACGTGATACTTCGCGAGAATCGCGCGTACACCGCGCACGTACTCCGGCAGCTTCGTTGGGGGAACGGCGCCGTCCTCCACGAATTGCATCGACGTCAGTGATGGGCCGAGCCGCGTGAGAATCGGGCTCGCTGCGTGGCGCAGTTCCCACATTTCGCCTTCGGCCTGTCTGGTAAGCGCAAGCTCGACGGACGTTGCACCAGCGGATCGGAACGCGGCAGCGAGTGATTCCGCTGCGTGACGTGCTTCGTCGTCGCTGTCAGCTTCCACTTCGGCAAGGAGCACTGCTTCGGACGCCGACGGGACCTGTGGCAGTGGTGCTGCACTTGCGGCGACATCGAGAAATGTGCGATCCAGAAGCTCGCACGCTGCGGCCCCGGCATCGCGCGCCTGAGTGGCGGCAGAAACGGCCGACTCCAGTGTGGGAAAACTGCCGAGCAGCGAGCTCGTTGCGCGCGGCGCCGGCGCGAGGCGAAGCTCGATGCCAACTACGATCGCGAGTGTTCCTTCACTCCCGATTATCATGTCGATCGGTTCGTCGGATTCCGCGAATGCGTGAATGCCATATCCCGATGAATCCTTGCGCACTCCTGCATGTATCGACGGCGTGACTGCATCCGCGGTAGTGAGAGCGCCCGCCATGCTCCAGAAGCGCTGCAGCGCGGCAACATTGTCGGGGATAGGCGCGCCGCGGCGCACGGTCGCACGCGTTCCGTCATCGAACACACAGTCGAGTGCTATCACCCACCGACGCGTCGGACCGTACTTGAGCGAATGCGCACCGGATGCGTTGGTGGATACCATCCCTCCGACGGTGCAGAATGCGCCACTGGACGGATCGGGTGGAAAGCGAACGCCGGCACTACGCGCGGCCGTTTCGACTTCCTGCCAAGTTATTCCAGGGCCCACCGAGATGGTTCGGTTCGCGACATCGACCGCCGACATACCGCGCATGCGGCTGAGATCGACTATCACACCATCGCCGATGGCGCCGCCAGCCATTCCGCTGCCGGATCCGCGCGGGATGAGCGGCGTACCTGTCGCGTGCGCCCATCGCACGATGGTCTGCACATCGGCGATATCAGCCGGCACAGCGACCGCGCGCGGTATCATGCGCGCAATTCCCGCACCTTCGGAATAAACGGCGAGTGCCGCGTCGTCCGTGCGAAATGGTCCACGGAACGACTCCGGTCTGGTTGGAGCGACTGTACTCACGCTGTCGTAACGCGCGTCAGACGCCGAGGTCGTTCGGGACCGGCGGTGTCTTCGAATAATCGTAGAATCCCATTCCCGATTTCCTGCCGTACATGCCGGCGATCACCATTCGCTTGAGCAGTGGCGGTGGCGCATAGCGTGATTCGCGATACTCGTCGTACATGATCTCCGCGATCCTGTACGTCGTATCGAGTCCAACGAAATCGAGCAGCGTGAACGGGCCCATCGGATATCCCGCACCGAGCATCATCCCCTTGTCGATGTCCGCAATGGACGCGACGCCCGATTCCAGTGCACGGATCGCATCGATCATGTACGGTACCAGGAGAAGATTCACCACGAAGCCGGAATTGTCGTGCGCCCGGATCGGCTCCTTGCCGAGTGAACGCACGAACGCGAGCGCGCGCTCGACAGTTCGAGAGCTGGTCTTGATTGCCCGCACGACCTCCACCAGTTTCATCGCCGGAACGGGATTGAAGAAGTGCATTCCGACGAACCGGTCCGCGCGCGAAGTAGCGGCGGCAATCTCGCCGATGGTCAGGCTCGACGTATTCGACGCGAAGATCGTGTGCGGTCCACACAGCTTATCCAGCTCCGCGAACATCTCTGACTTGACAGCGAGATCCTCCACCACTGCTTCGATCACGATGTCGGCGCTGGCCAGATCAGCGAGTGAAGTCGTAAAGCGAATCAGTTTGAGCGCTGCCTCCTTGTCTGCTCCCGTCGCCTTGCCCTTCTCGATCGCCCTGTCGAAGGATCCGAGGATCGCGGCGCGCGACCTGTCGCAGAGCTCGTCGGAAACTTCGCGTACCGTCGTCGCGTATCCACTCGCGGCGCACACCTGCGCGATGCCGGATCCCATGAGTCCGCCGCCGAGTACGGCGACGACCTTGATGCCGTTATGTGTGTCGCTCATGAGCATGTCACCTGTGGATCTGCCGCTGGGCCGCCAGCGCTTCGAGGAGATTGGCAGGACGACGCGATTCGCCGTACTCCAGTCGGTCCAGTACCTGTTCCAACGCGAGCGTAATGCGCTCGGCGAAGCCGTGATGCCGTCGAAGGATGAGATACGCGCCGCCACCAGCGATCGCGATCGGAAACGCGGCCATCCCGAGCGCGAGCCCGACGGCAACGTGCGCGAGTGTCGCGCCGGCGACGAAGGTGCCACCGGCCACGATACCCGTGGCGGTCACTGCACCTCCGGCGCGCACGACATTGGTGCGCGAAGGCGCGAGGTCGGCGTCCAGGCGAACCAGCGACCTCTTGTCATCGACGGGAACCACTGTTGCGGCAACCTGACTGGCGCGCGAGAGCTGGTATGACCGGCCGCCGCTGCGAAGGCCGCGCTTGATCGCTGCGACCCAGTCGTTTCTGGCTTCCCACGTCACTCGATCCGCGAACCTGCGTTGGACCTGCATGCACTCGTCCCGCTGCATGTATGCGTCCAGATATGCGATTATGGCTTCCGGCTCGCCCGGAATCGTTCGCGACGCGGACACGGATGTCGGCCCCGCGACGCGAACGAGCCAACGGCTATCATCGTCCGTATCGTTGCTGACGCGCGTACGCTCCTCGGCCAGCGCCTGCCGAACGCTCGTGACGGTGAGACCTGCTTCCTTCGCGATCTCGAGCAACTTCGTTTCAGTGATCGCATCCGCGTCCTGTTCGCCGCCGCCGATCCCCTGCAACTCGGCGGCGCGCGCAAGCACACGCTCCACCGCACGACGATCCAGTCCGTGCTCGGGCGCGGTTACCGCCGTGCTGGCAGACGCCTTTTCCGGAAGATCAGATTCCACTGTCGATATTGTCGATCTGGCGCTTCATCGCGTCACGGATCGCGTCTGGAATCGGGAACAGCGACGCGAGCTGCGTGCGTGGCGCGGCGCTCGGTGTCGCACCAGTCGCGCGTATGTAATAGCGAGCGTACCCGTCTGCCAACTCAGGAACGAATTTCTCCAGCAGCATGAGACCTGCGCGCACTGTTGCCGTGCTGGAAATGCGATCTGCTGCACCACTGCGCTGCTCCGCTGGCGTAGTGTTGTCGGCGATCGCAGCATTTGCGACAGTACCGACCAGCTCGTGCGCGAGAGTGTACATCGCTTCCGGCGCGTCGGATGGACGATTCGGAAATGTGACGGCAACGGTGGTACGGAAGCCACCGGCCGCGCTGATCGTGCGACCTTCGCCTGCGAGCGGGAGCGACAGAATTATGTCGCCGTCGCGCTGTTGCGTGTTGGTAAGGAATCGCTGAATGCGCGGGCGCATGAGATGTTGCCACATTGCAGTCGTCGAGTCGATCACGTTGGCGCGCTCGCGCTGCTGCTGCACCCAGTACGAGTGATAGAACTTGGCGTCCTCATCCCACAACGACGATGCGAAGAGCGCGAGCCAGGTGCGATCTGCCGGACTCTGGAAATAGCTCGCGAGTACGGCGAACTGCGCCGATTCCGTCTGTGATTTCGCGGAGCCCGGGCTCCCGTTCGACGCAACGAAGCGGTCGATGACGGTACGCATCTCTTCCAGTGAGGAGAAGTAGAACGGAACGAACTGCGCGTTGATCAACAGACGACTCGATGTGAGCTGTCTCGCCAGCTTGTCGTGGTTGACGTCGAGCTGCGTCAGGACGTTTGCCTTGTTCTTCAGGACGGTCAGATCATCACGGTAGCCGCGCCGAAACAACGGTACCTGCGCCGAGCTGTCGTCCGACAGCAGCGCGAAACCGTGAAGCCACAGATCGACATTCTCTCTCGTCTTTATCGGCCACGTCGTGTCAGGAGAGCGGCCCATGATGATTGGCTGGACCGCCTGCGGCTGGGATGCAGATCCGGACGCACATGCAAACACGCCGGCGATCGATGCAGCCCCGACCGTAGCGGCACTGAAACGCAGAAGCTTCTTCATTCGTTCGGATTTGCGGGATGATGGCATTGCGATCAAGCGCCGAGCGACTCCACGATGAGCGCGATCCCCTGACCGCCGCCGATGCAGGCGGTGCCGAGTCCGTAGCGCTTGCCGCTGGCACGCAGCGCGTGCAACAGGTGGACGGTGATGCGTGCGCCTGACGCGGCAAGCGGATGGCTCAGCGCGATCGCGCCGCCGTGTATGTTCAACTTCTCACGCGGAATGTGCAGCTCGGCCTGAACCGCGCACGTCTGCGTGGCGAATGCTTCGTTGACCTCGATCAAGTCCATGTCGTCGATCGACATATGAGCGCGCTCGAGCGCGGCCCTTGTCGCTGGCACGGGACCGATTCCCATGATGCGCGGATCGACGCCTGCGAGGCCCCACGAGACCAGTCTCGCGAGTGGCTTGATGCCGTGCGCGTCGGCGTATTCGCGGCTCGCTACGACCATGGCTGCTGCGCCGTCGCCGATGCCGGATGCGTTGCCCGCCGTCACGACACCGTTCTCGCGAAATGCCGGGCGCAGTCTTGCGAGTCCTTCAGCGGTGGAATTGGGGCGCATGTGCTCGTCGCGGCGGAAATCTTCCGTCTCACGTGTCTTGGGATTTTTTACTGGAACGGGGATCACTTCCTCGTCATACACCCCTGACTCCCAAGCGTCCCGTGTGAGCATCTGCGAACGGAGCGCGAACTCATCCGAAGCCGCCCGTCCGATGCCGTATTTCTCGTTGAGGTTCTCGGCGGTATCTGCCATTGATACGCTGGCGAATGAGTCCTTGAGACCCTCCGTCAGGGTATCTTCCAGCGCGGGAGATTTGCCAAGTGGCACGCCCCACCGGATTCCGCGGACGGCGTGTGGTGCCTGGGACATGGACTCGGCGCCCCCCACGAGGCAGACTTCGGCCTCGCCGGTGATGATCTCGAGGGCTCCGCTCACGACTGCCTGGAACCCTGAGCCACACAAGCGGTTTACAGTTAGTGCGGGCGCTTCGGTCGGGCAACCAGATCGCAGGGCTACGTGGCGCGCGAAATACAGCGAGTCGTTGGTGGTATAGAGTACATTTCCAAAGATGGTCTGCTGTATCGATGTTGGCGCTATACTGGCGCGATCTATCGCACTCTTAGAGGCGATAACGCCAAGCTGGATGGCGGAGACGTCGCGCAGCGCACCGCCGAACGTACCGAATGGAGTGCGAACGCCGGAGAGAAACACGACTTCGCGATTCGAGTTTTGAGTGCCCATCTGGAGTAATATACGGGGCAACATGGTCAGAGATCCTATGAGCCGTTCTGCAATTCTGGCAGCAGCTGTTGCGCTGTTCTGCCTGCCATTTCCGTCTGCCGTTCAAGCGCAACGGATCGTTCCACGTCACTCGATCATCCAGAAGCCGGTTGACTCGACGGCCACGAAGGCGGTGCCCGACAAACCATCCGCTAGTGCCCTGGCGCCCGGAACGGGCAGCATAATGGGCGCCGCGCTCGATTCCCTGCACGAGGAGATGCTGGCTCGTGCCGGCATCGCGGTGATGGGGCTGGCGGGGAGGCACGCGGTGACAACAGAGGCGGGCGCGTTCCGGATCGATTCGATCCCTCCGGGCAAGTACGTGCTGGAGGTGACGCATCCGGTTCTGGATTCGCTCGGCATCCGGCTGCTCTCGGACTCGATCACGGTGACGGCAGGACAGGTCCAGACGGTGGAACTGGCAATTCCAGGAACCCGTACGCTGATCACCTCCGTATGCACGCCGGCAAAGCTTCGCTTCGGGCCGGGCGTCATCCTCGGACGCGTGGTGGACGCTGATACGGATAAGCCGGCCACCGGCGCCGAGGTGTCGGTTGCGTGGTCGGAAACGGAAGTGAACACAGTTGTCGGGCTTCGGACAACGCCGCACGTGCGGAAGGCGACCGTCGCGGCGGATGGGACGTATCGCATATGCGGAGTGCCTGCGAATTTCAGCGGGTCGCTGCAGGCGATTCGCGGCACTGCCAAGACAGCGGAAGTCCCTATCGAAGTAGCCGATCACGCGCTTTCGATGCGCATGTTGATATTGCCACCGGCCATTGTCGCTTCGGGCGACACGACCGGGGGGGCGCGGACGCACAGGGTTGGACGCGCGGTGATCACGGGTACAGTTACCAACGCGGGTGGAGTTCCCGTGCCTGGCGCGCGCGTCTCGGTGCAGGGGAGTGAGTCATCCACATCCACCGGACCGGATGGCAAGTTCACTCTTACGGGAGTCGTTCCCGGCACGCAATCGGTGCTGGTGCGTCGTGTAGGCTACTCACCTGTAGAACAGCCGATCGATGTAACATCGCTTGCAACCAATCAGCTCACGGTGCGTCTCGGTGCATACACACCGGTGCTGTCCAGCGTCGACGTCAAGGCGAAGGCGGATCCGCTGGAAAGCACTGGATTCGAGCGCCGGCGCAAGATGGGAATGGGCCGTTACATGGATCTCGATCAGATCAAGAAGATCAGTCCGACATACACGTCCGACATTCTCCGGCGCATTCCCGGCATCTACGTGACCGGCAGCGGGTCGAGTGCAAACGTCTCCACGACGCGCGGCAATGGTTGTGTCGCGTACCTCATCGACAACAATACGGTATCGGCGAGCGCGGGTCAGTCGATCGACGAGATCGTCGGCGAGCAGGACGTCGCGGCGGTCGAGTTCTACAATCCGGTCGATGTACCGATGGAGCTGTCATCCGGATCGAATAGCGGATGTGCACTGCTGGTGATCTGGACCAAGGGTAAGCTCCAGGCGCCGACGAAGAAGGGACCGTAAGGTTCGATTGCATTGCAAATGACAGGCACGGATGCATCCGTGCCCCACATTCGCTCGCCATCCTTGCCGGTGGCGAGCGTCGTCATCTCCTGCCTACGTGCTCCAAGTACCTTTTCGTTCCTTGAACAGTGTCACGCCGATGACGAACGTCACTGCGGTTACGATTATCGGGTACCACAACCCGGCGTAGGGATTCCCCGTCCGCGCTACGAGTGCGGTCGCGATGAGCGGCAGGAATCCGCCGAACCATCCCGTTCCCATGTGGTGCACGAACGACACCCCCGTGTAACGCACGCTCGTCGGGAATGCTTCGACGAGAAGTGCGCCGAGTGGCCCGGTGCACATCGCGGCGAGCACGATCTGATAGAATATGAGCGCTGCGAGCGCAGGAACGTTGGGCGTTCCCGCCGCGGCCCGTGCCATGAGATGATAGCAGGGATACAGCGTGATCGCGGCGAGTGCGAAGGCGAGCATGATGATTGGCTTTCTGCCCACGCGATCCGACAGCGCGCCAAACAGAACGAAGCACGGTGTTCCGAAAACGAGTGCGACCGTCACCGCCATGTACGCGGCGCCGAACGGCACTTTGAGCACGGTTTGCAGAAAGAACAGCGCGTAGAACTGTCCGGCGTACCACGTCACGGCATGTCCGGAGATGACGCCAAAGAGGAGCGTGAGCATCACCTTCCATCGCGAATTTCCGAAGGCGTCGTGAATTGGCGTGGAGGACGTCTCGCCGCGCGCCTTGAGCTCCGCGAACATCGGCGATTCTTCCAGTTTGCGCCGTACGTAGTACGATATCGCGACAAGTATCGACGACACGAGAAACGGAACACGCCATCCCCACGCGGCGAAGGCGGCCTCGCCAATCAGTCTGCGCGTGACAAGGATGACGAGCAGCGACACGAGCAGTCCAACAGTGGCCGTGGTATAAATGAAGCTCGTGTAGTAGCCCCGCTTTCCCTCTGGCGCATGCTCGGCCACATAGACCGCTGCCCCGCCGTACTCGCCGCCAAGTGCCAGTCCCTGGATGAGGCGGAGGACGACGAGTGTGACCGGGGCGAGGAACCCGATCGTCGCGAAGCCGGGCAGGAGGCCGATCGCCGACGTGGATGTGCCCATGACGACGAGCGTTGTAAGAAACGCCTTCTTTCGACCAAGCCGGTCACCGATGCGCCCGAAGAAGAGCGCGCCGATCGGTCTCACCGCGAAACCAACGGCAAAGGTCGCGAGGGCTTCGAGGAAGCCGGCGGTCGGGTTGTTGGGCGGATAGAACTGGTGCGCCAGGATAGCCGCGAGCGAGCCGAAAATGAAGAAGTCGTACCACTCGATCATCGAGCCCGCACAGGACGCGATGAGGACGGTTCGCATCGAGCGCGGGGAGACGGCGGGAGAAGTCATGCCAGAAGTTGCGGCGCCAGCGATTCGCCCGCAACTTTGGTGTCATGAAGGGCGCGTCGGATTTCATCCCTGCAGGCGGCCTGGCCGTCGATCTGAACGCCGATATGGGCGAGGGCTTCGGACGCTACAGGCTTAACGATGACGCGCTGCTCGCGACTGTGACATCGGCGAGCATCGCGTGCGGCTTCCATGCGGGCGACCCGGTCGTGATGCGGGAGACGGTAGCGAACGCGGCGGGGCGAGGGGTAACGATCGGTGCGCATCCGGGTTATCCGGACCTTGTAGGGTTTGGTCGCCGCGATCTTGCAGTGACGCCGTCTGAGGTCGAAGCGATGGTAGTGTATCAGATCGGCGCCTTGCAGGCGGTGTGTGTCGCCGCGGGGGCGCATCTCCGATTCGTCAAACCACACGGGTCGCTGTACAATCGCGCGGCGAGAGACGCTGCTACTGCGGACGCGATAGCACGTGCAGTGCGCTCCGTGGATTCGTCGCTCATTCTGCTCGGTCTTGCGGGAAGCGCGCTGACCGAAGCGGCGGCAAGGGTGGGGATTCGAAGCGTGAGCGAGGCGTTCGTCGATCGCGCGTACCGCAGGGACGGAACGCTGGTACCGCGCACGGAGGCCGGCGCGGTACTGGAAGGCGCGGGTGCCGTAGCCGAGCGTGCGCTGCGAATGGTGCAGACAGGTACGGTGCTTTCGGCTGATGGCGCTGTCGTGAGCATCCGTGCCGAATCGCTCTGCACGCATGGGGACGGCCCCGACGCGGTTGCCATCGTTCGTGCGGTTCGGACGCGGCTGGAACAGGCCGGCATCAGCGTGGCGTCGTTCGCACGCCCGTGATGCACGTCCGAACGTGACTCCCCGTGGATGAATTTCCGATAATACAGCAGCTTGGTGACGATGCACTGCTCGTAACGTTTGCGCGCACGATATCCTGGGATGTCGGTGTCCGCGTGCGTACTGCTGCTCGACGCATACGCGACACGCAGCTGTCTTCGGTTACGGACGTGGTGCCGGCGTACACGACACTCGCAGTGTACTTCGACAGTCGGGCGGTGTCGTTCGCGACCGTATCGGCGGAGGTTGCGAATCTGATCGGGGATGCGAATGCAGCGAGCGATGACAGCTCGACGCTGATCGAGATTCCAGTGCGTTATGACGGGCCCGATCTCGCAGAAGTTGCCGAGCGCACGGGGCTGGCGCAGGATGAGTTGATCGAGAAGCACTGCTCGCGGACGTATCGCGCGTACATGACTGGCTTTGCTCCCGGCTTCACCTATCTCGGTGATCTCGATGAAGCACTGGTACTCCCGCGTCGCACGAATCCACGCGTGCGCGTTCCCGCGGGATCGGTCGCGATCGCCGGCGCGCAGACGGCGATCTATCCGCTGGTCACGCCGGGCGGCTGGCATCTCATCGGAACGACATCGATGGCGATGTTCGATCCGACGCGTGACCCGCCTGCACTGGTTCGCGCGGGCGACTCGGTTCGGTTCGTCAGGGTCGACGGATGAGCGATGTAATTACTGTAATTGCGGCGCCGCCGTTTGCGACGATACAGGATCTGGGACGCGTTGGCTTCCGTGATTCTGGAGTTCCGGTATCGGGGCTCGCGGATCGCGAGTCTGGTTTGCTGCTCAATGCGATTCTTGGCAACGATCCCAACGCCGCGATGATCGAGTGGGCTGTTGCTGGTGGAGCGCTTCGCTTCGGTTGCGCGGCGAAGGTCGCGATTGGCGGGGCGGAGGCAATACTGCGCATCAACGGAGTAAAGGCGGATCCGTGGCTGCCGATCGTCATTGCCAACGGTGACGAGTTGCGGATCGACCGCATCGTGCGCGGGCGGTTTGTTCTGATCGCGGTCCGCGGTGGAATCGACGTGCCTATCGTGCTGGGCAGCCGATCGACGCTGCTGAGCGCCGGAATGGGAGGATTCGACGGGCGCAGGCTGCGCAACGGTGATCAATTGCCCATCGGCGATCACGTGATCACACCGTACCACAATATCGAATACGACAAACGAGGCGGCCGTACGAATTCCGGCGGCCCGGTAACGGTAATGCGCGGACCGCAAGCATCGTTGTTCGACGATGCTGCGTGGGCGACATTTCTGAACACAGAGTATCTGGTTTCGCTCGCGTCGGACAGAAGTGGCTATCGATTGGACGGCGTCGCGATCTCGCACAGCGGATCTGCCGCGTCGCCGTCGGAGCCGGCCTGTGTTGGTGCGATACAGATCCCGGACGGCGGTACGCCGATAGTGATCATGAACGACGGGCCGACAGTAGGCGGATATCCGAAGATCGCGGTGATCAGGGATTCGTGTCTGTCGAGATTCGCGCAGCTGCTCCCGGGGGATCCGGTGCGGTTCGCGGTGGGTTCAGCCAATTTCGATCGTGCGTAAAATGACCAGGCGCGGATGCATCCGCGCCGTACGCAGGCGTACCGGAACGGCGCGATCGGCATTCGGTGTCGGCGCGGCATCGATACAAATGCGTTGATGTGATTGTTGCGTAGTGCGCCGCGATTGACGTGGTGTTCATCCGATTTCGATCGCGCGTAGACGGATCGGTGCGTCGTGCGGTCGATTGATGCGGTGATTATCTGGGTTCGATATCACGTAAATGGACGATTACGCAATGTGGGGTGACCGGCGCGGCGTTCATCGAGGTCCGATCGTTCGTACACGGATCCGCGTGTCGTGGGGTCGATTGATGCGGCAATCATTCGGTTTCGATCGCGCGTGAATGGACGGTTACGGAATGTGGCGGAACCGGCGCGGCGTTCATCCGATGTCGATATCACGTAAAATGACCAGGCGCGGATGCATCCGCGCCCTACGCAGGCGTACCGGGACGGCGCAATCGGAATTCCGTGTCGGCGGGGCATCGATACAAACGCATTGATGTAATTGTGGTGCTTGTCAAACGATGGGATCGAGTATTCGGCCCGGTCGCATCGTTGTGCCATGAATAATTTCTATGCGCGCACGCATCCACGTTGGTCGGCATACGACTACGCAAGGGCCGGCGTGTATTTCGTTACAACCATTACGCACGGCCGCAGACCTATCTTCGGCGCCCCCACGCGGCACGGGATTGCACTTACGGCTGCAGGCCTCGCTGTTCATAGACGCTGGTTGACGGTGTGCGACAGTTTCGATGGTGTGGTTATCGACCGATTCGTAGTAATGCCAGATCACGTCCACGCGATAGTCGTACTGCTATCCACGCGGAATCGGACAGCAAGTCTCAGTGATATCGTTGGCTGGACAAAGCAGCGTGCGTCGCGTGACATCACAATGGTGCCTGAGCCTCCGCCAGCGCCAATCTGGCAGCGCAGCTTTCACGATAGGATCATTCGCGATGCAGATGCGTTAGAACGAGTCCGGAATTACGTAATGGACAACCCGTCACGTGCCTGGCGTGCGTCCCGTACCATAGTGTCGCGCCGTTCCGGTACGCCTGTGTAGGGCGCGGATGCATCCGCGCCTGGTCATTTTACGTGATATCGAAATCGGATGAACACCGCGCCCATTCCGCCACATTACGTAACCGTCATTTTACGCGCGATCGATATTGGATGAACACCGCGCCAATCGACCCCAGGGCACGGCTGACGCATTTACGCCCGATCGAAACCGGATGATCACCGCGCGCACGGTCGCGATACGCGCCCCGCCCCGTTGGCTACGCCGCTGCCTTCTGGACCTGGCGGTTCGGGTTTCTTGGATCGTCGATACCCAATCCGACGACCAGGCCTACCAGCACCAGTCCTGACGACACCAGGAACGGGATCGAATGTCCGAAGTGGTCGTAGGTGAAGCCGGCAAAGAGCGGGACTACGACGCGCGCAAGCCCGCCGAATGTCTGTTGCACCCCCATGTACAGGCCGCGCTCGTTCCTGCTGATGACGCGCGACAGCATCGACGTGACGCATGGGAAGGTGAATGCGGTTCCGAGTGGTATCAGTGTCACTGCGAGGTACAGCGTTACGTACGTCGGCATCAGAGGGAACGCGGCGAGTCCGGCTGCGAGCAT
The DNA here is from genome assembly GCA_040388625.1 of Gemmatimonadota bacterium. Lineage (NCBI taxonomy): Bacteria > Pseudomonadati > Gemmatimonadota > Gemmatimonadota bacterium. Next base: position 329,469 of record JAZKBK010000006.1, on the reverse strand, counting down.
CACGAGACCGATGCGTGACAGCCGCACCTCGCCCCACCGGTCGACGGCCTTGCCGAGTATCCCGGCACGTGTGATCACCGAAATCGTTCCCATGAACGTGAAGATCACCCAGATGCGATCGGCCGTGATGCCGAACTTGTCGTCCAGGAAAAGCGCCAGGATCGCCGTGATTCCCTGAAACGCGCCAATGCCGATCGCGTACACCCAGATGAGTCGCGGTGCCGCTTCCTTGGTGTGCGTGAAGACGTGCTTCACAGCCGCAAACGATGCTCCGCGCTTGGGCTCGACACGTTTTGCCTCGACCATGTCGCGTGACTCGGACAGATAGCGCCACGCGAACGCGATGTTGAGCACGCAGAGCGTGGCGGCGATAAGACCGGGGCCGTGCACGTCGAAGAACTTGAGTGCAAACGATCCGACGGGCGGGCCGAGCGCAACGCCGACGTTCGTCGCGGCCGAGATCCAGCCGAGTGCCTTGGCTCGCTCCTCCGGTTCGACCGCGTCAGCGACATAGGCCTGCACGACGCCCGTCGTGCCGCCGCCTGCGCCCTGTACGACGCGTGACAGAAGCAGAAGCCATATCGTAGTCGAGTATGCGAACACGACGTACGCGATCGCTGCGGCACCGAGCCCGAAGAGAAGCGCGGGACGCCTTCCGTAGCGATCCGAAACCCTTCCCCAGAACGGCGCGCTGAGCAGCTGGGCTGCCGTGAACGACGACATGAGCAACGCGACCATGAGCGCACTCGCGCCGAACGAACGCGCGTAGTACGGCATGAGGGGGATGATCATGAGCAGCCCCACCATGTCGACAAACGCCGTGATGATGAGTGCCGTCAGGCGTCCAAGTGCCGCGCTTCTGGGCACTAGCGGAAGCGAGATGTTGAAGGGCGGCGGTACGGGATCACGCCGGAAGCCGTGGGTATGAGTCGGTCCCGGTGCGGCTGTGGGATGTCCATGCGTTCATGAGGCTGGAACTGCACCGGATACATTGGGCCGGCGCCGTGCAGCGGATTTTCAAGTGACATCGCATGTGGTGGGAATTTAGCCGAACGCGCGGCGGCAGGAGTGGAGGCTCGCCGCGATGAGGGGGGCTGCGCTGCGTGAATGAATAAGGGGCCGAGCAGCCACCTCGCGGAGACATCCGTTCGCCCCGTCCCGGCTACCGCTGGGGCGGTCGACCCGATTGTCACCCGAACCGTGGCTACGTCTCGCCCCGCCCCAGCGCCGCCGGCGCGATCGCGCGTCCGACCACTCCGGCCAGCGCAACGATCGTCAGAACGTACGGTATCATCTCGATGAACTGAGATGCGATCACATGGTTGCCCTGAAGATGTATCTGCACCGTCTCCGCAGCCGCGAACAAGAGGCACGCGGCACCGGCGCGCAACGGGCTCCATCTCCCGAAGATGACGGCCGCAACTGCGATGAACCCTCGGCCCGCCGTCATCTGATCCGTGAACTGGTGCTGATCCAGCGCCAGGTACACGCCCCCCAATGCGGCGAGGGCCCCGCTGAGAAGAACCGCCATGTACTGGATACGATGCACCGGCACGCCGACGCTGGCCGCCGCCTCGGGCTTCTCGCCGGTGGCTCGCACGCGCAGGCCAAACACGGTTCGGAACAGAATGAACGCGACGATCGGTGTAGAGAGCAGCCCCAGCCACAGCAGTGGATCGCCATATCCCGTGGCGAAACCGTCGACGCGGGGTGAGTTGGAGGAGCTGCCGAACATGAGCTTGAGGAAAACGCGCGTGATTCCGATCGCAAACAGGTTGACCGCGATGCCGACGATCACCTGGTCCGCGCGGTACCTGATCGACGCAACGGCGTGGATGAGCGCAAGCACCGCACCACCGCCGATGCCGCACAACGCGCCAACGACCGGGCTGCCGGAATAGAACGTGCCAACCACGGCCGCGAACGCACCGCCCAGCATGTACCCTTCCAGCGTGAGCGAGATGACGCCGGAACGCTCGGCGATAACTCCGCCAGCCGCGGCGAACAGATACGGTACTGCGATGCGGAGCACCTGCGTGACGATGGCGAAGGTATTCATCGCGTCAGACCGCCGCTGCCGGCGGCTCTGTCGCAGCCGGCTGTGAATCGAGTGCCGATGTCGTGACTGGACGCCTTCGCGACCCGAGCAGGATGCGCTGAACCTCGGGAACGGACGCCGCGATCGCTATGATGACGATGCCCTGAAGCACGTCCACCATCTGCTTCGGCACGAACGCGTTGACTGCGAGGCCGCCCTGCGACAGCGTCGCGAAGAACAGTGCGGCGAGCAAGATGCCGAACGGATTGTTGCGTCCGACGAGCGCGACGGCGATTCCGAGAAATCCCGTGCCGCCAGCGAATCCATCCTCGTAGTAGTACTTGTAGCCGAGCACGAAGTTGATGCCGCCCAGGCCGGCTATGACGCCCGATACAGTCATTGCGCTGAACAGAACGCGACCGACGGAGATTCCTCCGTATTCGGCTGCGTCCGGCTGCAGCCCGACCGCACGAAGCTCGTATCCTCCACGCGTGCGGAACATGTAGTACCACATGGCGATTGCGGTAAGCAGGACAGCGATCACCGACAGATTCGCCGCGGAGCCGTGGAACGCCGGCAGCACCGCGCTGAGTCGCGCAATCGCGCCCGCATGAATCTCGGGCGTGTGCAACGTTTCCGGCACGCGCAGCCTGGTTGCAATGAACCAGTTGAGCAGAGCCAGCACGATAAAATTGAGCATGATCGTCGTGATCACCTCGTGCGCACCGAAACGAACGCGCAAATATCCCGGCACTGCGCCAACGACTCCGCCGGCAGCTGCGGCACCAAGGCAGCCCAGCAGAATCGCGAGCAGAGCAGGGAACCCGACCGGTAGCGCGAACCCGACGAGTGCGGCGGCGAGTCCGCCCGCTGCTAGCTGTCCCTCGCCGCCGATGTTGAACAGACCTGCGCGATACGCGAACGCAACTGCCATTCCCGTGAACGAAAGCGTCGTCGCCTTGTAAAGCACCTGGCCAAAGCCGTACGCGTTGCCCCATGTCCCCTCGAGCAACAGCCGCCACACGACGAACGGCGACTGGTTGAAGCTGAGCATGATGATGTCGCCAGCCACAAACGCGATGAGGATCGCAACGACTGGAGGAAACAGCGCTTCCTCTATCTTTTCGCGTCGTGCCGCCGTCATGCTGCTTCTCTTGCGCCGGTCATGTACTCGCCGAGCACTTCCTCGGTTGCGTCCGCGGCCGGCATCATGACGACGAAACGGCCGCCGCACATCACGGCAACGCGATCGGACAGCGATAGAACTTCATTGAGCTCGGCGGACACCAGCAGAATCGCCTTGCCTGCATCACGCGCGGCGATCAGCCGTGCGTGTATGAACTCGATCGCGCCGACGTCGACGCCGCGTGTCGGCTGCGATGCGAGCAGTACTGAATAGTCGCGACCGCCGCCCATCTCCCGCGCGACGACGACCTTCTGCTGGTTCCCGCCGGACAGCGCACGCGCGGGAAGCGACGCGTCGGTCGGTCGAATGTCGAAGGTGCGTATCTGCTCGCTGGCGTATTCGGCTATCGCGGCGCGGTCCAGCGAACCGTGCTGCGTGAAACGATGCTGCATCCCAAGTATGAGATTGTCCGCGACCGAATAATTCATTATCAGTCCACGTCGTTGGCGGTCTTCGGGGATGTGCGACAGGCCGGCATCGGTCCGCTCGCGCGGCGAGGCGGATGTGACATCCCGTCCGCCGAGTCCAACGTAGCCGCCCGCGATCGCGCGCAATCCCGCGATCGCTTCGATCAATTCGCTCTGGCCGTTGCCCTCGACTCCCGCGATTCCGAGAATCTCGCCCGGTTTGACGGTGAACGACACATCGTTCACTTCGAACGATCTGCGAAAACCCGTAACCAGAAGGTTACGCACTTCAAGGCCACCGGATGGCGCCCCGGGTGACGCGTTGCCCGCACTCGATGCGGAGGTCGCATTCGCGGCAGCTGCGCTCTCCGTGACGATCGCGAACTCACGAGTCGTAAGCCGCACGTGGCGGCCTACCATCGCCTGTGCGATCTCAGCAGGATTCGTATCGGCGGTGTGGAAGCGAGCGACGGTTTCACCTGCGCGCATCACGGTGATGTTCTCGGAGAGCGACATCACTTCGTCCAGACGGTGAGTGATGATGATGACCGTGCCTCCGTTATCGCGGACGCGCCGCAGTACCTGTGCGAGCTCCTTCACTTCCGGTGGTGAGAGCACGGCGGTCGGCTCGTCCAGCACGAGGATCTTCGCGCCGCGATACAGCGTCTTCAGAATCTCCACGCGTTGCGCCTCGCCCACGGAGAGGTCGGCAACGAGTCGCGTTCCGTCGATCACCAGGCCTGTCTCTTCGCCAAGCCGCTTCACGTCCGCCACGGCGCGTCTGTAATCCAGCTGACCACCGCTCGTCGGTTCCTTGCCGAGTACCAGGTTCTCCGCGACCGTAAGAGTCGGGACAAGCATGAAGTGCTGGTGCACTACACCGACTCCAGCCGCAATGGCGTCCGGCGTGCTCCATCCCGTGACGTCGCGGCCGTTCACTTCGAGAGTGCCGGAATCCGGCGTCAGCAATCCGCCCAGAATGCGCATGAGCGTGGACTTGCCGGCGCCGTTTTCACCCACGAGTGCATGGATCTCGCCGAGTGCGACTTCGAGAGACGCATCGCGATTGGCGCGCACCGGACCGAACGACCTGGAGATGTCGTGCATCCGCACAGCGAGCGTGCGCGCTTGCGCGGATGTGTGCGAACTCGTCATCTGGTCGTCGGTACCTTGATCTTGCCGGCAATGATGTCTGCCTTGATCGCCTCGACGCGCGCGTGCACGGAATCGGGGATCAGTCCCTTGTTGTGCTCATCATACACGTAGCCCACACCGCCCTCCTTGAGGCCAAACGAGTATACGCCGCCGTGAAACTGTCCCTCGTGCGCCCGTCGGATCACATCGAACGTCGCTGCATTCACACGCTTGACCATCGACGTGAGTATGTAGCCGGGTGCGTCGTTGTACTGATCCGCGTCCACGCCGATCGCGAGCTTGTGCATCGCGCGCGCTGCCTCGAATACGCCCTGGCCCGTCGCACCGCTGGCGTGGAAGATTACGTTGACGCCGGATTGATACTGGCTCAACGCGAGCTCCTTGCCGCGGCTGGGATTCTTGAACGCATCGGGAGTGACACCGGCGTACTGTGCGATCACGGTGCAGTCCGGACAGACGTACTTCACACCCGCGGTATAACCCGCCTCGAATTTGTGAATCAGCGGTATGTCCATGCCGCCGATGAAACCGACTTTCTTTGAATGTCCAACCAGCGCTGCGAGTGACCCCACGAGAAAGGAGCCTTCTTCCTCGCGAAACTTGAGAGCGGCAAGATTTGGCGGCGGTGGGATCAGCTTGCCGGTGGAATCGTATGCGAGCGACAGGTCGATGCCGGCGAAGTTGATGTTGGGATATTCCCGCGCGAGGTTGGTCAGGTCATCCGTGAAGATGAAGCCGACGCCCATGACGAGATCCATCTTTTCCGCGGCCAGCAGGCGAAGCCCCGATTCCCGATCGGAGCCATCGCCAGGCTCGATGTAGCGCACGGTGACGCCGAGCATCCGGCGCGCGCTGTCTGCGCCCGCGTATGCGCCATCGTTGAACGACTTGTCTCCGCGTCCACCGACGTCGAAAACAATCCCGACGGTGGTGCCGGAGCGGGCGAGGCTCGCGTTGCCGCGGCCTGCTCCAGCCAGCAGCAGAGCGACATGGGCTGCGAGCAGTACCACGACGGCGATTATGATCTTGCGCACGGGTGGTAAATATAGATGTTGGCCCGCACTGGCGGCTGCCCGGATACCCGGGGAGCGCGCCGGGCGTATCTGCTAGTGCTGGAGATCCGGCCAGCCGAGACATCCGTGCACGCATGCGTTACCGCTCGCGAGAAGATGGCCAGCGAAATCGAGCGCGGTCACGCCGATTCGGTCGATGAGCGTGGGTCCGGGAAGCAGATCTATGTTCGGAGTCGGCCCGCTGGTTGCTCCGTGGAGCGATGCGTTGCGTGCCGACACGCTGAACAGGGATGCGGTCGCATGCTTTTCGAAGAATGCGCCCACGTATCTGTCAGCGCCCGGGAATTCGTCGATCGCAACGTGGTAGTCAGCGGTGCATTGCTTGCTGGCGGTCCCTTCTCGGCCGTTGCTCTTCAAAACCGTGAACTCCGCGCAGCTTCCGCCGCCCCAACTCGTCGGCGGGACGACGAAATCCGGAATCGGGTCCTGATTGCCGGTACTCGGCGGCCACACGAACACCCATTGCGCCGAAAGGGTTTCGTTCGCCGAGATGTGAAGTTGCGCCGGATCGACCGTTATGCCTGTCGTGCCGACAACATTTCGCGTCACGGCGCTCACACTCGTGCCTCCGACATATCTCGCCGTTGCGACACCGTCGGATGACAGGGCGACGCCACGCTGCCAATCCGATTGCGATTCTGCCTTCCATGTGAGTCCACGGCGACCGTCGAGTGGATCACCGACCATGTCCCGCAACGCAGCGCTGAGGCTTCGCGTCTCGCCTGTGCGAAGCCGCATGTCGGCTGGCGCGATTGAAACGTCACCCAGTGCGCAACCCTTGTACGACGCCACGATCGCATCCTGTATGCGTCCGCGCATGGGTGGTTGCATGAGATAACTCTCGATGATGCCGTGCAGGCGGAGGCCCCATCGAAGTCTGGAGGCGGAAACGAGAGATACAATCCGCGCTTGAAGCGAACCGCCGGTCGCGCTCGCCGCAGAATCCGACAGCGGCGTGCGCACGCGCGGGAATTTATTGTGACCGAGCATGAGGATAGCGTCGCCGTCGACAACAAGTCCGTGCAGGTGTCGCGGCGCGATCGGCCACGCCTCGCTGGTTGGAGATGCGAGCGCCACGCCGCCGATGCATGTGGTGTCGCGCGCCTGCGAATACTTCCCCCTGTGAGCGAGCAGCGTCAACGCCTGCTGGACGACGAGATTACCCTGCGAATGCATGACGAATACGACGTGCCGCCCCGCATCACGCAGCCGCGTCGTGATCGCGGCTATCGTATCGACGTCGGCGGGGCGCGCGCTGAGCGAGCGATCGAGCACACTGCTCAGTTGCTGGCTCACCTCGGCGTAGTCGGCCAGCAGCGCGAGGGCGTGCGGCCTCGTGCTATTGAGACATCTTGCAACCTCATCCGGAAGCGAATTGATGCCGAGCCAGTCGCCCTGGATTCCCAGTTCCAGAATGCAGCGGTCCTCGGTGCCGCTTTCGCTCGCCATGGCGCTGCGGTTGTACAACAGCTTGACGTCGAATGGAGCGTTGGCGTACCACTGCGCCTCTCGTGCAGCTACCGCTATGTGATGCGCGGCGAACAGTGCGCCGAGCGGTGTGGTGAGAATGCCGTTCACGTACGCGATGGTCACAGGCTCGGCGCTGGACGTCGCTGGCGACAGGGGCGACATGATAGTTGTCGCCGGATGTAGTTGTGCCGGCAATTGCGGGAGTAGCTGTGAACGTGACGACGTGCCGAGCGGCACGAGCAGCGCTGAAGCGGTAACGTCTCCGATGTCGCCGCCACCGTTTCCCGGCGCCTCATTGCCCGATCCCGCGCCTGACCCGGCGTCGAAAGCGTGGCCCGCGAGTGCGGCGTCCAGCGCAGGCATTGCGGTTGCATCGGCTTCGCGCTGCAGGACCGTCATCTCGACGCGCCGCAACCGCTCCATGATATTGGCGGTGTCCTGCATCTCGTCCAGCTTGTGGAGCAGGTTCTGTGCAGATGCAATCTTGTCGTTCGACCTGAGCAGTGCACGCGCGTCGCGCAGGATCCACTCGTCGCCGGATGCGACGCCGGCCTCGCGGTCGGCTGATGCAATCAGAACGTGCGACGCATCCATGGTGACACGACCGCGTTTTGCAACGGGATTCTGATCCAGTGTCACCAGAGCGTTACGGTAGCCCGAGTCTGCTGCGAAGTTGTACTCCACACGGTCGCCGCGGCGGAAGCTGTACGTCTGGCTGCCGAGATCTCCGTGAACGCCGGGCTCGGAGATTACAGTGAGCGTCACTGGCGGTACGAATATCTGGAATCGAACATTGAGCCAGTTGCGATCGGTGATGAACGCGAAGCGCGATGTATCCTCTGCCGCTGGTCGATAGTCCGGATCGACCAGCTTGAAATCAGTGAAGCCAGCCGTGGTGTCACCGAGCGTGACGACCAGGCGGTATGCAGCCGATGGATCTGCGGGCAGATCCTCCACATTCCAGCGGAAGTGATACGCGCGATCGCTGAGCTCGATTCGATGCGTCGAGTCGGCGGTGGAATCACGGACGAAATGCGCCAGTGTGTCGGCACTGCCGCAGTCGTCACCGTTGAGGCGACAGATTGTGACCGAGGGTGCGAGCGTCGTGTCGAGCACGCCTCGCGGGTGTTTTTTGGGCCCAAGCGGGGCGAGGAAGATCGTTTCGGGTGCGCTGTCGTCGCCGGGTGCGTTGATGGCATCCGAAGCGCCAGTAGGAGTCAGTGTGACCGGTGCAGTTGGTGTGTCACTGCATCCGTGCTGTGCAACTGCCGTGGCAATCACCGTGACGGCGACCAACGTACGGATGAGCGTGCGGCTGGACTTCACGAGCGACTTCGCCTTCGACTTCATGGCTTGCTCCAATGGGATTGGGCCGCCACGATAGAGTGGATTTCAGTTCGCGGAACAAAGCGCCGCCGTACGGGCGTCATCGGAACTGCGCCGGCTGGCGCGGGTGGCTATCTTTCGCACATGCCTGAGCGCATTCGCACTCGTTTCCTGGTGGTTGGGAGCGGAGTCGCAGGACTGCACACCGCGTGGCGAGCCGCCGATTCGGGTGAAGTGGTCGTTCTCACCAAGCGCTCTCTTTTCGATAGCGCCACCGCGTACGCGCAAGGTGGCATCGCCGCCGCTCTGGGAGCCGGCGACTCTCCGGAGCTTCATCGGATCGACACGCTCGCAGCGGGCGCCGCACTGTGCGACGCAGCCGCTGTCGAAGTGCTAGTCGAGGAAGGTCCCGATCGGGTGCGCGAGCTAGCGACCGCCGGAGCGCAATTCGATCGCGACACCGCGGGGAACCTTCAGCTGGGGCGCGAGGCCGCGCATTCGCGGAGGCGCATAGTCCATTCGCACGGCGATCAGACCGGCGCCGAGGTGGCGCGCACGCTGATCGAGCGCGTGCGAGCGGCGCCCACGATTCACGTGTCCGAGAAAACGCGTGTTCTCGATCTGATCATAGATAACGACGTATGCGTCGGCGTTCGCGCGACGGTCGCCGGCAAGGCGACGGAATTCATCGCTGACGCCACCGTCCTGGCGACGGGCGGCTGCGGGCAGGTTTATCGCTACACGACCAATCCAGCGGTGGCCACCGGTGACGGTTACGCCATCGCGCACAGGGCTGGCGCCAAGCTGGCCGACATGGAATTCGTGCAGTTCCACCCGACTGCGCTGGACACCGCGGAGACGCCGCTGGCGCTGGTTTCGGAGGCCGTAAGGGGCGAAGGCGCCATACTTGTGAACGACCGCGGCGAGCGTTTCATGCTCAGGGAGCACAAGCTCGCCGAACTCGCACCGCGTGACATCGTGGCGCGCGCGATCTTCAGACAGCAGCGCGCCGGCCACAAGGTATTTCTCGACGCAACTCGATTCGAACGACCGTTCGAAGAGCATTTTCCGGGAATTTACGCGCTCTGCATAGCGCGCGGCATCAATCCGAACACGGATCTCATTCCGGTCACGCCGGCTGCACACTACATGATGGGCGGGATCGTGACCGATCTCGCGGGGCGGGCGAGCATCCCGCGGCTGTACGCGTGCGGAGAGGTGGCGCGCACGGGGGTGCACGGCGCCAACAGGCTCGCCTCCAACTCTCTGCTCGAAGGATTGGTTTTCGCCGAGCGTGTGGCGCGTGACATGGTGACCGGCGTGGCGCTCGCGGCGGAACCTGCGACGACGATGTGGAGTGCGCCGCCGCTGCTGGATCGTGGTGCCGCGCAGGTTGCAGCCGACGAGGTTCGACGCGTGATGTGGGATAATGCAGGGATCGACCGGACGGCCGGCGCGTTGCTGGATTGCCTCGTGATTCTGGACGGAATCGAGGCGCGCCTCCCGATCGGCGCGACGGAAGAAGGGAACATGATCGAGACTTCACGTCTCATCGTGCAGGCAGCACTGCTTCGCAAGGAATCGCGAGGCGGACATTTCAGGCGCGACTTTCCGCGTCCCAAGAGAAAGTGGCGTGATCGCCACATCGAATGGTAAGCACTCTCATTGCGGCTCCGGCACCGCATCTCGGAACCAATATTCATGATTGAATCGATATACGACCCGACACAGGATGAGGACATCGTCTCGCGCATCAAGTCGCTCGCACGTGAACGCGATGCGGTCATCCTGGCGCACAACTACCAGCGTCCGGAAGTGCAGGACGCTGCTGACTTCGTCGGCGACTCGCTCGGACTGAGCCGCGAGGCGGCGAAGACGAAAGCGAAGGTCATCGTCTTCTGTGGCGTTCACTTCATGGCGGAGACGGCGGCGATCCTCTCGCCCGACAAGACGGTTCTGCTGCCGGACATGGCTGCCGGCTGCTCGCTCGCGGCGACGATCGACGGCGCGCAACTGCGCGAATGGAAGAACGAACACCCCGGTGCGATCGTAGTCAGCTACGTGAACACCACGGCAGAGGTAAAGGCTGAGAGCGATTATTGCTGCACCTCCGGCAACGCGGTAGACATCGTCAACTCGATTCCGGCTGACAGGGAGATTCTCTTTCTCCCCGACATGTTCCTCGGCGCACACGTGCGCCGCGTGACGGGACGCGAAAATATTCACGTGTGGATGGGTGAGTGCCATGTGCACGCCGGCATCGATCCGGAGAACATCAACGCTCAGCGCGCGCTGCATCCCGGCGCGGAATTTCTCATACACCCGGAATGCGGTTGCGCGACGAGCGCGGTCGAGGCGGTGTCGTCGGGTGCGGTGGACGCCGCGGGTGTGCAGATTCTCTCGACCGAGGGAATGATCCGCCGGCCGGCGATCTCGGATTCGGAGGAATTCATTGTCGCGACCGAGGTGGGCATCCTGCACCGTCTCCGGCGCGAGAATCCCACAAAGCGGTTCATTCCAGCGAATGATCGGGCGGTGTGCGCATTCATGAAGGTCACGACACTTCCAAAGGTTCTGGCCTCGCTGCAGCACATGCAGCACAGGATCACCGTCGATCCTGATACGGCGGCGAAGGCTCGGCGTGCAATCGAGCGGATGGTGGCAGTTGGCGGTAGGCCGACGCCGCTTTCACTCGATCCGTCGACGGCCGAGGATCCGGGAGAATGATCGAATCCAACTCGCTCACCGACCCGTCGCTGCAACGGCTGGCAGAGTTCGCATTTTCACCGGAAGAGCGAACGCGCTTTCCGCTCGACGCGCAGCACCGGGCGCGCATCGTGCACGCGGCGCTGGAAGAGGATGCGGCAGACGCGGACGTGACGACCAACGCTACGATCGATCCTGCGACGACTGCGCGTGCGGCACTCGTCGCGAGACGCGACGGAGTGGTGTGTGGCACTTCGTTGGCGATCGAGGCATTCCGGCAGCGCGATCCAACGATCGCGATCCGTGAGGACTCGCACGACGCGCGGCCGATCGATCGCGGGGACACGATTCTCTTTCTGACCGGGAGTGCGCGCGGGATGTTGAGTGCTGAACGGGTGGCGTTGAATTTCATGCAACGTCTCTCGGGCATCGCGACGCTCACCGCGCAGTACGTGCACGCGGTGCGCGGCACGAACGCACGCATACTCGATACGCGCAAGACGACCCCGGGCTGGCGGAAGCTGGAGCGCTACGCCGTGCGCTGCGGCGGCGGAATGAGCCATCGCAGCGATCTCGAGCAGGCGGTGCTCATCAAGGACAACCACATAGCCGCGCTGGGCGACGACGTCGGGCTCGCAGTGCATCGCGCCCGCGCAATTGCTCCGTCCGGCACGCGAATCGAAGTGGAATGCGACGATGTCTCGCAGGTTGGCGAGGCGATCAGCGCGGGCGCGGACATCATCCTGCTGGACAACATGGGACTCCAGGACATGCGCGACGCCGTGAAGCTCGTCGCGGGGTGCGCGGTGATCGAGGCGTCCGGCGGTGTGAATCTTCAGACGGTTCGCGGGATCGCGGAAACGGGAGTCAACTGGATTTCGGTCGGCGCTCTCACGCACTCCGCGCCGGCGCTCGATCTGGCGCTCGATTTCGAGGGGTGAGTTGGACCGCGCCCAGAGCGGTACTGAGCCACCCCCGGAGGCAGCATCAGCCTCGACGGAGACGCCGCCGGAAGACACGTGCGACGTGTGCGGCAGTACGCGCCTGGAATGGCGCAAGTGCAAGCTGGTATGTCTCAATTGCGGCACAATTCTCAAATCGTGCGCGGACCTTTAGCCCTGCAGCCGCCAGGAACGCTCTGGACGATCGGCCACTCGACTCATCCCATTGCTGAATTCATCGACCTGTTGACCGCGCACGGCATAATGCGTATCGCTGACGTGCGACGGTTCGCAGGATCGCGAAAGTTTCCGCAGTTCAATCCGGCCGAACTCGAACGATCGCTTGCAACCGCGGGAATCGCATACACGCCAATGCCGGCACTCGGCGGGAGACGCAAGGCGCTCCCGGACTCACCGCACTCCGAGTGGCAGAACGAGGCGTTTCGCGGATATGCCGACTACATGGACACCGAAGAGTTTGCCCAGGCTGCAGAGTCGCTGGCCGCGATCGCCCGCGAGGACAGGGTTGCCGCGATGTGTTCAGAAGCAGTATGGTGGCGCTGTCACCGGTCGATGATCGCCGATTATTTCAAGGCGCACGAATGGGAAGTGCTGCACATCATGGGGATCGGCGAGGCGAAGGAGCACCCCTATACGTCCGTGGCCAAGCTGGTAGATGGGGTGTTGAGTTACTGAGGCGCTTCCAGATCCCCCAACGGCGTCCCATTCGCGCTTCTCATCACGGCCTGGTAAACGATGTCGCCCAGTGCGTTGTAGTTGCCGTCGAAGTGATGCTTGCCCTTGCGCTCGATGACCGTCATCAGTCCCGGTGGTGCAGAGCGGCAGAGCGATTCCTTTTCCTCAGCTCCGTAAACACAGACCATCGGCACGCCCTTGAGTGCCTGGAGTTGTGGCAGAATGGGCGTGTCGTCCTTGCCCGATGTCGTGCGCCACAGGTCGGAGAAGTGATAGGAGAAGCTTGCGCGCTCCAGCAGGGCCAGCATCGCAATCAGAGTGAGATGCGGACGGATGTCGGGAGCGAGATTCGTAGCGGCGAATGGCGCCAGGTCCGAACCGCGCGAGTAGCCGACGAGTGCAATGTCGTGCTTCCTCCAGAGTGCCATGTAGCGCCGCGCAATGCGAGAGACGTCGCGTCCAATTACAGCCGGCGACCGCCCTCCGCCGCGCAGATAGTCGCGCATGTCGACGCCAACCACGTCGATCCCACGCGATTGCAGTCGCTTTCCAACCTTCTCGTCGATGTCGGCCCAACCGCCGTCACCCGAGAGAATTATCGCGACCGTGTTACTGGTGGCGTGTGCTGCGCGTAGTTCGACGATCGGCAGGTTCCGAACATCTGTGACGGTGTCGCGCGGCAGCTGCGCGGTTGCGGTAAGGACTGAAACGAAGAGGGGCAGTAGCATCTGTCAGGGTTGGTCGAGCTTTGCAGGGTCCAGGCGGCTGTCAGCCACAGGCACGTTGACGCGAATGTCGGAATATTGCTCCTTCTGAACGAGCTTGCCGGCACGCGTATCCGTTACGAGGGTTGCGAGCCATCCGTTACCGGCGGGCTGGTACTGATCGAACCTGACATCTTCGACGCCGGGGCGCCCCTGTGCCACGGGTCCGACCATCCTCACGAAGACCAGCCGGTCGGCATCGACCCAGAACTGCTTCGACGTCGTATCGCCCTCAGCCGCACCGACAATGAATACTCGGCGACCCTGCCAGGTGCCTTCGTGCATCTTGCTGAGATCGAAGCCCTCCTCGCGCAACGCGCTCACGCTGCGCTCGATGGGCTGCGTGTAGATGTCGAATCCGAGCAACAATAGCGGATTCCGGCCCGCCCGCGCAGGGAGGTTCTGACCGCCGCGGCGGACGAAGATGCTGTCGCGCGCGAAGAGGATGATCGGATCGCCGTCCGGCGTGCCGACATCGATGCGCAGTCTGCCGGGTAGCTTCATCGTCTCGTACCAGGTCTCGTGCACCATCGTGTCGGCGGGGGTGCGTCGCTCGGTGGCCTGGGTAAACGTCAGTGTCGTGTACCACTTCGCAACGTACCTGTCGTGCATCAACCGCACGAGCTCGGCACCGTCGGGCGGTGTCTGCGCGGGCAGAACAACGGGTGTCGCGAGAGCCGCAAACGTGATGGATGCGGCGAATATGGAAGCGCGCATTGGATTCCTCGATTGTTGTCGTATGGTCCAACCAGTCAAGACTCGTCCAGCTGCGCCGCCGTCACAGATCGGGGCGTAATTCCTCTGCTCCGTTGAGGTACACGTGCCGCACCGAAGTGTTCGCGGGAAGCTCGGCGTGAAGCAGTACCCGTACCACGCGGTCCATCGAGCCCGGCACGGGAATTTCGGTCGAACAGAGCATCGCCACATCATCCCATCCCATCTCGCGAGCTGCCCTGGCGGGAAATTCGCTCACGAGATCCGGTGTAACCGTGAAGAACGCGCTGACGATCGCATCCTGGCGCAGTGAGTTGCGCAACAGCATCTCCGCGAGCAATTGCCGTGTCGCGGTGCGGATGGACTCCGAGTCGTCGCGCGCGACGCGCGTAGCTCCGCGAAGGCCGCGGATGCGCATCGCGCTCTGGTCTCCGTTGCTCATTTCACCGACTGCACAGTGCCGACTGTCCGGGGTACATCGAGAATCGAATCCGGTAATGCATATCCCTTATCGGCTCGCACTTCCGCCGCCAATGCGCGCCGCGCGTCATCGAGCGTTCCATCGGCGCCGCCAGCCAGGGCGACGCGCGCAGCGCGGAACCGCAGGCCCGACCCCACGCAGAATATGTCGCACAGGAGGATCGCGCGCGCGTCGTCCTGCCTCTCGAGCAGGGCCTGGGTGTACGACAGGACACACGCGGTGGCGAACAGCTCGATCGCCATGTTGGATAGCCGCTCGACCACCATCTGACGATCCACGATCTCACCACGATATTTCGTCACCGCGCTCTCGGCCGAGGACCGTAGCTCGGCGACGTGTTTCTCGAATGACTCCTTGTGCGCAGCAAGCCTTGGGTCCAGCTCGAAATCGAGTGTCGCGCTGGCGCCGAACGCGTTACGGACTCTTGCCGCCGCAAACTCGCTGAGCAGTCCGAGATGCTTGATCGGCTCGCGCAGCGCAACGCTGACTTCCTTGAGCTGGCCGGAGAGTGTCTGAATCCCGTTCAGCGCGATGAATAGTCGCAGGATCTCGTTGGCGCCCTCGAATATCCTGTTGATTCGGCTGTCGCGAAGAAAGCGCTCGTACGGATATGGCTTCACGAATCCGCGGCCGCCAGCGAGCTGGACCATTTCATCAGTGGTGCGCCAGATCAGTTCGCTCGCGAACACCTTGCCGATCGCGGCCTCCAGCGACCAGTCTGCTTCGTTATCCGTGGCAAGATTTGCGATGACCCCGAGCATTGCATCGGATGCGTAGATGTCCGATGCGATCGTCGCGAGCTTCCGTTGCGTGATCTCGAAGTCGGCGAGCGGCTTGCCGAACTGGATACGCTGCTCGACGTAGCTGGTCATCTCGCGGAAGACGTGCCTGGCCCCGCCTGTGCATCCGGCGGCGAGCGTGAGCCGGCCGCCGTTCAGCACGTGCACGGCGACCGCGAAGCCTCGGCCGATCTCGCCAAGCACGTTTGCCGCGGGAACGCGGAGATCCGTGTACTCGAGCTCGGCCTGGGTGGATCCCCGAATACCCATCTTTCGGACCGTTTCGACAACGCGGAATCCAGGCATCGTGGGCTCGATGAGGAACGCCGTTGGCCTTGTCACGAACTTTCCGTCGCGCTCGACTTCCGTCTGCGCGAAGGTGACGAGAACAGCGGCGCGATGCGCGTTGCCGATCCAGATCTTGTGGCCGTTGAGGGTCCAGTGGGACTTGTCGGCGCTCAACGTCGCCGTCGTCTTCACGTGCTGCGCGTCGGAGCCTATCAGTGGCTCGGTGAGCGCGTAGGATACGAGTATCTCACCGCGCGCAAGGCGCGGCAGCCACTGCTGCTTCTGCGATTCGGTGCCGTACATCACTATCGCCTTGCAGCCCAGACCGCAGTGCACTCCGATGAAGACGCCGATCGAGGCGTCGACACCGCCGATCGCTTCGCACACTCTCGCGTACGCACGTGGCGACAGCTCAAGTCCACCGAATCGTCGCGGAATCGTCATGCCGAGGAATCCATGCTCGGCGAGTGCGGCGATCACGTCGTCGTGGATCGTTTCCTCCTGATCGAACTTCACTGAGTCGATGAGGCCGCCCAATCGACCTTCCATCGCCTGAACCAGTCGGGTGACTGTCGCAGCTTCCGATGAATCGAGCGTGTCGAGCTGTGGCGGATATGGGAACAGCAGCTCGTCGTTTATCTCACCGGCGAAGATCCCACGCGTGAACGAATATCCGTCTGTCGGCATGGATGATTACTTTGTGGCTTGCTTGTTGATGGTCGGTGTGGCCCGTGCGATATCCAGTGCGCGCGGTGAGGGCATGTCGCAATACTCACCGTGGCACGCGAACGTTTCGGCGTACTCGGCATCGCCGAGCAGGTGACCGAACGCGGAGGGATAACGCGTGACCAGTCCCGCGAGCGAGTTCATTACCTGCGACGCGCGGTCGCCGTACGACTGGTCGTCGTCATAATTCGCAAGCCTGAGCAGGAGATCGACAGCGAGCGAAGTTCCGGATGGTGTAGCGTTGTCCGTGGGATCGTGCGGCCGCGATACGAGCTTCTCCGCGTCGTTCGAAGTATCGTAGAATGCCTGTGCATCCGCGTCCCAGAATTCGGCAAGCATCACTCGGGCCAACTGGCGTGACGCGTTCAGCCATTTCACGTCGAGTGATTGCTCGAACATGGCGAGAAAGCCCAGTGCAACGGCCGCCTGGTCTTCGAGAAAGCCGGCGATGCGCGCCGTGCCATCCTTGTAGCTGCGCATCACGCGGCCGTCGACGACCATACGTGTGAGCAGGAATTCCGCGTTACGCGCTGCCATATCACGGAAATCGGCGCGGTTGAACGCTCGCGCCGCCTCGACGATCCCGCGCAGCGCGAGCCCATTCCAGCCGGCCAGAATCTTGTCGTCGAGGCCGGGCCGGACGCGCTGCGAGCGTCGCTGCATGAGGATCTCATCCGCGCGCGCAATCGTGGTCGCCAGGGTTGCAACATCGACGTCGAAGCGGCGTGCGATCTCGGATGGGTCGGAGGGAATGTTCAGGATGTTGCTTCCCTCGAAATTGCCACCCGTCGTCGCGCCGTAGTACGCCATCACCAGCGGTGCATCAGCGCCCAGCAGCGAGTCGAGCTCTTCCGAGCTCCAGATGTAGAATTTTCCCTCCTCGCCCTCCGAATCCGCGTCCAGCGACGAGTAAAAGCCGCCTTCCGGTGACGTCATCTCGCGCGCGAGCCAATCTCCTGCTTTTTCAGTTGCAGCGCGGATCTCGTCATTTTTCGTCGCCTCGTAGAGGTGCGCGCCGAGTCTCAGGAGCAGGGCATTGTCGTACAGCATCTTCTCGAAATGCGGAACGAGCCACTGCTCATCTACCGAGTAACGCGCGAATCCGCCGCCGATCTGATCGTAAATGCCGCCGCGCGCCATCTTCACGAACGTCGCAGCCGCCATGTCCAGCGCGGTATTCTCGCCCGTGCGGGCCCAGTGACGCAGCAGAAAATCGAGCACCATCGTCGGTGGAAACTTCGGCGCACCGCCGAACCCGCCAAAACGCCGATCGTAGCCGGATGCGATCGCCTGAAACGCCTGCTCCAGGAATGCGGAATCGATGCTGCCCGCGTAGCCGTCGCTTACCGCCGAGGCTTCATAAATGCGCCGCATCGACTCGGCGCTGGCGGCCACGCGGTCGGGGTGACTCCTGTACGTCTCGGCGACAGCCTCCAGTACGCGCCTGAACGACGGCATGCCGTGTCTGTCGGTCGGCGGGAAGTAGGTGCCGCCGTAGAACGGCTCGCCGCCGGGATTCAGGAAGACCGTCATGGGCCAGCCGCCGTGACCGGTCATGGATTGAACCGCCTGCATGTAGATCGCGTCCAGGTCAGGACGCTCCTCGCGATCCACCTTGATGCACACGAAGTTGTCGTTCATGAGCTCGGCGGTCGCAGGATCCTCGAACGATTCGTGCGCCATGACGTGGCACCAGTGGCACGCAGCGTAACCGATCGAAAGCAGGATGGGCCGGTCGAGCCTGCGCGCCCGGTCGAGTGCGTCGTCGCCCCAGGGATACCAGTCGACGGGGTTGTCGGCGTGCTGGAGCAGGTAGGGCGATGTCTCGCCAGCCAGGCGGTTCGGCATGCCGTAAGATAGCCCGGAGCCCCGCTGCAGGCCCGAAATGCGCCGTTAAATTGAACTCATGCCGAAGATCGCGAACGACCTAGAATCATTCCTCACGCAACACCAGTCGCGGATCGAGGAAGAGCTTTTCGATTTCCTGCGCATCCCCAGCGTGAGCGCGCAGCCTGCACACAATGCCGACACCCGCGCAGCGGCCGAATGGGTGAAGCGATCGCTCGAGCAGGCCGGTCTGGCTGCCTCGATCCACGAGACACCGGGACATCCGGTCGTGGTCGGTGAATGGCGCGGTGCAGGGTCTCGCGCGCCGACGGTGCTCGTATACGGTCACTATGACGTCCAGCCCGCCGAGCCGCTCGAGCTCTGGACGTCCCCGCCGTTCGAGCCGCAGGTGAGGGAGGGTCGGATCTACGCCCGCGGATCCGTGGACGACAAGGGACAACTCTTCCTGCACATCAAGGCGCTCGAGGCACATCTGCGAACGCGCAGCATTCTCCCCTGCAACGTTGTCGTCATCGCGGAGGGTGAGGAGGAAGTCGGAAGCGAGAATCTGGAGGCGTTCGTCCAGCGCGAGCGTAAGCTTCTCGCGGCCGATGCTGTCGTGATATCCGACTCGTCGATGTTCGCTGAAGGGATACCTTCGATACTGTCTTCGCTGCGCGGCCTGTCGTACTTCCAGATCGACGTACAGGGTCCGGCAAGCGACCTTCATTCTGGAATATACGGCGGCGCAGTAGTCAATCCGGCCACCGCACTCGCGCGGATCATTGCGTCGATGCACGATGAGAATGGACACGTCGCGATCGAGGGCTTCTACGACGACGTGAGTCCGTTCTCGGACAAGGTTATCGCCGGAATGCGGGAGCTGCCGCACACCGACGCTCAATTCGAGCGTGAGATCGGAGTGACGAGCCTCGGTGGTGAGAAGGGATTCACGACGCTCGAGAAGCTGTGGACACGTCCGACGTGTGAAGTGAACGGAATGCTATCCGGCTACACGGGAGACGGAGCCAAGACGGTACTTCCAGCCAAGGCGATGGCCAAGGTGAGCTGCAGGCTGGTGCCGAATCAGGATCCGGCGAAGATCGCTCGCCTGTTCGAGGCGCACGTGAAGAAATTCACACCCGACGGCGTCACCGTGAAGGTGAGTTACGTGCACGGAGGACGTCCGTGGCGCGCCGATCTCAGTGGTCCGATCTTCGACGCGGCACGTCGTGCGCTGCATGCTGCCTTCGGACGCGATCCGGTGATCGTTGGAGAAGGCGGATCGATTCCGGTCGTCGGCGATTTTCAGCGAATTCTCGACGCGCCGGTGTTGCTCGTTGGGTTTGGTCTGCCGGGCGAGAACGCCCACGCGCCCGACGAGTGGATGAGCGTCGAGAACTTCCGGGTTGGTACGAAAGCCATGGCTGCCCTGTGGGACGAGTACGCGGGGAAAGGAGCGAGCTGACTCTATCGGTTGAGCAGACAGCCGATGGTGGCGCGCAACGTGGTCGCGTCGGAGAACGACGTGAAGACCTGCGCTGACGCGTCGCAGCGGTGGCCGAGCAGGACGGTTGCGCCGGCCAGCGCCGTGACACGTGTGAGATCGACAGCGATTCGTGTGTGATCGGTGCCGCCCAACAGGTCGGTGAAACCCACCTTGAACCGTGGGTACAGCTCGTCGACGCCCAGGCCTGCGGAGAACCTGAAGCTCGCCGCAGTTGCGGGATTCGTGGACGCAATCAGCTCCGCGCCGGCCATGTTCGGCTGGAATTCATCGGTTGAGGGGCTCGTTCCGTAACATGGCGTCGCGGGATCGGTCTGCTGCAACGCACTGCGTGGACAGGTGATCGGTCCCTTGACGGTGCCGACCGTGCCATGCACGCGCCCCGTCAATTGAAGGGCTGAGTTGACGCCGTGTGTAAACCAGATGGCCGCGCTGCCGAGGTTCGGTGTGGCCTCCGCGATCGTGATCGGCGGCAGGTAGCTCACCTCCAACCCGAAGCCACCCGGCAGACCGACAGCGAGGCGCGGACGTCCGAAGAAACTTGTGAGGCCGGTGTTTTCAGCCTTTCCCGTGTAGCAGTAATCGGTGTGTTGCAATGCCGCCGACGCCGTCGGGACGTAGGCAGCTTCGCCGGAGAGCCTCGCGGCGCCAGGTTGTAGCGAGAGTGATGCCGGATCGGCGCTGAAGACTAATGGAACAGAGTAAAAGGCGAGCAGGCGGGCCTCGTTGCTTCCGCGCGGTGGGCGGCATTGAGAGAAGGCCTGCGTGGCACCCAGGCAGCTGAGTGCTACCAGCAGCACGACTCGCGATGTGAGTTGGCTTCGCATGCCGAAACGTAAGAACCAGACGATGCACGGGATCACTCTCGCGGTGAGCTGCGTAACAATCACGGTGAGGAGAAGCCTCCGTCGGACGAGCGTTGAGCGGTCTTTTTCCGGCTGGCGCCGTCGGTGCGGCGACATATGTTAGGGCGATGCACATGGCCGTCGACAGGCAGGTGAGCGTACTCGACGTGGAGCGCGATCGCGCCGAGCGGAAGTTGAATACGGTACGTGGCGTGGTGCTGCTCGTGCTGGCGATCGCCGCCGCTGCCTATGCTCCGGTGTTGCCACGCAGTCTCAATCTGGTGAACGCCGCGATTCTGGCGCCCATGTTGGTGTGGACGGTGGGGCAGGCCTGGTTCCTTTATCGGCGTCCGGTGTTGCCATCCTGGCTCCCGGTGCTGAATCCCATTGTGGACGTCGTCGCGGTGACAGCGACGATGGGCGCCTACGGCATAATCGCGACGCCGACGCTTGGTCTAAAGTCTCCGATGGTCCTTGCATACTTCGCAATACTTGCGGCGCGACCAATTCTGTCTTCTGCGCGGCGTGCGGCGATTGTTGCCGTGTTCATTCTCGTTGCATATGCATCGCTGGATTTCCTCTTCCTCGTGATCTATGGAGTTGCGATTGGTGATCCCGTCTCTGCCAGCGGGACGGCGTCGGTAGCCTTGCTGGATGAGGGTGCGAAGCTCACCTTGCTTGCGGCCGCGGGCGGGATCGCGACGTATGCGACGTGGTGGCACGAGGGACTCGCGCGTCGATATGCGGCCCAGGCGCAGGAACAGGCAGTTCTGCAGATGCGGCTCGCTTCATCCCGGCTCGACAGCTTGAGGCAGCAGCTTCGTCCGCATTTTCTATTCAACGCACTCAATGCGATTACGGCGCTCGTGGACGCCGATCCGCCCGCCGCGCAGCGCATGATCTCGGGCCTGGGTGAGCTGATGCGCGTTTCGTTGGACGCCGGCGGCGCGGAAGAGGTGCCGTTGCGAGACGAATTGCGTATACTCGACCATTATACGGCGATTCAGCGCATCCGGTTCGAGGATCGGCTCACGATCGTGACCGATATCGACGACTCGATCGGGGACTCGCTCGTTCCGACTCTGATCCTGCAGCCACTGGTGGAGAACTCGATCCACTACGGACTCGCCCAGTGCTCGGCGCGCACCAAGATCGAGATTCGAGCCTGGCGTGACGCAGATTTCCTGGCGCTCGAGGTGCGCGACGACGGACCTGGTCTCAAGGGCCAGTCCGCTGACCTGATCGTCGAGCGCATCGGTATCGGAAACGCTCGGGCGCGGTTGATGTATCTATACGGCGACGCCCACGCATTCACGGTTGAGAGTCCGGAGCAGGGCGGATTCCGGGTGTCGATGCAGATCCCATATCACGTCGAGCACATGAATCGCGGCGATTCGATGAATGCACCCACAGAGTGAGGATCCAATGAATCGGGCCCCTGTTCAGATATTGATCGTGGACGATGAGCCGCTTGCGCGCCGCCATCTGCGCACCATTCTGGAAGCCGACAGCGATGTCGTCATAGTGGGCGATGCGTCCAACGGGCGGGAAGCCGTCCAGATGATTTCGCGGCTGGCACCGGATGTCGTCCTTCTGGATGTCCAGATGCCGGAGATCGACGGATTCAGCGTGGTCGCGCAACTCGATCCGGCGCACATCCCGATGATCATCTTTGTCACTGCGCATGACTCGTATGCACTCAAGGCGTTCGACGTGCATGCTGTGGATTATGTGCTCAAGCCGGTTGCGCGCGATCGTCTCATGCAGGCCGTCGCCCGCGCGAAGACGCGTCTCGCATCGTCCGATTTCTCGTCGCACATCCAGAACCTCAGGAAGTTCGTCGAGGAAATGAAGACGCCGCGCGACGCCGAGCGGCTTGCGATCCGTCTCGATGGAAAGCACGTTCTTCTCCCAACCGACTCCATAGACTGGATCGAGGCGGTGGACGACTACGTGAGAATCCACATGGGCAAGGCTTCCCACCTCGTTCGCGGCACACTCACATCGTTCCAGGACCGGCTTCCTTCGCTGTTCATGCGCATTCACCGATCAGCCATCGTGAACACGACACGCATCAAGGAAGTGTTCCCGAACGAGCAGGGTGATTACCGGATCATTCTCCAGGATGGAACGAGGCTTCCGTCAGGGAGAAGTTATCGGACTGCGGTCGCCGAGTTCCTGCGGTCACTGACCGTGTAACGTCGGCCTCCACCGCTTGAACGCTGCACTTCGCCGCAAGCGGGGTGTATGCGCCGGTCGTGCGCGGCGACGTTCCGTGCATGAACATCATCTCATCTGTTGTGCTAGCGACAGCCATCATGGCGGCAACGGCCTGCGGTGGCTCTGGCGGATACGGCACGTCGCCGACCCCTCCGAGCAATCCCGGAAACCCGTCCGCGACTTGCACGCCGGGTAATGGCACTGTCTGCCTCGTATCGAGCAACGCGTTCGACCCATCGCAGGTCACCATCGCCGCCGGAAGCAGCATCACGTTCAACAACACATCCGGCACCACTCACAACGTGACATTCACGACGGCGGGCGCACCGGCGAACGTTTCCGACTTCGCGTCCGGCACGCGCGTCGTGGCGTTCCCCACAGCTGGAACTTACAACTATCATTGCACCATTCATGGTTTGAGCATGAGTGGCGTCGTGGTGGTTCAGTGACGCGTTTGCACACGGGAGTGTGAGTGGAAAGCAAGACGAAGCTACTTGGGCATCCGGCGCACCAGATCGTTGTATCCTTTCCGATGGGCCTGCTTGCCACGGCTGCGCTGTTCGACGCCGTTTATGTAGTTCACGGCGGCCAGACGTGGGCGCTGGTCGCGTTCTACATGATCGGCGCGGGCGTTGTCGGCGGGATAATCGCAGCGATATTCGGCCTGATCGACTACCTGGCGATACCGTCAGGAACGAGGGCCAAGCGCATTGGCGGATTTCACGGCCTGAGCAGTGCGACGCTGGTTACGTTCTTTCTGGTGAGTTGGCTGTTGCGGCTCCATGGACCGACTGCACCGGAGCCACTTGCGCTTCTTTTCTCGTTCAGCGGCGTTGCATTCCTCGGACTGGCGGGCTGGCTGGGCGGCGAGTTGCTCAACCGTATGGGTGTGGGAATCGACGACGGTGCACATCTCAACGCGCCAAGCTCGCTCAGCGGCCCTGCCGCGCTCGGCGCGACGTTACGAGTGCCCGAGTCGGCTCGCGTGGACCCCCGGACTCAGTAGCGCCACTGCCGCACGAAGAACAATCCGAACGCGCTGGTCGTCTGGGGCGTCTGATCGGGAGACAGCGATGGTTGGCTGAGCAGATAGCGCGGCTCGAAGCTGGCATCGATCTGATATCCGGCCCGCGTGTTGAAGCGATGCGTGATCTGGAAGCCTGGCCTCTGTAGCGACGCTGGATCGGGCCGCACCTGAAGCTGCAGGAAGGTGTTCGTCCGGATGTACTTGGCGAATTCCACCTGCGTCGCGCGAAGAAAACTGCCCGCGTCGAGCGAAACGGCGGCGGGTGTGATGTTGAAGAAGTCAGCGCCAAGTGATCGCGCAGCGGTGCCGGCCGCCTGATCGGTGAGTGCACCAAGCGCCGCGGCCGCTACCTGTTTCGCGGCAAATGCAGCGCCCGCGCCGACGATGTTGCTGCCGCCGCTCCCGCCTGTCGTCAGGCCGCCACCCTCCTGTTGAAGCAGCGACGAAGAAGTACGCCCGAACGCCAGATAGCTGAGCAGGTCGGTCTGCGAGATCGGCGGTTGCGCATCGCTCTCGAGCGATATCTTCGGAGCGTCCAGCGTCCCGGAGATGATGATCCGGATCGCTATTGCCTCCCGGGTCGGAAGCTGGACGTCATACTCTCCGGTCACCTGTAGTGTCGGGTTGAGCTTCGGCGAGTTGATGAACGTCGCGGAGCCCTGACGAATCTGGAACCGACGGCTCTGGAAACGGTACTCGCCACGATCGCTCAACAACACGCCGTCCACCAGGAAGGTCTGCTTCGCGCGATTGACACCGATCCGGAGCGGGTTGTCCGTGTACACTTCCACGTTCGCGTCGTTGGAGCGCACGAACACGTCGTGGTCGACCATCAATGCGACGTTCATTCGCAGGTTCGCCAGCAGTGGCGACTGGCTCGGAAACAGCTCGCGGACGCCTATGTTGGTCGTATCCGCCACGGCGTACAGTGCAGGATCACCTGCGCCAACGAGCGTCTTCCCCGTCGATTCCGGTATGTAGATCACGCCGCGGAGCACGTGCGCGAATCCAGTGACGTCAACGTTGTTGAACGGTCCGTTCAAGCTCACGTTGGCATTGGCGTACAGGTTTCCGTTGTCATTGTCGATGATGCGCGCGTTGTTGGCCGTGAGCTTGAGCGCGAAGGATGGCTGAGTCAGCGTCTTGATGCCGATTCCGCCAGTAAGTCTGATCACACCGTTGCTGTGCGCGACGAGCGAATCGACGATCACCGTATCGTGTACGAGCCGGATGTTGCCGGCCACGTAGCTTGCCGTCACGCCGAGCGGTGCGATGCGTGCACTGCCATTCCACAGTGTCACCCGGCCATTCACGTCGGGTCGGTCGATGGTACCCGTGACCGTGAATTTCGCGAGCGCGCGCCCTTTAAGGTTCGTCACGACGTCGCTCAGCGGCGGGATCGAATCTAGTGGCAGCGAATCGGCGTCTATGGTTGCATCGATCGCGCGATCGTGCGGTACTCGTGAACCGGTCACACCGGCGAATGCGAGATTGATCGGCACGGTGCCGCGCGCAACCAGCATCGGCGGTCCCCCTTCGCGGCCCGCGGTAATGTTTGTCTGCAACGTTTCGTCGGCGTACTTGACGCGGCCGTGTACTTCCGGTGTCGCGCGGCCCTGGTATACGAGTCGCTCGAGACCGAATGCGCCGTCGATGACCGGCGCGGCACGAGTTCCGCGCAGGTGCGCGTCGACTGATACGAGGCCGCGCGCGTTCACGTCGCTCTGCAGCAGGGCTGCAATGTTGCCGATCTCGAATTGCGTGACGTGCAGTTCCAGATCCGTGTTGCCATTTACCGGGATCTTGCCATTGACGTACACACGTCCACCAGTAGCGCTATTGATCTCGAAGTGTTCGATCGACGTTTCCATCGGATCGAAATGGATCCTCGCCGGCCCCGTACTGGCATATACGGTTGTGTCGAATTTGAGACGCAGCTGGTCGAGCAGCAGGTCATCCCGGTCTTTGTCGAGCGTGAATTGCGCGCTGGCGTTGTAGACCCGGTTCGAATCCTGATGAATCGCCAGCGTAATGTTTCCACTGGGCTTGGCGTAGGAACTGGTGAGCGTTACGGTGTCAAGTGCGAACCCTAGCGCCAGGACGTTGACCGCACTGGCCTGCGCACTGACGCGCGACTGCGGCGTGAGCGCGCCGGTCCAGGTGTAGTTTGCGCGAATCGCATGGGCGGCGCTTCCGAATGCGACAATGTCGGTTGCGGTCCCCGAGCCTGCCATGTCGAATGTATGGATGTTGCCAGTGGCCGTGCCCTTCGCAACGATCGATCCCCGCAGAGCGTTGCGCGGAATGGCTCTTGGTGTATCGACGGGAAACGCCGGGACCGGCGCTCCGGTGACAGCTCGCTCGGCAACCGTCGCTCTGGCAGCTTGTGCCCGCGCTGAATCGGCGCGTGCGATTCGCTGTGCGAGAATTGCAGGTCGCGGTGTCACCGCACCCGTATCAGTTGGCGGCAGTATCCGTGACAGCGCGCCGAGCGAGTCGATCGATACAGCGTAGCTTAGCTTTCCGGCGGAGCCAACGACCAGGCCGAACTGACCTGACGCGTTCGCGTAGCCGTGCGGGACGTGGACGGAGAGTGTGTCGACGGTCAGAAGGCCGTTCGCAGCTGCAAGTCGTACAGTTGCGGAATCAACCGTGACGCTGTCGTAGGTGGACGTCTGCACGTTCGCCGTCGCCGTCGCATTCAAGGTTGCCGGATCGAAGCCCGCCCCACGGGCCGCAACGTCGGCCGTGAGCAGGGACGAGGGTGCCTTGCTGCTTATCTGGCTGGCGTCGAAGAGGTGCGCTGTGAGGTTGAGATCATAGCTCTGCGGGCGAGACGCGAGATCGACGGTGCCGTGGGCAACGATGGTTCCGCCATCGGGCGTCGTCAGATCCGCTGCGACAGCAAGGTTCTGCATTGGTCCAGTCGCGGAAATCGGACCGGTGACCGTGCCGCGCAGCCCGGCCGCGGTCACGAACTGGCCGACGGTCGCGAGCGAGAGCGGCAAAAGCTGCAGATTCGCATTGATGAGGGGCGTCCGGTTGCCGCGCGCGTACGTGCCACTGCCGGTAACGTGCGATTTTCCCGTTACATCTTCGTGGACCAGGTCGCCGGTTGCTGTGAGACCAGTTGCGCTGGAGCCGTTGAGCATCAGCTTGCCATTGATCGTGCCTCCGATCGGTAGAGTTGGATCGACTGCACGTGCGAGCGAAACTTTGAGTGGCGAGAACGTCAGGTGCAGGTCGGTCGCTCGCAGGATGCCCTTGCTCGCGCCTACGGTGCCGAGCGCGATGACGCGGCTCGTGCCGGTGAGCGGATCCTGGAACGCAACGTCGCCGTCGATGCGCATGGCGCCGAAACCGCCGCGCGCAGCCATGCGGCCTGTGAGGTAGCCCTGACGCGGTGATATGATCGTCGGAAACAGTTGCTGGATGGTGCGCGTATCGACATGGCTGAAGCGCAGCTTGGTATCGTGAAACGCGACCGTGTCGGTAACCAGCGTGCCGAGACTTCCTGACATCGTGGCACCGGCAACCGCGAGTGAAGCGTTCGTCGCGAGGTAGTCGCTCGTTGGTCCTACCCAGTCGAGCGCAAAGTCCAGCTTGCCCGATCCGTCCTTGGGTATGCTGGGGTCGATCCACAACAGGTCGTTGGTTGCCACGGTGTCCGCGTGCAACCGGAGCCTCAGATCGTTGCTGTCGAAATTGTAGCGTCCCGTTCCGTTCGAGAGCCTGGAGCTCGCGAGCGTTGCGTCGATGCCGTGGAAGTACAACGAATCCGCAAGAAGAATGAAACGTCCCTTCACGTCGGTCACCCGCACTGAAGGCGGCCGCAGCGGCTCCGCGGTCATGCGCAGTGACGACACATCGATGATCTGGCGACGGTCGTTCGGGTCCTCCAGCCGCATCAACGGAAATGTTCCGTAGATGTTCCTGAACTGCGATGTCTTCTGAAATCCGCCGGCGACGCGCTGCACGTTGAGTCGCGCGAGCGGGCTGAGCGTGAACCGTATGACGCTGTCTCGTTTGGTTCCCTTGAGCGTATCGCTTGGCGTCCATGGGCTGTGCGACGTGACTTCGCCATCCACCATCGTCACGTTGCGCAGTGTGATCCATGACAGATAGCCCGGTGGGCCGGGCGGCTGCGTCGTGTCGCGCGGAAAGATCCTGTCGTAGTTCCACTTGCCACCCGGCATCCGGTCCAGGACGATGACGGGATGCACGATGCGGACATTGTCCAGGTATATGCGCTTGTTGATGAGGTCGCCGATTCCGTAAGTGGCGACTACGGTATCCGCCTTGACGAATGGCGCGTGTGCGCTGTCCGTAATCGTGAGACCAACGATCGTCGCGCCATTCAGCAAGTTGCCATCGACCCGGTCGACTGTTACGTACCCGTGCGCCGCTTGCTTTATCAGGCCGATCACGTAACCACCAACCTTCTTTCTGCCCCAATCCGTTTGCGTGACGAAAAGCACCGTACCGGCGATCAGCATCGCCAGCACGACGAGAGCACCCACCGTGGCAGCAGCGACGGTGCGCTTCCGCATCTAGAACGCCTCTCCGATCGACAGGTGCAGCGTCAGGCGCGCGAGCAGCGAGTTGAGACCGCCGCTCCCATGCGTCGGTGAGTACACGCGCGATTGGTCGAGCGTGACGAGCCCTCTTCCGCCACTCGCCAGATCTTCGGTGACGACGGGCAGTTTTTCGCTCGTTTCGGGATTGAGGCCGACGTCGACACGAACTGGCCCGACCGGCGACAGGTAGCGGACGCCGATACCCGGAGTGATCGCGGCCTTGCTCTTCGGCAATCCCGGACTCGTATTCTGCGCCAGGTAGGCCGCATCGACGAAGGTCGCGCCGATGAGCGACGCGAACAGCGGGAAGCGGAACTCCAGGCTCCCCTCGATGAGGCGGTTGCCGCCAAGCGGCCGCGGCACGAAATCACGATCGCGAAACAGCGATGCGTTTGGGTTGCATTTCGTGATCGTCGCCGGTCTGCACTGCGCGTTAGCGGAGTCATCTGCCAGCAGCTTTGCGGCCGGCACCGTAAGGACGCGCGGCCCGAGCTGGCCTTCGGGGTAGCCGCGTACGGATTGCGAGCCGCCGGCGTAAAATCTCTTGCGCGGATGCAGGATAGCCGTCGCACCCAGCGCTCCACTCGCGACTCCCACGGCGTTCGTGGTGCTCGCCAGCGCGCCGATCATGCCCACCCTCAGGTGGCCGGCCAGCACCGAATGGCGTGTGATGGGAACAAACAGCGCGAAATCACCTGCGCCACGATTGTATCTGAAATCGGAAGCCGTATACGACGACGCATGCTCCAGATCGAACTGCGTCCGGTAGCCACGCCGCGGCTCGAACGGATTGTCGGTCCTGTCCAGCGAGAAGCTCAACGCGAGCGGAGATAGCCGTTGCTTCCTCTCCAGCGCAACGAGCGTCGCCGCGTCGCAGACGCCATAGTTGACGCAGAAGTACACGTCGCCGGCCTGCACGGCCGTCTCCTCGAACCGGTAGTTGAGACTGAGCGGCCCGCGCGGTGTGAGCGTTCGCGTGAACGTCGCACTCAGACCATACCCCTTGTCGACGTATATGCCCGGGGCGCTTCGCCGGTGAGCGAAGACACCGAATGCACCCTCGTTGTTCGGCGATCCGAACCACGGATATCTGACGTCGGCGCTGGCAGTGTATGTGGCAGCAAGATACTGTGACTCCGAACCTCCGACCACGGTCTTGCCGACGTCGTAGAACACGCCGTTTCCGTTCAATGTGTGAGCGAACAGATTCCCTACAGCCGCATCGATGGTCAGCCGCTTGGCGCCACTCAGCCAGTTGTAATCGGCATAGTGTCCTGCGACCTGTACGAAATCGACGGTGTTGAATCCTGCGCTGTAACGTG
Organism: Gemmatimonadota bacterium; assembly: GCA_040388625.1. Lineage (NCBI taxonomy): Bacteria > Pseudomonadati > Gemmatimonadota > Gemmatimonadota bacterium. The sequence continues at coordinate 299,394 of JAZKBK010000006.1, read as the reverse complement.
CGTCGTGCGGCGGTGCTTCCTGCACGTCGATGAGCACGTGCTTCAGCGAATCATCTGTCGTTGGCACCTCGATCGCGGCGCGGCGGAAGAGATTCGACTCGTACAGAGCGCGCTGGCTCGCCAGCACGTCCGACTGCTTGTACAGTCCGCCTGGCTTGAACGACAGCGACTTCTTGATGGTGCGATCGTTGACGCCCTTGTTTCCTTTGACCGTTATGGTCGCCACGCGTGCGCGCCATCGCGGATTCGCCTTGATCGTGATATCGGCAGTCCCGGCGACGGTGTCGAGCACGACAGTGGTATCGATTACTGCATCGGAGTAACCTCGATTCCACAGGCGCGAATCCAGCGCGGCAATCGTCGAGTCCAGCTTGATCAGGCTGTACGGCCGTCCCTTGCGAAGGAGAAGAACGCGGCGCAGCTGCCTTTTCGACAGCACTTCGGTGTCCTGCACTATGCTGATCCCCGACACCAGCGTCGGTTTTCCCTCGTTTACCGCGATCGTGACGTGCACCGCATTCCGACCGGTCGGAACGACGGTCGTGTCCACCTGCGCATTGCGATATCCGCGCTTGAAATAGAACACCATCACCCGCAGCATGTCCCGCGCGAGCTCGGCGCGATTCAGCGTCAGGCGCTTGTAGAACGTCGGCGATTTGCTGAAGACGCAGACCGGCCTCAGCAGCACTGATACGCAGTGCGACTCATCCGTCGCGATATTGAGGCGCAGCTCGTCCGGATCGACCGCGTGCACGCCCGTGAGCGTCAGCTCGGTGATTTCGGGATTGCCGGACGACGGCCGTGCAGCCTGCCCCGGGAGGGGAGCTGCCGCGATCACCAGCGAAGCGACCGCTACTGCGGCGACCTGGAGCGATCGCCGCAAAAGTGGAGGAACCATGCCCGCCAGAGAGCAAGGCCCGGGCCGCGAGGCGCACGTGTTTTTCCAGCCGCCATGGCTCCGCATTCCGGGCGGGACGGGCTTACGGACGCAACTGCGAAATCAGAGGCCGGAGAGCAGCGCGTCGTTGTTCGGCGTCGCTGCGATTCGCTTTATCAGCCACTCCATCGCCGAGCTCGAGGGCATCTGCTGCAGACCCCGGCGAAGTGTGTAGACGTGGTCGAGCTGATCGGGACGGAACAGCTTGTCCTCGCGCCGGGTGCCGCTTATCCCGATGTCGATGGCCGGAAAGATGCGCTTCTCCGCCAGGCTGCGATCCAGCTTGATCTCACAGTTGCCGGTTCCCTTGAATTCCTCGAAGATCACGTCGTCCATCCGCGACCCCGTCTCGACCAGCGCCGTCGCGATGATGGTGAGCGAGCCGCCACCATTCTCGGGGGCTACTGAGCGGGCCGAGCCAAAGAACGCCTTCGGTTTCGCCATCGCCGACGAGTCGAGCCCGCCACTCATTGTGCGGCCCGTGCCACGCTCGATCGTGTTATAGGCACGCGCCAGACGCGTTATCGAGTCCAGTACGATCACGACGTCCTGCCCGAGCTCCACGAGCCTGCGGGCCCTCTCCAGCGTCATCTCGGCGACGTCAGCGTGGCGCTGAGCCGGCATGTCGAAGCTGGATGCGACTACTTCGCCGTGGCCGATCGAGATCATGTCGCTCACTTCCTCGGGGCGCTCGTCCACGAGGAGGACGAACAGCTGCACGTGCGGTTGATTGATCGCGATTCCCTCGATGACCGCCTGCAACAACATCGTCTTGCCTGCGCGTGCAGGGGCGACGATGAGCGCACGCTGTCCGTAGCCGATTGGCGCGATGAGATCGATCGCGCGTCGGGTCAGCTCCGGCCCGGCCTTGGCTGGACGGCCGGTCTCGAGCGACAGCTTGCGATCCGGATACGACGCGACGAGCGACGCAAATTCGGGCCGGCGTAGCGCCGCCTCGGGATCGCCCCCATTGACGGTGAGCAATTCGGCGGCGGTCACACGGCCGCGCTGATCGCGGCCAACCGTGACCGTCACGAGATCCCCGCGACGGAGACCGGCCTGACGAACGAGCTGCGCCGGTACGAACGGATCGTTGGCTTCCGCCAGGTAGCTTTGGCTTGCGCTGCGGAGGTATCCTGCGTCGCGCTGCGGATCGAAGAGGCCTGACGTTTCGCCTTCGACGATGATTGGTCCTACGGGGCCGCGGGGTGCGGCATCTGGCTGTGGGCGGTTGCGGCGGTTGTTGCGGCGTCCGCCACCGAACTGCTGGCTGTTGTTCTGATTCTGCCGTTGATGTTGCTGTTGCTGCTGCGGTGGCTGCTGCTGATTGCCGCCGCCCTGGGCATTTCGATTGCGGTGTCTGAAGCGGCGAAACCGTCCGCGTCCCTGTCCGCCGCGCTCGTTGCCGCCGTCCTCATTGCCGCCGGAGCCGTCTGCCTGGACACCGCCGCCTCCGGTCGATGAATCCGGCGGAGCCGATGAACCGTCGCTCCCATTGTCGCGCGGGAGCAGGGATACGGCCGGAACCGGATCGAGGTGCGGCCGCGGCTCCGGTGCGGGAGCAGGGGCCGATGGGGCCGATGGGGGCTGCGGAGTGGAGTCGAGATACGGATTCGCATCCGAAATCGCATCGGTGGACGTTGCATCGTCGGGGCTCTGCCCACGACCGCGACGGGTTGAACGTCGGCGTTCAGTCATGTAAAAGATTTTTTCGGGTACAGAGGCGCCGGCGACACTCGCCGCAAGCGCATTACGCAACGGGCGCAGGGCGCAATCGTCGCGGTCACTCGATTTGTCGTGTTGATTCGGAAGTGTCTCGGGGAGCGCGGGGCCAACTCACGCGGCGCACCCGGGGACTATGCCCTTCAATCTGCGCGCGATCACACGCGCCTTGTTCGCACTATGGTTTCTACTGCTCCCTTTACGCTAGCACCCCCCGCGACTCTTGTCCAGAGGGATACATTTCGGTAAATGGACGATCTATCATACCCCACGGTTGCGGATTTGGAGCAATCAGTGGCAGAAAACCCTGGCGACGCCCAGGCGCTGGTACGCCTCGCCAATGGATATTGGCTGGAGGGAAGGGGCCCGGACCTGGTCGGCGAGATCGCCGACCGGGCACGGAAACTCGATCCCGCAAGTCGCGGTGCATGGCACATGTGGGCCCTCGCCGAATCCAATCCCCGCGACCGGACCGAACGCTGGCGCCAGGTCACGGTGCAGTTCCCGGACGACGATCTCGCCCGTGCCAATCTGGCCGATAATGCAGCTGCCCTGGCCGGCGCAGAGCACGATTACGAGTCGCTCGATCTCGCCATAGACACATACGAACAGCTACTCGCCAACGCGACCGAACCCGATCAGCGCGAAGCACTCGAAAAGGCGATCGGAATCCTGCGCAAATGGAAGTTCTGAAGCGTTAGCGGAAGTTCCGAAGCGTTAGCGTACGAAGCGCGTGTTCGTCCTGTCCAGCTTGTCCAGCTCGTCCCTGATGTTGTTTCCGACCGCCTGCACGCGCGTGACGTGGTGGGGATCGAAAGCAGGGTCGTAGGGGCTCCGAGTCGGCCCACCGGCAACTTCCATCACAGCGTCGAAGTGATAGCTGTGAACCTTGCCGGTCTTGGGATCGCGCCACGAGCCCTGCCATGCGAGCTGGCGATTCTTCGGCCAGATACCGTATGGCAACGCCATCGATCGGATCCTGTACCCCGGGACCGCTGAATCGATGGCCATGGCATTGCGCGCGATCTGCTCCTGAACAACTGCATCGGAATATTTGTTGAGCATCGCATGCCAGACTGTGTGATCGCACAGCTCGAAGCCATTGTCAGCGAGCCACTTCACCTTCTGGAACCGCCACTCCTTTTTCTGGCCGGCAAACTTCACGTTATCGCCAAAGAAATTGTGGCCTGCGGCGGCGCCGTTCAACAGACAGAACACGGCCCGGTTCTTCCATCCCGGATGCGATCTGGCGAAATCCAGCCAGATCCCCACTCCGCTGGTAGGGTCGATTTCGAGCTTGCCATTCTTTTCGATGTAGCTGAACTGGCCAGGTGACGCGTCATCGAACACTACCACCACCGGCGACATTCCCACCGGAACATCACTGAAATTCTTGTCGAGCACCTGCGCCAGAGTCACCGGCCGGTATCCGCGGCGATAGGCATCTTCCAGATCCGCGCGGAAATGCTCGCGCGTTCTACTGTACAGAGCGTCGTGATCACCGATCAGGTGATATTCCAGCACCGGGATGCGCCCCATCTTGTTTGGTGCGCGGGGCGGAGCTGGCGACTCAATCGGGGACGGCTCCGCCGCTGCCGGAGTGACCGTAGCACGGTGCTTTGGGGTATTCAGCGGCGACGTGGCGCTCCGGCGTGACGCCACGGAAGCGCCGGCGATTGCGGCTCCCGCAACGGTCACGCCGAGGGCAACTGCTAATGGGCGATACATTCTGATCATGGATCTACGGCTCGGCAAAATCGGGAAGAGGCAATATATAACGGCGGCGATCGCGGTTCTCATCGTCGCGATTTACGGGTCCGACGCATGGCTTGCGACCTGCGGCGGTGACGGATGCCCCAGCGCCGCCGACATCCGGTCGTTTCATCCGGACGAAGGCGGACGAGTTCTGGACCGCGAGGGAAACTTCATCAGCCGGCTGGCCGTCGTACGCCGCGTCAATGTACCGTTGAGCGCGGTTCCAGTTCCCGTGCGCCGGGCATTCGTCGCGACGGAAGACCGCCGTTTCTATGACCATCACGGGATCGACTGGCACGCGCTCGTGCGCGCCACGCTCCGGAACATTCGCGCCGGCGGTGTGCGTGAAGGATTTTCCACGATCACGATGCAGGTCGTGCGAAACACCTTCGCCGTTCGCCGGTACAGCGGCCGCTCGTTTCGTCAGAAGCTGCTGGAGATGCGCCTCTCCCGGCTGCTCGAGCGCAATCTCACCAAGAATCAGATACTGGAGCTCTACCTCAACGTCATCTACTTGGGTAACGGCGTTTACGGTGTCGAGGCGGCTAGTCGCGATCTGTTCGGCAAGAGTGTGGGCGACCTCACGGTTCCGGAAGGCGCCATGCTCGCGGCGCTGCCGAAAGGACCGTCGGCGTACACACCGCGTCGTTCGCCACGCAGAGCCCTCGCGCGCCGCAATCTCGTGCTCGGACTGATGGCGCGCGAAGGGTACATATCACCTGCGGCAGACAGTCAGTACGTGAAGACTCCACTTCGTGTGGCGAAGAACGAGTGGCGGCCGGACATGTCCGGTGACTCATACGCCATCGACGCGGTGCGTGATGTCGTTGATTCCGTTCTCAAGGGCGGATCGCGCGACGTCAACGATCTCACCGTGTACACGACGCTCGATGAGCGAGCGCAGATTGCCGCCGATCGCGCAGTCCGGCGCCAGGCGGCGGTGATCCAGCAGGAATCCGAGCGCCGCGGTCCGCACGTCGAGGGGGCAATGGTGGCCCTCGACCCGCGCACAGGTGACATTCGCGCGCTCGTTGGCGGACGTACATTCGAACGCGGCGGATTCGATCGTGCGTTGCTCGCGCACCGGCAGCCGGGCTCTGCATTCAAACCGTTCGTGTACGCTACTGCACTCGCGGCAGGCTACACACCGGCGAGCGAAGTCGATGACGCGCCAATCTCGGTCAAGGTTGGCAACACTATCTGGTCGCCGAAGAACGATGGCGGAGAATACGGCGGACATGTGACGTTCCGTCGCGCGCTCATGCGATCAGAGAATACGGCGGCGGTTCGCGTCAGCCAGCTCGTCGGCATTCCAGCGATTATCGCGACCGCACACCGCTTCGGAATCCGCAGCGATCTACCCAACGTCCCGTCCGCGGCACTCGGCGCGCTCGAAGTCACGCCTATGGAGCTCGCGACAGCGTATGCACCGTTTGCGAACGGAGGCTTTCGCGTGACGCCGCGACTGGTGCGCCGCATTCAGACCGCGGACGGCCAGGTGCTATGGAGCAGCGACAACCAGCGTGTGCGCGTCATGACTCCGCAGGACGCGTATCAGATCACGTCGATGCTTCAATCAGTCGTCAACTACGGCACGGGCTACGTCATCCGCGACCTCGGCGTCGACGGGCTCGTTGGAGGCAAGACCGGCACGACCAATGACGGCACCGACGTCTGGTTCATGGGCTTCACGCCGACGATCGTCGCCGGATTCTGGTTCGGCTATGATACGCCGCGGCCCGTTGGATACAACGCGTCGGGCGGCCGCCTCGCAGCACCGGCGTGGGCGGATTTCATCACCAATGGATGGGATGAACCCGATCCCCCGAATTCATGGGCGCCACCGGCGGGAATGGTTCCGGCGACGATCGACGCGCGAACAGGATATCTGGCGACAGAATGGTGTCCGATCAGGCAGCGAGAGTACTTCAAGCCGGGAACCCTGCCCACGACTCCGTGTCCTGTGCACTCCGGCCCACCGGAGATCCAGCTCGACAGCACGTTGATACAGGTGCCGAACGCGGTGGAGAAGATCGGGAAGGGGATTGGCGGGTTGCTGCACAGGATATTTCACTAGCGTCGCGTGCGGTCGCACGCTCAACGTTGCCGCAACGCCTCGGTGCCATGCACGTCGCCCGGCGCCGCGTACAGGCGGTTGGCGGGGTAGGGCAGCATGCGTAGCTGCAGCTTGTTGAGAATCTTCGGCAGTGAACGCCTTATGCTTACGTGTCCCAGTTCGGTTGCTGCTTCGACGGCGGCAACCTCGCGCCTGGTCGCTTCTTTGACGTCGTAGTCGTCACCTTGATTCGCCAGGTATGTCGTGAAATCGACCACCACTGAATCCCGCGCGCTGCGATACGCTGCCTGGGCCTGTGTGAGGCTGTCGACCTGTGTCCGAGTCAACAGCAGCGAGTCAGATTCCGTGAGTATCGCGCGATACGGGTCCGGCAATATCCTGTCGTAGTTTCGCTTGATCGCGGCTGCGGTCATTCGCGGGCCGTCGAATCCGTGGCGCCCGGGGCGAAGCCAGCGTTTGACGAAACTCTCGTACGGATCTGGTGCAAGATCTACAGAAATGTCCAGCGTCACTCGGAATGGGACGCGAAAGGCCGTCGCATTCGGCCTCGTATCGCCAAATCGCGAATTCACCGCGTACAGGAATCTGCTGGCCGATGGATCGAAACCTCGCACGGTGTACAGAACTGGATCTGGCATCGCGAACGCCCCCCAGCCCCGCAGATGGTCAGCTCCGTGCACGAGCTGATCCAGCCCGCCGAGCGGGTTGGTGAAGAACAATACCACCGATCCCCATCTCGTGAACGGAAGCTTGCCCTGATACATGATCTGTGCATTCAGCATCGCGGTCCATGGTCCCTCGCAGCTATTGCGGGCAGCGGGACCACCGAGCTGTCGCTCGAGGCAGCTCCGCGTTGCGGGCTGCGCACCGCGCAGCAGTGCGCGCATTCCGTTCGCGAGCGTCGCGTCGGATGTCCTGGTGGGGTCGTAGATGAATGCCTGGTCGTTGATCAGTCCGTCACCGTTTACGTCGCTGCCGACTATCGGTGTGAACGGCAGGCCGGATTGTACTCTTCCGAACATCGTGAATGTCAGGTGACGAGCAGTCAGTCCGCCCTGCACCATGATCTGATGTCTTGCGTCGAGGCTGCTGCGTGCCCAGCCTCGCTCCAGCGGAGAGCCGAACGTCTCGGCATCGAAGCCGGTACTTCGCGCGCGAGTGCTGGAAAGACTGTAACTCAGTGACGCGAACCACCGCTGCAGATCGTCGAGGTCAGGCGACAACGTGAGCGTCGCGCGCTTGTTGATCGATTGATTTGTGGACACATTGTCGAAGACGCTGCCGAAGCTCGCCGTACGGCGAGCATTGCTCGATGCAACGATCCCACTCGCCTGTACGATGCTTCCCGGCGCGACGAATACGGGCCTTCCCTCATCGGTGATGAACGCGGGGCTATTGTTGAAATTGAGGTCGATTCTACCGGGCTGGTCCACGTTCAGGGCGTAGAATCCATCCAGTACGTAGTTGACGTGCCATACGCTCGACGTATAGCTCAGATTTCCACGCCAGCTTCGCGGCGTGCGGTACGCCGGATCGAATAACGTGACAGTGGGCGCCACGGACGCAAGAGACGATGGCGTACCGTTCGCGCAGCTCGTCGGAGTGTTGCTCGTACTGGCGAGATACGCTGACCATTCCGGGATTGGCGTGGCAGCTCCCACACACGTCAGCATCAACTCGCCATCACGCAATCCTGTTTGCGCGCTGGTTGCCGCAACCATATCCGGCGACATGAAACTTCGAAATTCACCGAAGCCGCCCCGGAGAGTGCCGTGCGCAAACGCCGAGGTTTGGCCAATCAGGCCAGCGGCGCCGCGCTCATAGGTATCACCGCGAAGGCTCCAGGTGAATCCGATCCGCGGGCTGAAGCCATATGCATCCGCCACGTGATCAGTGCGAGTCCCAAATACGGCACGCACGGCGTCATTTTCGTTCGGTGCGCCGAGGAATCGCGTTCCCTCGAATCTGAGCCCGTAGAGCAACTCCAGCGATTGGCCCACGCGCCACCAATCTCTCAATGCAATGAACGCATTACCGACCCGTCCGGATCGATCCGGCGCGTTCAGCAGACGCGTAAATGACGATGGATGATTCGCCGCGACATCGGCGATTGACTGATATGTGAAGGCGCCGAGCGATGGTATTTGATGCGCGCGACTGCCATCCAATCGCGCATCCGCCGACAGCTTGAGTCTGTGGGTCGGATGCGAGAGCGGATACCATTTTACAGCTCCCGATGTCTCCCATGTCCAATGGTCGATCGTGGGTTGTGTCGTCGCTCCACCGAACGCCACAGGCACCGCGCTCGCAATGTTCGTGTCAGCCGGTGTCGCTGACGCGAGCAGGAGAGATGCAGCCGGAATTCGCTCACCCGGAAGAGTCTCGCGACGACTGAGCGATATCCCTGTGCTCCCTTCTGTCAGCACATTGTCGCGCACATGACTCACCAGATGCGCCTGCATAGCAAGATCGCGATTCCGCGGAATGCTCACCGCGCTGGCTGTGGCTGACGGCGTGAGATTGCCACTGTTCTGCCGATCGACCGAGCCAAACCCGACCAACGTCCATGTAGTTTTCGTATCCTCGAAAGTCGCCCAATTGCTTGGCGCGTTTCCGATCTGTCCGATGAAAGTGACGTGATCGGATGTGCGCGTGCCAATACGAGGAGCTGTTGGCCTCGAAAGGCCCACGGCAGAGAGCTCTGATCCAAATCGCGCGACGGAATCAGACGAGATGCCGGATTGCGACAGCACGCTGCCAGGTGCCGTGAACAGGGACACCGGTTGATCGATCTGGCGGGACGCTGTCAGTCCATAGTTGTACGCGAGCTTGTCAAGATGGGTGCGGTCCGCACCTCCGATGCTAGCGACGCGACGCGTGAACCGTTGTCCGAGAGCGCGCGACGCCGGGTCCGTATACTGAAATGCTGGAGCGTCGAGCGTGAGATGCGCGTGGCGAATCGGTGCGATGACATCTTCGTCCAGTTCGATCTGTTCCTGCGCGCCACCGAACCACCCACGTTCAGGATCGTAGGTGGACGTCGTGATGTGCTGGTGCGTAACAGCGCTGCGAGACACATCGGCTCCGGCAAACCCCAGTCCGTTAAGCGTCGCAGTGTTTTGCCCCGGATCAAGCCCCGCGACGGACGTGCCGCTCGAAGTCATTACCGTTCCAGGTGCGGTGGTGAGCATGGCGGCAAGATTCCCGGCGAGATCCGGTGCGATAGAGCCAGCGACGCCGTCCCATGTGTCGTGCTCAACGGCACCGGGTCCGGGCGTGCCGCGAAAGTCGTCACCACCGTACAGCTTCGGCTTGCGGGTGCGTACATTGACGGCGGCGAGCTGCTGAGCCGCCGTGCGTGCCAGATGCAGATCGACGACGAACACCGAATCACGCCCACTTCGCGTCACCCGCTTGCGCGCGGCATCCATGCCCGGAGCAACAGCATGCACGAGATAGTCGCCGGTCCCCTGCGGGAACACAATCTCGTAGTACCCGCTTGAATCCGCTTGCGTCTGACGATACGATCGATCCGGCGCCATGGTGACTGTCACCGTTGCGCCGGCGACCGGCTTGCCGGCATCCACACTGATATGACCATGCAGCACATCGCGGCCGAGCGGCGGTGACGTCTGTGCCGCCAACGATTGCGTGATTCCAAGTACCAACGCCAGCGCACAGAACAACGGTCGAGACATCGTACCTCGCCGGAAAGGATTGCACGTGCGCCTGGCGCTGCGCAACGCAGTGGCCTTGCTTGGTGCCGATGGCTACGCAAGCGAACGTACGACTTCCAGGTTATACGGCGATGACGCGAGTATTAAGAATTGGTTAAGCGTTGTGGGGTGTTGAGCCGAGCCGTGGACGCAACGACATTGCAAGCTTCGCTGGGTGGTCATGGCCAGGATGTGATTACGCTCGCACATCGTGGATACCTCGTTTGTCGTCGCGTTGGTGACACTTTCGGTAAGTGAGCCCGTCGCGACGCAGTGCCGTTGGCCGCCATTCAATTCGACTAAGAGGTTACGACTATTCGCATGCAGGCGCGTATTTCGTAACGATCGTAGCACAGCAGCGCGCCCCGCGTTTCGGTCGCATCGCGCGTGGCAGAATGCTCCTCAGCGAAGCCGGGTCGATGGTGCATTCCGTCATCGCGAACCTGGATTCATGGCACCCCCGCGTCCACATCGACGTATTCCAGGTGATGCCCGATCACATTCACGCGATCGTCGTTTTGCGTCGGGTGACCGCGACGACGTTAACGACGCGATCCGTCACATCGCGTAATGACGAACCACGCGCGACGACGCCCTCCACTGGGTACGACGTTTCGCACGATGACGAATCCGTAGGGGCAGGCCCCCGTGCCTGCCCACGTGACGAAACCAACGAAACGCCGTCCCGTCGCCGTGTCGCACCGTCGCCCGTCCAACACCAACGCACACACGACGCGCAAAAGCGATCCAACGCATCGCGATCCGACGATCGCGAAACGCCCCGTCGTGGGGGTTTGGGCGGGTCGGCGCATCCGGGGTGCCGTGGGCAGGCACGGGGGCCTGCCTCTACGGATTCGTCGCCACGCGAAACGTCGTACCCCGTCGTTCACGTCGTCGCGCGCGATACGACGCCACGCGAAACGCCGTACCCCGTCGTCAACGTCGTCGCGCGCGACATCGCGTTGCCCGACGTCGTACAACACATCAAATCCCTCACCACCGCGCGCTATCGCCACGCCGTGACCGATCATGGCTGGACGCGTTTCCGTGGGCGGCTCTGGCAACGCAACTATTACGAGTGCATCATCCGTAACGACCGTGCCCTCGCGAACATCCGCCGTTACATCCGCGCCAACCCGAGCAACTGGATCGAAACGCCCCGCTGGCGCTGATTGATCTCCCGGAGTGCTTCGGTCGCACCTCAAACCGCGCGCACACAAACAAAAGCGTCCGGCTGGTCTTCCCAGCCGGACGCATCTTTTCTCATCTCATCTCTCCGCTCACACGAGCCCGAGCCACTCTTGCGGCCCGCCCGTGTATCCGGGAAATATCTTCTCTACTCGCGATGCTCCAAGATGCTTCACGGCTACCTCACTGAACACCGTGCGAAAGTCCGTAGTCAGCTTGAGATCGCGCCCTTCATTCAATTGCTCCGGCGCGAGACCAGGCCACTTGCCATAGACCTTGCCGCCTTTCACTCCGCCGCCGAGCGCGAAGAACGCCGTCGCGTGGCCGTGGTCGGTACCGCGGTTGCCGTTCTCCCGAGCCGTACGTCCGAACTCCGACATCGTCAGCACGAGCACGTCGTTCATCTGATCGCCCATGTCCTGCGTGAACGCTGCGAGCGACTTCGCAAAATCGTCCAGTCGTCCCGCAAGCTGTCCCGTGCCGTTCCCTTGATTCACATGCGTGTCCCATCCACCAACGTCGGCGAACGCAACCTCCAAACCTACATTCGACTTGATGAGCTGCGCAATCTGCATGAGCCGCTGACCGAACTGCGTTTTCGGATAAACGGCGTTGTTCCGTGGCGCGTACTGCTGAGGATTGGCGTTTTTCAGAAGCTTGACTGCGCCGAACATTTCCTGCCCGGTTCCGTGCACGAGATCCGCGCTCCCCGTACGGTAAAGCGCCTCGAGCCGCTCGACCTCGCTGCCCGTCGCACGAACCGAAAACTCCCCCAGTGAGCTCATCGCAATCGTCTCGGCGGGTCCCTCGAGTATGCGAGGCGTCTGCGCCGTCATCGCAACCGCACGGAACGGCTCGGCCTGACACTGCTGGCACGTCCCCTCCACCGCGAGAAGACGATTGAGCCATCCGTCAGGAGTTCCTTTCACGTCCGGCGTTCCCGTTTCCATGAAGTCCTGAGCGTCGAAGTGCGAGCGCGACGTACTCGGACTTCCTACGGCGTGGATCGGTGCAAGCAGCTTCTGATCCCAGAGCGGCTTGAGCGGCGCGAGCGACGGATGCAGTCCGAAGAATCCGTCGAGATCGATCGCGCCCGCCGCCTGCCCCGGCCGCGCAACTGCGATCGTCGGCCGCATGTCGTAGTACGCCTGCTCTCCATGCGGCACCACGACGTTCAATCCGTCAGCCGCGCCACGCTGAAAGAGACATACGAGCGTCTTCCCCCGGGGGACGTTCTTCAGCTCCATGCCATACGCCATTCTGCGCAAAAAGCTGGGACTCAATCCCATCGTAACGAGCGCGAGCGCTCCCGACTTCACGAATACTCTGCGGTCCATGCTGATTCGCCCTCAGTTTGCGACGCGCAATCCATCGCGTCTGCGTGTGTCCTCTACCTGCGTTGGAACTCCGGCGACCCGAGTGCAAATCCAACCATCTGCGCCAGCCCGCTAAGCTGCGGAGCCGGACCTGCTATCGGATTGCGCGCAAGCGCGCGTTGCAGTCCCGGCATTCCCTGCAGCTTTCCGCCGCCCTTTACCCTCGGCGTATTCGCCATCGACGCCTCATCCATCGTCGCGTCGTTGCTGGCAACAGCTCCATTCGCTGCGCCTTGAGCAGCGCTGGCCGCACTCGCGGCTAGCGGATGCTCGCCGCTCATCAGGATCTTGCGGGTATCCGGTGATGCTGCACCTTCCAGAAGCGTCGCTACGACTGCGTCCACCTGCGTCGCGCGCGGCGCATTCACCAGCGAATCGATTCCGGGTAGCGTGTGCATGTTCGCGCCTGGCAATCTGTTGGCCGCAACTGCGAGCCCGAAGTTGATCCGGTTCAATATCGCACCGGTATTCATCCAGGCGTCGCCCGTCTCCGGCCATCCGTTCGGATCCCGGTGTCCAAATACCGGCTCGCCGAGATAAGCCACCGCGAGCGCCGTCCGCGCGGTCGAATCAGGCGTCGCGCCCAGCGCGCGCGCGGTGCTGACCACTACCTCGAATGGCGATTTCACTTTGGAATGATATGCACGTTCCGAGAAGAACTCCGGCGAAGTGACGATACTTCTCACGACCTCGCGTATATCACCGTCGGTCCTGAGATATGTCTGTGCGGCCCGCTCGACCAGTGCGGTCGAAGGCGAATCGCTTACCAGCCTGCGCGCGAGCTGTCGTGATATGAAGTGCGCGGTCGATGGACTGCGCGCCAGAATATCCAGCACGTCCTCGCCATCCTGCTCCCCGCGACCTGCCGCGAGAGTGTGGCCGAGAAATGCCTTCTCCGCGGCGTCGTGCCATTCGGGACGGAAGATGAAACCTCCGCCCTGTGCTGGCGGCCGAACGCTCCAGCCTGTGAGCGCGCGCGCCGCTTCGATCACGTCCTGCTGCGTATATCCACCATCGACTCCGAGCGTGTGCAACTCCATCAGCTCGCGTCCGTAGTTCTCGTTGAGACCGGCCTTCGCCGCGGCAGCCGCGCGCTGGCGAAGCTGTTGTGCCTGCTGCGGGTCGAGATTCCTGCGACGGATTATCGCTTCGATGTCGAGCGCCCCGTTCTGCACGCGCACCATGCCACCCGGCCCCGCGTGAATCGGGCGAAGCGTCGGTTGCCCGGGATTGGCGCGGCTCTGCGCGTTGTCGAGATAGACCAGCATCGCCGGCGAGTGCGCTACCGCTCCTAGCAGGTCGCGGAATTTACCGAGCGCGTGCTGCCGTATCGTCCGGTCGTAATCCGCGAGATAGTACGGCTCTATGGCATTCTTGCCCACGAAGACGTTGAAGTGATTCTCCCAGAAATCAGTCATCACTTCAAGCAACTGTCTGTTGCTCGCGACCGCGCGAGCGACGCGCGCCGACTCGATCTCGCCGACCAGCTGCGCGTGCGACCGTCGGATCTCCTTCAATGCATTCGTGTCGATGTCTTGCGGTGCGTTGCGGCCGGCCGTATCGCGCTTGACGAGACGGAATTGCCGCTGGGCCTCCGCATACTGCGATGCGAGCGACGCCTGATCCTGCTGCAGCATCGGATACCGCGCGAGCATCTGATCCATGGCGTCGTCGTTGATGCGCTCCGGGTGCAGCTGCTGATCGATCCACGCGTCTACACCGACCGATCGTACCGTCGCCGCATCGCCCGGTCGCGGGCCGAAGGCGAGGCGGTTGAGCACCTGCAACACCTGTTGGTCGGCGGTCTGCTCGCGAACAGCGGACGTCACAGCCCCGGATGCCTGCTTCGTTCCGCGGGGAACGCTCGCACCGGGCCGCTGCGCCAACACGAGCGACGGAACAACAGCACCAAGCGCGATGAGCCGTCGCGCCGCATGCGTTCGCCAGAGGAATGGGATAGTAGTCACATCCCTTTGACGCCCGACCACGCGGGCCGTTAAATCGCGCTATGTGCGAATACGCACGCTAACCCGTCACTCGGGCTTTCGTGGGAATGACGAGTTCCTATCCGCTTCGACGGTCGATCTAGATGTGAATTGAGCGACCCGAAACGCCGAGCGCAGCTTCCTTCACGGACTCCGACAGCGTCGGATGCGGATGCACTGTTATCCCGATGTCGTCGCTCGTTCCGCGGAATTCCATCGCAAGCACCACTTCCTGCAGCAGATCAGCGGCGTCCACCGAAACGATGTGGCATCCAAGTATCTCTTCAGTCTCAGCGTCGGCGACGAACTTCACGAAGCCCTGTGTCTCTGCCATCGTCCGAGCCCGGCCGTTCGCGGACATCGGGAACTTGCCCGTCCGGTACGCACGGCCGCTCGCCTTCACCTCGTGCTCGGCGAGTCCGCATGACGCGATCTCCGGATGCGTGTACACGACCGCGGGCATCGACTTGTAATCCATGTGCACAGGGTGACCGGCGATCACTTCGACCGCAATCACGCCTTCTTCCTCCGCCTTGTGCGCGAGCAACTTTCCACCGACCACGTCGCCGATCGCGTACACGTTCGGCAGGTTGGTCCGCATCTGCGCATCCACCGCGATCTCGCCGCGCTTGCCGAGCGCGAGACCGAGTCCGGCGGCGTCGATTCCACTCAGCACGGGCTTGCGTCCAACTGCAACGAGTACGTAATCGCCTTCCAGCGTCTCTTTCGCGCCGTCCTTTTCGATGTCGACGAAGACCTTGTTGCCGTCGCGCCGTCCGCCCGTCACACGCGTCGCTGGACGAAGCTCCAGCCCCTGCTTGCGGAAGATCCTGTCAGCTTCCTTCACGACGTCTTCGTCCATCCCGGGCAGAATCGTCGCCGCCAGCTCAACGACCGTCACCTTCGCACCGAGCCTCCGCCACACCGACCCCAACTCGAGCCCGATCACGCCGCCGCCGATCACGATCAGGTGCTTCGGTACCTCGGGGATCGTCAGCGCGCCGGTATTCGACAGCACACGCTCCTCGTCGAACTTGAAGAACGGCAGCTCGATCGGCACCGAACCGGTCGCGATGATCACGTTGCGTGCCTGATACTGCGTGACAGTTCCGTCGTTCGCAGTCACATCGACCACGTTACCCGCGCGCAGCGTGCCGCGGCCCTTTGCCCACGCCACCTTGTTCTTGCGAAAGAGAAACTCGATCCCCTTGGTATTCTGCGCGACGACATCGAGCTTGCGCTTCATCATAACGCCGAGGTCCGCGCTTACACCTTCGATCTTCACACCATGCTCCGCGGCGTGAAGCTTCGCGAATTCCAGGTGCTCGGTCGACGTGAGCAGCGCCTTGGA
Source organism: Gemmatimonadota bacterium (assembly GCA_040388625.1). Classification (NCBI taxonomy): domain Bacteria; kingdom Pseudomonadati; phylum Gemmatimonadota; species Gemmatimonadota bacterium. The sequence goes on along the minus strand of JAZKBK010000006.1, from coordinate 283,287 downwards.
TGGAATGCATCCGACGTTGACGCAGGTGCCACCGAGCGTCTTGTCCATCTCGACACAGACGGTGCTGAGACCGAGTTGCCCGGCACGGATTGCGGCGACGTAGCCACCAGGACCGCCGCCAATTATCAGAACGTCACAGTTATTCATGATTCAGCCAGCGCAGCGTACCTCGGCGCAACCGCCGAAGGTACTGCGCCCATTGAGAGAAATTTGAGAAAATCCCCGACTTCCTTATACACCAGAAGCGAGTCCAGTCTTTCCTGCGATAGAAATCCGGCCGCGACGCAGTTGCGGAGATGTGCGAGGAGAGGTTGATGGAACCCATCCACGTCCATCAGCGCGATCGGCTTGGAGTGAATGCCGATCTGCGCCCAGGTGAACGTCTCGAAAAATTCGTCGAGGGTCCCGATTCCACCCGGAAGCACCGCGAACACATCCGACAGGTCGATGATGCGCGCCTTGCGCTCGTGCATCGTATCGACGATGTGGAGCTCGCTGAGCCCCTTGTGCGCCAGCTCGCGATGTCCGAGCGATCGCGGTAACACGCCGATCACCTCGCCGCCCGCAGCGAGTGCCGCGTCGGCGAGAACTCCCATCAACCCGCGCGACGCGCCACCGTACACGACCCCGATTCCGTTTCGCGCGAGCCCATCGCCCAACGCGCGCGCAGCCTCCGCGAAACTAGCCGACAGCCCCGCGTGCGCGCCGCAATAAACCGCTACGCGCATGGATGGGCAGGCGTGTGGGGGCAGGCCCCCGTGCCGCCTCGAATCATTCGATCAACATCGTGGCAGGATCTTCCATCAACTCCTTCACGCGCACCAGAAACAGCACCGCCGCCTGTCCATCGATGATGCGATGATCGTACGACAGCGCCACGTACATCATCGGCCGGATCTCGACCTTGCCGGCTATAGCAACAGGCCGATCCTGGATCTTGTGAAGCCCGAGAATGCCGACCTGCGGATAGTTGATGATCGGAGTCGATACCAACGAGCCGAACACACCGCCATTCGTGATCGTGAAGGACCCGCCCGTGAGATCGTCCATCGTCAGCTTGACATCGCGCGCCTTTTTTGCAACAGCCGTGATGTCGCGCGAAATCTCGAGCAATCCTTTCCGATCCGCGTCCTTGATGTTTGGAACCACCAGTCCCTGCTCCGACGCGACCGCGATTCCCATGTTCACGTAATTCTTGTAGATGATCTCGTCGCCGTCCAGCTGTGCGTTGACGACGGGATAATCGCGCAGCGCGATGCATGCAGCGCGAACGAAGAACGGCATGAACGAGAGGCGAACGCCGTGCTGCTTCTCGATCTTCTCCTTCACACGCTCGCGGAGCGAGCTGACGGCGCTCATGTCGATCTCGTTGAACGTCGTCAGGTGCGCCGTCGCGAGATGCGACTGGAGCAGGTTCTCCGCGATGCGCTTGCGGCGCGTCGACAGTTTCTCGCGCGTTTCCCGCTCGCCCGGTGCTGACGGAGCAGGCGCGGAGCGGAGCGCAGGCGGTCCTGAAGGCGCCGCCGGAGTTGCGGCCGCTGTCGGTTGTGCCGAAGGGCGAGCCGATGGTTGAGCAGCGAGCACATCCGGCTTGCTCACCACGCCGCCGCGCCCCGTGCCCTGAACGGCGCCGATATCGACGCCGCGTGCCTCGGCTACCTGGCGTGCTGCCGGCGAAGACTTCTGCGGCGCGCCTGTAGCCACGGTCGGCGCAGCCGGCGCAGGTTGCGTGGGTTGCGGCGTGACTGCCGCCGGCGCCGGCGCAGCCTGTGCCGGCGGAGCTGGCTTGGCAGCGGCGGGCGCAACAGTCGTCGCCGTCTCGTCTATCTCGCCGAGCACGTCATCCACATGGACGACGTCACCTTCCTTCACGGCCTGTTTGACCAGAACCCCGGCGCGGAGTGCAGGCACTTCGACCGTGATCTTGTCGGTGTCTAGCTCCAGTATGGTATCGCCGGCGTTCACTGCGTCACCCTGCTGCTTGACCCAGCGCGACACCGTCGCTTCAACAATGGATTCCCCGAGGGGCGGAACTTTCAAAGCGATCATTTCGAGTATCTTGATGTTTGTCCCTAAATATATCCCCTCACTGAGTACACTTGCGCGCACTGACAATCTCCGCGCACGGCGGGATCGAACAGCTGGAGCTGCGTGACAACCTGCCGGTTCCGGAGCCCACGCCGGGCGAAGTCCGTATTCGTGTTCTTGCGGCAGCGCTGAATCATCTCGACCTCTTCGTTCTGAAGGGGCTGCCCGGCGCCACGATAGCGCCACCCTGGATAATGGGCGCCGACGCGGTCGGTATCGTCGACGGAACAGATGATCTCGTAGTCGTCAATCCGGGCCTCAGCGACGGGACCTGCGAATATTGCCGACGCGGCGAGCAATCCCTCTGCGTTCGTTTTCGCCTGCTCGGCGAGCACGCGCCAGGTACCATCGCGGATTGTATAGTTGTGCCCGAGCGGAACGTCGCACGTATTCCGCGCGACACGCCGATTCCCGAAGCCGCCGCCTTCACCCTCACAACGCTCACCGCGTGGCGCATGCTCGTTACGCGTGCGCAGCTCCGACCCGGCGAGCAGGTCCTCATCCAGGGAATCGGAGGGGGCGTCGCGCTCTCGGCCCTCCAGATCGCGAAACAGGTCGGCGCGCGCGTCTGGGTCACGTCGTCCAGCGACGAGAAACTCGCCCGCGCGCGCGAACTCGGTGCAGACGAAACCATCAACTATAGTACGACGGATGTCGCAAAAGAGATTCGAGCGCGCACCGGAAAGCGTGGCGTGGACGTCGTTGTCGATTCGGTCGGCGAGGCGACCTGGCAATCCTCGCTCGGTGCGCTCGGCAAATTTGGCAGACTCGTGACATGCGGCGCGACGTCAGGTCCCACGGTTACCACCGACGCGCGCAAGCTGTTCTGGAATCAGTGGACCATACTCGGTTCCACCATGGGCAACGACGCCGAGTTCGCAGCGGTCGCGGACGAGCTGCGCAACCGTCGCCTGCTGCCACCGATCGATTCGGTATTCGACATCACGCAGGGAAGAGAAGCCTTCGCGCGACTCCAGAGCGGCGCGCAGTTCGGGAAGATCGTCGTGACCATACCGTCGGACCGCGCCCCGTAATATTCGCCGCGCACCGAATTGACGGTCCTGCGTACGGCGCGGATTCTTCCGCGCCTGGCCCCGTTACGTGCAATCGGATTTGGATGTCGATCGGATATATCCGCGCGTGGCCCATTCAGGCGCAATCGGATCCAGATCTACCGCACCGGGAGGCGATAAACGCTGCATTTGCGTAGAATGAAGGCATGGCCGAGTCCGCCCAGTACACCCCTATCCAGCTTGCCGAGATCAAGGATGCCTTTATCGGTGAGCAGCCCGTAGTCTGCCCCATCTGCGGTGGCCGCATGACCTCCCGATCGATCGGCGGCGGCTCGTTCGGCCTGGGCTACTCGCGCCAGCGTGAATGGCTCATATGCGGAAGCTGCCATAGAAGCGCGATCTTCGACGTCAAGCGCGGCACCCGCAACTGAGTAAGGGCAGGCCCCCGTGCCTGCCCGAGGGGCTCCCGGCCCCTGTGAGACGCTCCGTGCCTGCCCGCATCCTGCGCCCGCCAACGGTCATGACCATGGCACAAGTCTGGCACCTCCGCGCTTCATCCCCCCCGCACCCGCTGAATGCGAAACTCCGACAACGACGATTTCACCGGCTTCATCAGCGTTCGCGGCGCGCGCGAGCACAATCTCCAGAACGTCGATCTCGACGTGCCACGCGATGCACTTGTGGTCTTTACCGGCGTCTCCGGCTCGGGTAAATCATCGCTCGCGTTCGGCACGCTGTACGCCGAAGCGCAGCGGCGCTATCTGGAATCGGTCGCGCCGTACGCGCGACGGCTCTTTCATCAGATGGGCGTACCTGAAGTCGACTCCATCGACGGACTTCCGCCAGCGGTAGCGCTGCAGCAGCAGCGCGGCTCGCCGACCACCCGCTCATCGGTCGGAAGCGTCACGACGCTATCGAATCTGTTGCGCATGCTGTATTCGCGGGCCGGCGACTATCCGCGCAAGCAGCCTCTGCTTTACGCCGAATCGTTTTCGCCCAACACTCCTGAAGGTGCGTGCCCCCGGTGTCACGGGCTTGGCCGCATCTACGAAGTGACGGAGCGCTCGATGGTGCCAGACGACACGCTCACCATTCGCGAGCGCGCCGTAGCTGCGTGGCCAACGGCGTGGCAGGGACAGAATCAGCGCGATATTCTCGTTACACTCGGTTACGATGTCGATCGCCCCTGGCGCGAGCTTTCGAAGAAGGATCGCGACTGGATTCTCTTCACTGACGAGCAGCCCGTGGTGCCCGTGTACGCCGGTTACACACCCGCGGAAACGCGGCGCGCACTCAAGCGCAAGGAGGAGCCCAGCTACATGGGCACATTCTCGAGCGCGCGGCGGCACGTACTGCACAGCTTCGCGAACACGCAGAGCGCGCTGATGAAGAAACGCGCGCTCCAGTACATGCTGAGCACAGAGTGTCCGCTCTGTCACGGCAAGCGGCTGCGTCTCGAATCACTCTCAGTCAAATTCGCGGGACTCGACATCGCCGAAATTTCGCGACTGCCGCTGTCGCGATTCGCCAGCATGTTGCGACCGTATGTCGACGGAACCTCTGCGAATGCCGCCAGGATCGAGACAGTGCATCCGGAAAAGGTCGTGGTAATGCAGCGCATTGCAGAGGATCTGGAAGGTCGTCTTGCAGTATTGCTCGACCTCGGTCTCGGATATCTGTCGCTCGATCGCAGCACACCCACTCTTTCGCCCGGCGAGCTGCAGCGGCTCCGGCTTGCGACACAGGTACGCTCGAATCTGTTCGGCGTCGCCTACGTTCTGGATGAGCCGTCGGCGGGCCTGCATCCGGCCGACACGGAAGCGTTGCTCACGGCGCTCGCTCGATTGAAAGCGTCGGGCAATTCGCTGCTGGTCGTGGAACACGATCTCGATGTGATCCGTCATGCCGACTGGATCGTCGATGTCGGCCCTGCCGCGGGCGAGCAGGGCGGACTCATCCTTTACAGCGGTCCGCCAGCGGGACTCGCGGAGATCGAAGCATCGCAGACGCGTCGCCATCTCTTCGGGCGCGACCTGCTCCCCGAGCGTACGATTCGCGAGCCGCGCGCATGGCTGCGTCTTGCAGACGTTACGCGCAACAACCTCAGTCACCTCGACGTTGCGTTCCCGCTCGGCGTGCTCACGACAGTTACCGGCGTTTCGGGCTCCGGCAAATCCAGTCTCGTGAGTCAGGTGCTCGTCGAGCTCGTAGCCGAAGCGCTGGGACACGAGGCGCCTGCGATCGCCGGTGAGATGGAAGATCTGGAGCAGACGCCACCGCCCACCCTCGGTGGAAGAATCGCTAGCGGCGTCGGGCAGATCAAACGCATGGTGGTCGTCGATCAGAAGCCGATCGGTCGCACGCCGCGCTCGAATCTCGCCACGTACACCGGACTGTTCGACCACGTTCGCAAACTGTTCGCCGCCACGAAGATGGCGCGTGCGCGGCATTACGACGCCGGCCGCTTCTCGTTCAACGTCGCAAAGGGTCGCTGCGAGACGTGTGAAGGAGAGGGATTCGTCTTCGTCGAGCTGCTCTTTCTTCCGAGCGTGTACACTCCCTGCCCAACGTGTCACGGCGCGCGTTACAACGCCAAAACTCTCGAGATCCAATACCACGGCCGTAACATCGCCGAAGTCCTCGGCATGACGGTCGACGCGTCGCTGGAATTCTTCGCGGATGACGAGCCGGTGCGTCGATCGCTCGAGGTGCTGCGCGAAGTCGGACTCGGATACATCCGCCTCGGTCAGGCCGCCACCGAGCTTTCGGGCGGCGAGGCTCAGCGGATCAAGCTCGCGACGGAATTGCAGCGCATGTCACGTGGCAACACTCTGTATGTCCTGGACGAGCCCACGACCGGTCTCCACCCATCCGACGTCGAGAGGCTCATGGCGCAGCTCGACAGGCTGGTGAATGCCGGCAACACCGTCGTCCTGGTAGAGCACGACATGCGCGTCGTTTCCGGAAGCGACTGGGTGATCGATATCGGGCCGGGTGCCGGTGAAGAGGGAGGAAGGATTGTCACGATGGGCACACCCGCGGACGTTTCGCGCGCGACCGCGAGCCGCACTGCACCATATCTCGCCCGCTTCATGGCGTGAAACTCGTTGCGCACGGCCGAGCGGTTGCCCATAGATTTCCCATTCATGGACTCGACCAGCTTCGGCGACCGCCTGCAGGACAGCTTCGACCAGCTCTACCACTACGTCCCTGCGCTCTTCGGTGCGCTCGTAATCCTCTTCGCGGGTTACCTCCTGGCCAGGTTGCTGGAGAAGGGAACCGACAAGCTTCTCCGGCGAGTCCATTTCAACCACATCCTGGAGCGCGGTGGCGTGCTCCAGGCAGTCGAGCGCTCCGGTTCCCACATGAACCCGACGCGCGTCACGGCGAGCGTGGTCTTCTGGTTCGTGATGTTCGCCGTCCTGATGATCGCCGCCAACGCCCTTGGCCTCTCGTCGCTCGGCAACATGTTCGGCGAGCTGGTGAGCTACATCCCGAGCCTCATTGCGGCGATCGTAATCATCATCGTCGGCATCGTACTCGGCGACTTCGTGGGCGGGCTCATCATGGCCTCCGCAGGCGCGATACACGGCGGCCCGACCCTGTCGCGGTTCGGAAAGGGTGGGGTGATCCTCATCGCCATCTTCATGGCGCTGCAGGAGCTCGGCGTCGCGACCGACATCGTCACTACCGCGTTCGCGATCCTCTTCGGCGCCATCGCGCTCTCGGCTTCGCTCGCCTTCGGGCTCGGCAACCGGGATCTGGCCGGCGAGGTGACGCGGAACTGGTACAACCGGTACAAGGCCGAGCGTGAGTCGATCGACCGCGAAAACGCGGCCCAGGATGCTGCCGACCGGACCGACGAGTTCGAGTCCGAATCTAGCGGCTTTTAGCCCCCGAATAGATACCGAAATCACGGCGCACTGCGCGATTGCGGGAGCGATGCGCTAAATCATTGTCCCACAATAACTTACGTTGTTGTGGCGAGGTTGCTAAAAGGCGTTCCGGCGGCTATATTTCGAGGTTGCCCTGAATTAGCTCAAATCATCAGGTGGGTTCCTGCTCGGACGCCCACCGCAAGTGCGGTATCGACACGCCATGACAGCTCCAAATAACCGCGAGCGAATACTCCCGCGGCTGATCCACGAAGAGGTTCAGGAATCGTTCATCAACTACTCGATGAGCGTCATCGTCTCGCGCGCGCTCCCGGACGTGCGTGACGGGCTGAAGCCGGTGCATCGCAGAGTTCTGTATGCGATGAACGAGCTCGGTCTTGTTCCCGGACGCCCGTACAAGAAGTCCGCGACCGTCGTCGGCGACGTGCTCGGCAAGTATCACCCGCACGGTGACAGCTCTGTGTACGACGCACTCGTGCGCATGGTGCAGGACTTCTCGCTGCGCTATCCGCTGGTGGACGGTCAGGGAAACTTCGGATCCGTCGATGGCGACAACGCGGCCGCATACCGCTACACCGAAGCGCGTCTCACACGCATCGCCACCGAGATGCTCGGCGACATCGACAAGAACACCGTCGACTTCCAGCCGAACTTCGACGATCGCCTGCAGGAACCGCGCGTGCTTCCGTCGGCGATGCCCAATCTGCTCGTCAACGGCTCGTCCGGCATCGCGGTCGGAATGGCGACCAACATTCCGCCGCACAACCTGCGTGAAGTCACGAGCGCGCTCGTGGCGCTCATCGAAGACCCCGATCTTCCGGGCAGCGCGCTCCGCAAGCACATCAAGGGGCCCGATTTCCCGACCGCCGGTTACATCTACGGCACCGCCGGAATCACCGACTACCAGGAAACCGGCCGCGGACGAATCGTCATGCGCGCTCGCGCGGTGATCGAGGAGCGCGAGTCTTCCAATCGTGCCCAGATCGTGGTCACCGAGCTGCCTTACCAGGTCAACAAGTCCCGGTTGCTCATCGACATCCGCGATCAGGTCCGCGAGGGCAAGCTCGAAGGCATCAGCGATCTGCGCGACGAGAGCGATCGCGATGGAATGCGCATGGTGATCGAGCTCAAGCGCGACGCGATTCCTCGCGTAGTTCTGAACCAGCTGTACAAGCACACCGCGATGCAGTCCACGTTCGGTGTCATCATGCTTGCGCTCGTCCCGGATTCGGTGACGGGGCAGCTGGTGCCGAAGGTGCTGCCGCTCAAGGATGTGCTGATGCACTTCATCGCGCACCGTCACGAAGTAGTGACGCGGCGCACTCAGTTCGAGCTGGACAAGGCGCTCGAGCGCGAGCACATCCTCGAAGGATTGAAGATCGCCGTCGACAACATCGACGCGGTCATCAAGCTCATCCGTGCGGCCAAGGACACACCCACGGCGAGCACGCAGCTGCAGGCGCGCTTCAAACTGAGCGAGCGGCAGGCGGAAGCGATCCTCAACATGCGCCTCGCCAAGCTCACCGGTCTCGAGATCGAGAAGCTGGAAGCCGAGCTCAAGGATCTGCGCGCATTCATCAAGGAGATGCGCGACATTCTCGCGTCACGTCCGCGCCGCATGCAGATCATTCGCGAGGAGCTGGAGAAGATCAACGCCACCTACGGGGACGAGCGTCGATCCGAGATCACCAACGACCAGGGCGAGTTCTCGGTCGAGGATCTGATCGCCGAGGAGGACATGGTGATCACGATCTCACATACGGGATACATCAAGAGGACGTCCACCTCGACCTACCGCAAGCAGCGTCGCGGCGGTCGCGGCCTGAACGGGCAGGGGCTCAAGGAAGAGGACTTCATCGAGCACCTGTTTATCGGGTCGACCCATGACTACATCCTCTGTTTCACGGATGACGGGCGCTGTTTCTGGCTCAAGGTCCACGAGATCCCCCAGGCTGGCCGCGCCAGCAGGGGAAAGCCCATCGTTAACCTCATCAACGTCCAGCCCGATACTCAGATTCGAGCTGTGGTTCCCGTGCGCGAGTTCGGGGATACGCAGTCGTTGCTGTTTTGTACCCGCCGCGGAACGGTCAAGAAGACCGCACTGTCGGCGTACGCAAATCCGCGCGCCAACGGAATCAAGGCAATCAAGATTGAATCCGGTGACGAGCTGATCGACGTGCAGGTTACAAGTGGAACGAACGACGTCGTGCTCGCAACAAAGCATGGCCTGTCGGTACGATTCCATGAGAAGGATGTGCGCGAGATGGGCCGCGACACAACAGGTGTGAAGGGCATCGAGCTGCGCCCGGACGACGCAGTCGTTGGAATGGTCGTGATCAAGCGCGAGGCGACTCTTCTCGTTGTAACCGAAAAGGGACTCGGCAAGTGCTCGCACATAGACGATTACAGAGTTCAGAAGCGCGGTGGAAAGGGAATCATCACTGTCAACCGCACGGACAAGACCGGTGACGTGGTGTCACTGATGGAAGTGTTGCCCGAAGATGAGATCATGCTCATTACGAAACACGGCGTTATCATACGTTCGTCGGTTTCGCAGGTGCGCGTGACAGGAAGAATTGCGCAGGGTGTTAAGCTCGTTAATCTGGACGATGGCGATCTTGTGACTGCGGTTGCGCGTGTCATCCCCGAAGACAAGGTCGAGGATGACGACGGCACCGCGGATGAGGAGATAGTCGAAACGCTTGCTGACGAAGAGTGACAGGGACCTGACTGAGCCGCCACATCCCACGAGTGCGGATCGGAATCCGATGACGGTGGACCCGCAAGGAAATCCTCCCGAAGCCGATCCCGATCCCGATCCCGCTCGAGCGGGTGTGACTGGTCCGGAGTGCGAGCAAACGCCGCAGAATCTCCCCGATCCTGCGGCTCCAGCCGCTAGCGCCGAAGCCGGCGATCAACTCGAAGCACTGCGTGCTGCCCTGCGCAAGGCTGAAGGCGAGCTGCTTCGCACGCGACAGGAAGCTGAGAGCAAGCGTCACCTCGTCGACATCATGCACGAAGTCATGGGGAATCTCTCCACCGAGGAGATCTTCCACATGGTCGCCCGGCGACTCGCCCGTGCACTGCAGCTCTCCCATTCTTCGGTAATCCTTGCCAGAGCAGGCGATGCACGTGGAATGGTCGCCACCGCATTCGAGCAACCCAATCTCGCAAATCTGGAGATCGAGCTCGATCGCTATCCCGAAGTATCCGCCGCACTGGATCAGAAGCGGCCGGTGCTGATACAGGACCTGCAGACGAGTCCGTGGTACGCCCGTCTGCGTGAACAGTGGGCACGCGACGGCACCCGCATGAACGTGCGCTCCGTCATCGCGATTCCGTTCGCGTTCGAGAAGATGCGCACCGGCGTATTCCTCCTGCGTCGCACGACCGATCAGGATCCGCTTGCGGCAAGCGATGTCGAGTTCGCCGACACGGTGATCAAGAGTGCTGTGAACGCGATCGAGCAGGCGCACACGATCGAGCAGACCAAGGCCGATAACGCGCGCCTGGAAGCGCTGGCGCATACCGATCCGCTCACGCATCTACTCAATCGCCGCGCACTGACGATTCGCCTTGTCGCCGAGCTGGAGCGGGTGCGGCGCTACAATTCGCCGCTGACGATGCTCATGATCGATCTGGATCACTTCAAGCTCGTCAACGACACCTTCGGCCATCTGGTCGGTGACGAAGTGTTGCGCGGCATCGGCATGATCCTTCAGCGAGCCGTGCGCAGCGTGGACATGGTCGCGCGCTACGGCGGCGAGGAATTCGTGGTAGTCCTTCCGGAAACGGGTGAGATGGGCGCCGTTGCTTTCGCCGAGCGCATCCGGCAGCGGGTGGAGCAGCACAACTTCGAGGCTGCGCGAACGGCTTCTGTCCGAGTCACAGTTTCGATCGGCGTCTCGTGTTTCCCGTCACCCCATGTCGACAGCGCGGAAGATCTGTTCGCGCAGGCAGATGCCGCGCTGTATCGCGCCAAGGACCGAGGCCGGAACCAGGTCTGCGCGTAGGGGACTCGTCGACCCGCTTTCGCGGGAATGACGATCTGTCCTGCTATCTTCCGATCCGCTTCAGCTCGACCTTCATGCAGCGATCCTGCACGACGTCAATTCCTGCACGTGCGAGCGCCTCTGCCGCTTCGTCGTTCCGAATTCCGAGCTGGAACCAGACGGCCTTCGGATGCTTCGCGATCATGTCGTCGATATGCTTCGGAATGTCCGCGGGGCGTCTAAAGACGTCGACGATGTCTATTTCACCAGGAACGTCGACGAGCGACCGATAGACCGGTTGACCCAATACTTCTTTCAGATCCGGATAGTAGACGGGGACAGGAATGATTTGGTAGCCGGCGTGCTGCAAGTATTCGGGGATGTCATACGCCGGCTGGTGTGGATCGGGCTTGATTCCGAGTACGGCGATCCGCTTGGACCGCTCCAGAAGGTCGCGAAGCTGTTCCGGCGTCGTGAGAAGATGGGATTGCCAGGTCATATCTGAAGAATAGCCACTCGTGGAACAGCTCGACGTCAGCCTCATCGTGCGGCGTGCCGGGTGTCCGTCGCCTTGACTCTCGCCGCGTTCTTCCGTAGCATTCGGGTCTGATGGCCAACATCCTTACTCCAGCCATGGAACGCCCGAGCCTCTTTGCGGCTCCCAACGCACGCGCCCAGCATTCGCGCGTGGGGATGACCTGTTCGATCCTGTAACAATCGGATAGGTGTCAGGGCCTTGTTGAATTTGCCGCCTCCCACGCTGTTCATGGGAGGTTTTCTGTTTTCGCTGTCACGTCGTTTCACTTTCGTTTGAGGAATACCAGAATGCGGATGCTCGTCTTGGGCGCAGGACTGCAGGGCTCGGCTTGCGCGTACGATCTCTTGCAGAATCCCGAAGTCACCGAGGTTCGGCTGGCCGACCTTCACATCGATCACCTCGCCGACTTCCTCAAGCCATACTCCGGCAAGCGGCTGATCCCGACGCCGGTGGACGTGCGCGATGCGGATGCTGTGCGCGCTCTGATGCGCGGCTGCGACGCAGTCATGAGCGCGATTCCGTACTACTTCAATCTCGACATGGCGAAGTACGCGGTCGAAGTCGGAGTGAACTTCTGCGACCTCGGCGGCAACACCGACATCGTCTTCGAGCAGAAGAAGCTCGACAGCCGCGCGAAGGAGCAGAAGTGCACTGTGATCCCCGACTGCGGACTCGCTCCTGGGATGGACACCATTCTCGCGCAGTACGGCATCTCGCAGCTGGACGAAGTCGATTCGGTCAAGATCTTCGTGGGCGGACTGCCACAGCACCCCGAGGGTCCGCTCAAGTATCAGATCGTCTACTCGCTGGAAGGTGTGCTCGATTACTACACGACGCTTTCGTGGGTGGTGCGGAACGGCAAGCGCGCGCAGGTGACTGCGCTGAGCGAGATCGAGCCGGTGGAATTTGCGAAGCCGGTTGGAGAGCTCGAGGCATTCCACACTGCCGGCGGACTCTCGACTCTGCCCTTCCGCTACGAGGGCAAGATCAAGACGATGGAGTACAAGACGCTACGTTATCCCGGCCACGCGAAGATCATGGAAGCGATTCGCGATCTGGGACTGCTCGACCTCGACGCGATCAATGTGAAGGGAACGAAGGTCGCGCCGCGCGATGTGGCAGTCGCCGCGATGGGTCCGCACCTCACCAAGCCCAAGTCACCCGATCTCGTCGCGCTGCGCGTCGAGGTGAGCGGCCGCAAGAATGGTACTGCGAAGAAACTCGGCTGGGAGCTCATCGACAAGTACGACGCGGAGCACGGAATCAGCGCGATGATGCGTACGACCGGCTACTCATTGAGCATCACGGGTCAGATGCAGGCACGCGGAGAGATCAAGCCGGACGGGGTTCACACCCCCGACGAATGCATACCGGCCAAGGAGTACATCGCCGAGTTGGCGAAGCGTGGGATCAACATCCGCGCGATCTGATTCCCGCGTCGCGCCGGCGATCAGTCGCGCCCGAAGCTCGCCAGCGTCTCGCCCATCACGTCGATCGTTGACTTTGCGTTCCAGCGGTCGCTGCCGTTGTACAGGAATGAAAACGCCAGTACCTCGCCGTCGGTTGCAGTAACGTAACCGGCGAGCGCGATCACGTCGTTTGTGGTTCCCGTCTTGGCATGCAGGTTCCCCTGTGCGGGACTTCCCTTCATGCGAGTGCGTTGAGTTCCGCTCTCGCCAGCAACCGGCAGCGACGCGTGGAATTCGGGACCCCAGCTCGCATTGTGTGCGTAATCCAGCAGCTGAACCATCGATCGCGCCGTAACACGGTCGTCCACCGACAGTCCGCTCCCATCGGCGTTGTAGATCGTCGACGTGTCGGCTCCGACGCGCGCGAAGAACTGATGCATCGCGTGGTTGCCGTTGGCAACCGTGCCCTGCATCGTGTGCTGCGGCCCGCGTGCACCGTCGCGGAAGAGAAGCTCCGCGTAGTGGTTGATGCTCTCGCGATTCATCGCGCTCACCATCCGCGCCAGCGTTGGCGAGGGCAGGCTTGCAACCTTTACGGCCTTCGCCGGAGTCGGCGCGAGTCGCGTCGAACCCTTGACCGTCACTCCTGCCGCCTGCAGCGCTGCGCGTAGCGCTCCGGTCGCGAACATCGCAGGATCATCTACCACGTATGAGTAACGGCGCGTACCTGCCTGCCGGCCTATGGTTCCGGTAACCGTGATCGTTCCGTCGGACTTCTTGCTCATGCGCAGGTTGGCACCTCTTCCTCCAACCGTGCGCGCCTTGTTGATGACGGTCATCGCCGTGGTCATCGGTTCGAGCGCAACTTCGGCGTGACTACCCGAGCCGGGCGAGACCGCGACCCACACGATGTTCTCGTTCAGCGAGAGGCCACTCACGCGTGCGGCGTAGCCTGCGCCGAGGTAGCGCGTGAGCCATCCGTCAGGGACGAGGGAATTGTCGAACGCCGTTGCGTCGCCAATCACATCGCCTGTTACGTGTTTGATGCCCGCAGCAACGACACGTTGGGCGAGCATCGCCATCGGAGCGTTGGGGCCGCCATCCAGAAATCGGCCGGACAGCGACGGGTCACCGTCTCCACGCAGGATGATGTTGCCCTGGAGCGTACCATCGCTCGAGACGGGACCATCGCGCAGTACGTCGGTGCTGAACTGATACTCCGGCCCGAAACGATCGAACGCGAGGCCCGTGGTGAAGAGCTTCATCGTCGACGCGGGCCTCAGCTCGAGCCCGGGGTTACGCGAGAAGAGCGTGTCACCGCGTGATACTGACGTGATCATCACGCCCCACTGTCCGCTGCGCGTCCGCTCCAGGAAGATGCCGAGATCGCTTGCAAGCGCGGACGCGCTTCGCGGCGACGTGTAGTGCGCAACAGCGGTGATCGGCGAGGCCGCTTTGGGCGACCTCGATCTTGACGGCTTGCGTCTGTGGTTCTGAACTACTGCGACCTTCTTGCGTTTCTTGCTGGTCTTCTGCGCGCTTGCCGGATTTACAGGAAGTGCGATCGCCATCGCGATCAGAACGAGCAGGATATTTCGAGTTCTCTGCACCAGGAAAATAGAAGCTATACTTTGAGGAAGATCTTTCGTCGGTAGAGTACCGTGAGGATGCCGAACCAGAATAGTACTACGCAGATCGCGAAAGCCAGTGACGCATTGCGCGGTTCGAGCCAGCTCAGGAACACTGATTCGTAGATTGCCGTCTCGAGAGAGACGATTCTGCCACCGTATGGTACCTGTACCAGCGTGTAGATGATCCGCGCGAGTACACCGGATCCCACGAATGCGAGGATCGGGTTCATTCCGTAGATGACGAACGGCTTGGTCCACCATCGTACTTCCTTCACATCCACCAGCCAGATGCTGGCCGCGAGCGTGACTGCCGCCATGCCGCCAGTGAAGATCACGAAGGAGCTGGTCCAGAGACTCTTGTTGATCGGGAAGACCCAGTTCCACATCAGTCCGACCATCATAGCAAGCGCCCCGACCACGAACATCGCGTTCAGGCGCTCGTCGATCGGCACGTCCTTTCGCGTTATCCAGCGGCCGGTGAAGACGCCCAGAATGACCGTTCCGATCGCAGGTATCGTGGACAGGATTCCTTCCGGATCCCACGTTTTGCTGCCGACCCAGAGGTGCGGCAATCCGAGTACGGTTCGGTCGAGCCAGGCCGACAGAACGGCATCCGGGCGGTTCAGCAGCAGCGCCCCGATGGCGCCGTGCTGGTCAGGGACAGGAACAAGTGTTTGGAGGAACCAGTAGCCGTACAGCAGCACCGCCAGTATGACGACCTGCTGCTTGAGACTCGTCTTCATCGTCAGCAGGGCGCCTGCTATGTAGCAGACTCCGATGCGGGGAAGGACGCCGCCGAATCGTATCTCGGTGATCCGGGTGAGCGGGTAGTACGGGAATCCTGCCATGAGCCAGCCCAGCAGGACGATGACGAATCCTCGTCGAAGAATCTGGAGGATGATATCCCGGTCGGTCGCGCCGCGCGCGCGGCGGGAGCTGAGCGAGAGATGGGTGGTCACCCCCACTATGAACAGAAAGAAGGGGAAGATGACGTCGGTTGGTGTCCAGCCGTTCCACGCGGCGTGCTCGAGCGGCGGGTAGATTGCGCCCCAGCTCCCCGGGTTGTTTACAAGCAGCATACCCGCGATGGTCACACCTCGAAATACATCGAGGGACAGAAGGCGGGCGGGCGCGGCACGCTCCATGATACAAATATACGAGGCGGCGCCGATTGTCGTTTATGCGGGTTTGAGCCAATATTACCTGTCGGCGTTCCCTACTTTTGCTCAGGAGAATGCATGCCCGTTCGTGAACACAACACGATTCGTGAAGGGATCTATGCAGGTGTGTTGAGCGCCACCGTGATTGCGGTCTGGCTGCTGATCGTTGACACGATCGAACACCACCCATTCTTCACCCCGGACGTTCTGGGCACGGGACTCCTTCGGTTTCTCGGGGCTCCGCGCATGAGCGACACCATGGCGCTGCACGTCACGATCTACACCATATTCCACTATGTCGCGTTCGCGATAATCGGGATCATCGTCGCGTGGATCGTGCACCAGGCGCGCCGCACGCCGGCGATACTCGCCGGCTTTCTCATAACCTTTGTGATCGTCGAAGGCGGCTTCTACGGACTGGCCGCGCTATTGAGCGTCACCACCGCGCTCGGCGGCATCGCATGGTATCAGATCATGGTCGCGAATCTGCTCGCGTCGATCGTGATGTTCACGTTCATGTGGATGCGCCATCCCGATCTCAAGGGGCACTTCACCGAGGCGCTCGACGGGACCGACGCGTGACGTCAGCGGACTGGGTCGGCTTTCGGGACCCAGTCCACCTGCGCCGCCGCAAGGCTATCCTCGCCGCGGGCGACCCACTTGAAGAATACGAAGGTCATCAGGCCGTAGAATACAAAGCTGCCTGGCACCCACATGATCAGCCCGCCCGCCTGCTGATCCATCATCGGCGTTATGTGCCAGAGACGCGGCGCAGCTGCATACGCCGGATAGAGCACGTGATCGGCCATGGTGATGTAGATCGCCACGACTGACATCGGAAGCGTCGTCAGGAAGCAGTACAACAGCTGACCTGGATACGACAGCCGCGGCAGCTCCGGCATCGGGCTGAGGAATGGCCACCACAACAGCACCGCGGCGGCGATGAACATGAGATGCTCGCCGATGTGGATGTTGTGATTCGCCAGCGCGGCGTTGTAGAACACGGGCAGGTGCCATCCGATGATCACGAGATTGAAGATCACGTAGCACGACACGGGACGTGTGACGAATTTCGCGACGGCGCGAACTGCTCTGGGTTTGATCAGCGGACGAAGCATCCATCCTGGCGTTCCGGCGATGAGCAGCGGCGGGAGCAACAGCGTGAGCAGCAGATGCTGCACCATGTGCGCGCTGAACAGGAAGGAGTCGCTCAGGTCGTGCAGCGGACCGTTCAGCGAGGCGAACATCACGAACAGGCCGGCGAAGAACGTGAGCTTCTGTCTGCCCGTCGGTGTACCCGGCTCGGGGGCGCGCGATGCGCGCCAGAGATACAGTGCGGCGAGAGCCGCGATACCGATTACCGTGCTCCAGTGAACCGACCAGCCCGTCCACCCGACCTGCGCGACCGGGTGGAGGGCCAACAACAACAGCAGGTTATCCACCGTGTCCTAGATGCAGGTGTCCAAAGAGAAACAGGAGTGCCATGAGCGTGCAACACGCAATTATCAACGGACCCGTGAACAGAACTCGGAACAGCTTGGAATCGTAACGAAGATGCATGTAGAAGAGCACGACTATCACGAACTTCACCGCGCTCAGGGTCAGCAGCGTGGGAAGAAACATCCGCGATGCAACGAAGGCGGGGATGTAGTAAACCCAGACTTCGCCGATCGTGATGAGGGTCAGTACTACTGCGACCTTCCAGTAAACCGACCAGCCTGGACCCGTGTGCTCATGGCCCGCGGCAGCTTCCTGGGCGGGTGTCAGAGCGGAATGGCTTTGTGAGTGATCCATCTGATTTACCGGATGAGATAGACGAGTGTGAAGATCGCGACCCAGATGACGTCGACAAAGTGCCAGTACAGAGCCATGATGTCGACGTTGAGTGCATCGGCTGGACCGAGGCCGCGCTTGAAGTCGATGAAGAGCATCGTCAGGATCCAGATCACGCCCGCGGTAACGTGCGCACCGTGGAATCCGGTCAACGTGAAGAACGTCGATCCGAACAGGTTCGTCTTGATCGTGAGTCCTTCGTTGACGAACGAGGTGAATTCATACGCCTGGCAGCCAAGAAATCCGAGTCCGAGCAGCGCCGTCATGAAGAGCCACAGCTTGGAATTGCCGAGGATTCGCTCGCCGAGATTGCGCTGTGGCTTGCCCTTGTTCTCGACCGCTGAAAGCGCGAGCACCATCGCAAGCGACGACATGAGGAGAATGAATGTCGAGGCCGACGTGACCGGGATGTTCAGAATCGCATGGTACACATGGCCCGTGGATGGGTCTGTCCACGGGGTGTGAGGATACGGCCCAACGACACTCCGATCCTTGTAGATCAGGTATGTCGAGATGAGCGAGACGAAGAGCATGCACTCCGAGCCGATGAAGGCCCAGATCGCGATCTTCCGGTTTTCGAGGCCGGTGCTCGAATAATGATGTGATACGGTCGCAGTAGACATTAATTGCGGGCGAAGGTCGTGGTTCAGTAGGGCGCGGATGAATCCGCGCCTGTTCCTTTAATGATGTTCCGGTTCGAGCGGACTCGTGAGCCATCCATAAAGAGCCAACACCGTCGCAGCCGCTCCCACCAGGATCAGCCAGTGACCGACGATCAGGCCAGAGAACATGATGATCATGAACGCCGCGGCGAGCAATGGTTTGATAGTGCTGTACGGTATCACGATCCCAAGCTGCTCGGCGGTCTTGCCGCTCTGCTGATTGATACGTGCACTCTCGATGTCAGCCTGCTTGCCTTCCCACAGCGGATAACGTGACGTAACCGTTGGAAGAACCGCGAAGTTGTAGACCGGCGGTGGTGATGGAATCGTCCACTCCAGCGTGCCTGCACCCCACGGATTCGGGCCTGCAGCATGCCCGGACACGCGGCTCTTGAAGAAGTTGTAGATGAATATCGCGGTCGCGACTGCCAGCAGATACGCGCCGATTGTCGAGATGTGGTTGAACACTTCCCAACCCTGGCCGGCGTCGTACGTGTAGATGCGGCGCGGCATTCCGAGCATGCCCGAGAAGTGCATCGGGAAGAACGTGAGGTTCATTCCGATGAACGTCAGCCAGAAGTGCCACTTGCCGAGCTTCTCGTTCAGCAGACGACCGAAGAACTTCGGGAAGTAATAGTAGATACCTCCGAACAGTCCCATGATCGAGCCACCGAACATCACGTAGTGGAAGTGCGCGACGATGAAATACGAGTCAGTCTGCTGCAGATCCGCTGGTGGCGAGGAGTGCATCACGCCCGAGATTCCACCGATCGTGAACAGCGCGACCATGCCGACGCAGAAGAGCGATGCGGACGTCGCCTTGAACTGCCCCTGTGCTATCGTCCCGATCCAGTTGAAGATCTTGACGCCTGTAGGAATCGCGATGAGCATCGTCGTGACGCCGAACACCGAGTCGGCAACCGGCCCCATTCCAACGGCGAACATGTGGTGTGCCCACACGCCGAAGCCAAGGAAGCCGATCAGAATGCCCGAGTAGACCATCACCGGATAGCCGAACAGTGGCTTCTTGGAGAAGGTTGGAAGCACCTCGCTCACCAGACCGAACGCCGGCAGGACGAGGATGTAGACTTCCGGATGTCCGAAGATCCAGAAGAGATGCTGCCACAGGAGCGGATCTCCGCCTGCCGCAACTTCGTAGAATTGGGTTCCGAAGAAGCGGTCCATCATCAGGAAGAAGAGCGCGATCGTGATGACGGGGAAGGCCAGGATGACCATGAACTGCACGACGAACGCCATCCATGTAAAGACAGGCATCCGCATCAGCGACATGCCGGGTGCTCGCAGGTTGATGATCGTCGTGATGAAGTTGAAACCTGCCGCGAGAGACGAGATGCCGAGGATCTGCAGACCGATCACCCAGAAATCGATGTTGATTCCTGCCGAGTAGGCCTTGGTCGTGAGCGGCACATAACCGAACCAGCCGCCATTCGGTCCGTGGCCGAACAGGATCGGGATGCTGATGAAGAGACCACCGAACAGATAGACCCAATAGCTGAATGCGTTGAGTCGCGGAAACGCGACGTCGCGCGCGCCGATCTGAAGCGGAATGATGAAGTTGAAGAATGCGGCGCTGAGCGGCATGATCGCGAGGAAGATCATGGTCGTGCCGTGCATCGTGAATATCTGGTTGTACGTCTCGGCGCTCACCAGATGCCGATTGGGTCCGCCCAGTTGCGCCCGGATGATCTCCGCCTCTAGACCACCGACGAGGAAGAAGAAGAGGGCGGTGAAGAGGTAGAGAGTACCGATCTTCTTGTGATCGGTAGTGGTGAGCCAACCCCAGATCGTGCTCTTCTCCAAAGTAACCGTCGCCGGTGTCGGAGAGGGAACGAATGGTTTGAGGTGAGCAGGAGTCGTGTCGATGACAGTCGTTGCCATTTGTCTTCGCGCCTACTTGAGTGCTTGGAGGTATGCCACGAGATCAGCAACCTGCTGGTCGGACAGCCCTGACGGGGTTGTTGCCTTCGTCTGCGGGTCGTACTGACCCTTGCCGAGCGTCGGCATCAGAACGCCGGACTTCATCAAGCGCGCGTTCTTGATCCAACGGGAAAGATGCGGCTTGTCGTTGACGTACATGCCGGCCGCGATCGCGATGCGCGATCCGACGTGCGTGAGGTTCGGTCCGATGGTGCCGACCGCGAGTGGATTGCCAGCCACTGAGTGGCAGGCGTTGCACGTGCCAGCGCCGACGAACAGCTTTTCGCCCGCTGCGGGATCGCCCTGCAGCTTGTCGTCGAACTTGACCGCGTCGGGGAAGGGCGTGTGCGGAATTGCATAATCCGGCACTTCGGCGCGCGGAAGAATGTACGCCGCTAGCTGCGCTGGAGTTGCAGTCGGTATGGCCGGTGTCGGTGCTGCTGGGGCTGCGGGAGTTGCACCAGCTGCGGGGGCCGCAGGGGCCGCGGGGGCTGGTGGTGGACTGAAGAAGCCCGGCGCCTGTTGCCGAGTGACCCAGCTCGCGAACTGATCCGGATTCACAGTCACGACGCGGAAGTGCATCTCACCGTGCGAGTCACCGCAGTACTCGGTACAGAAGCCGTTCCATACCGTCGTCGCCATGTTGCTGTCGGGCGTGAACCAGATATGGTTGGTGTGATTCGGGATCGCGTCACGCTTGCCCGCCAGCTGCGGCACCCAGAACGAGTGAATGACATCCTGCGAGTGGAGCACCAGATCGACTGTGCGTCCCTTGGGGATGTAAATCTCGTTCGCCGTAGTGAACTTGTATTGAGGGTAGCGGAATTCCCACCACCACTGGTGACCGTAAACCTCGATCACCAACGAATTTGCCGGCGCGGGTGCCTGCGTCTGAAAGATGGTCCGTACCGTCGGCACCGCGATGAACGCGAGAATCGCCGCCGGGATGAGGGTCCAGGTAATCTCCAGCAACACGTGGCCGTGTGTCTGCGGCGGAGTCACATCTTCGCTGCGTCGACGGTAGCGGATGACCACGTAGATCAGCGCCCCCTCGACCAGAACGAATACGATCGTCCCGAAGAACATCAGGCGATTCCACAGGAAGTCGATCGAGCGACCGAGATCCGAGTGGGGTGTGAACGTGGAGTTCGGGTAGCTTTGAGCGCAGGCCGCGAGCGCCAACGCGAGCACCGCTGCCACTCCGAGCGGGGCCAGTCGGCGCAGGCGATGAGAGCCTATCATGATAGTGGGTTGAGGGTGGATCTGTTCAGCAGTGGTAAGATAGGGCGTATTGCCGGGGTGGGCTACCCGCGGTGGCTCCGAAAAATTGTCCAAGGCAAATTGGGCACGTTCAACGCCCCCTGGGCTTCGTCATCGCTTCGGGATTGAGCAACTGGTCCAGCTCTTCGCGCGTCATGAGTCCGCGCTCGAGTACCAGCTCGAAAACGCCGCGCCCCGATTGCAGCGCGACGCGCGCAATATCGGTCGCGGCCTCGTAGCCAATAACCGGTACCAGCGCGGTGACGATGCCGATCGAGTGTTCAACAAAGTGGCGCATGCGCTCCGGGTTCGCTGTGACGCCTGTCACACATCGAGTGCGCAATACGTCGCATGCATTCCGCAGCATCGACATGCCGCGCAGCAGTCGATAGGCAATCACCGGCTCGAAAACATTCAGCTGAAGCTGACCGGCCTCCGCGGCCATCGTGACTGTCACGTCTCCCCCGATCACGTCGAAGCAGACCTGATTCACGACCTCAGGAATCACTGGGTTGACCTTTCCAGGCATGATCGACGAGCCTGGCTGCATGGGGGGGAGATTGATCTCGCCGAATCCGGCGCGTGGTCCGGATGACAGTAGTCTGAGATCGTTGCAGATTTTGGAAAGCTTTACGGCGCAACGCTTTAGCACACCGGACAGTTGAACGAAAACACCTGTATCGGCGGTGGCTTCGACCAGGTCGGGCGCGGTTATCAGCGTCAGACCTGTCACCCGCGACAGCTCGCGCCGAACAGACTCCGCGTAGCCTTCGGGCGCATTTATCCCGGTACCAATGGCCGTCGCCCCCATGTTGATCTCAAGAATCAGCTTCTGCGCCTCGCCCAGGCGGTCGACGTCTTCGAGGATGGTATGGGCGAAGGCACTGAACTCCTGCCCGAGCGTCATCGGTACCGCGTCCTGAAGCTGCGTGCGGCCCATCTTGATGAAGGCGCCGAACTCTTCGCCTTTTTGAAGAAATGCCCCAGCGAGCGCGGCCATCGCCGTCTGCAGCTCTGTGATGCTCGCGTGCAGCGCCAGCTTGACCGCCGTGGGATAGACGTCGTTGGTCGACTGGCTCAGATTGACGTGGTTGTTCGGGTGGATCACGTCGTACGAGCCCCGCGGAAGACCCAGCGACTCCAGGGCGAGATTGGCGATTACCTCGTTCGCATTCATGTTGGTCGAGGTCCCGGCGCCCCCCTGAATCATGTCGACCGGGAACTGGTCGCTGTGGTCTCCGCGCCGAAGGGTCTCCGCGGCAGCGACTATGGCGCGCGCAATCTTCGCGTCCAGCAGGCCCAACTCCTCATTCGCCAGCGCCGCAGCCTCCTTGACGGAGGCGAGCGCCGCGACCAAGGTCGGAAACTGGCCGACGTATGTACCGGAAATGGGGAAATTCTCCAGTGCGCGGAGCGTCTGCACGCCGTACAGGGCGTCTGATGGTACGCTGCGCTCGCCAAGTAGATCGTGTTCGATCCGACTGGACTGATTCGATGAGCTGGGGTGTGTGGGTGTCTGCGGCATCGCCAAAAGCTACGCACACGCGGCCATTTTCGGGACTTCCGGGGGCTACGGGGCTATACGGCACCCTTATTTTGAGTGAATGGAATCAGTCGACCGCCAATCCGAAACCGTTCCGCCGTACGATCCGGGCGCGATAGAGGCCAAGTGGCGCGCGCGTTGGGCCGAGCGCGGCACCAATGTCGCCAACATACGTGGTGCCGAGCGTCCGTACTACGCGTTGATGATGTTTCCGTATCCGTCTGCGGAAGGCTTGCACGTCGGAAACATGTTTGCGTTCACGGGCAATGACATTTTTGCGCGATATCAGCGCATGCAGGGTCTCGACGTATTCGAGCCGCTGGGCTACGACGCGTTCGGAATCCATTCCGAGAATTACGCGCTCAAGGTCGGCGTGCATCCGGCGGAGATGATCCCGCGCAACATCGCCAACTTCCGGCGCCAGCTGGAGAACGGCGGTTTGATGGTGGACTGGACACGGTCGCTGTCGACCACCGATCCGGAGTATTACCGCTGGACGCAGTGGGTATTCCTTCAGCTGTACAAGCAGGGGCTCGTGTACAGGAAGGCGGCCGCGGTCAACTGGTGCCCGACCGACAAGACAGTGCTGGCCAACGAGCAGGTGATCGCCGGCGAGTGCGAGCGTTGCGGCAGCAAGGTCGAGCAGCGGTTTCTGGAGCAGTGGTTCTTCGCGATCTCGCGCTACGCAGATCGCCTGCTAGCGAATCTCGACAATCTCGACTGGTCCGAGACAACCAAGACCGCGCAGCGCAACTGGATCGGCAAGTCCGAAGGCGCCGAGATCTGGTTCGATGGAATCAAGGTGTTCACGACGCGCCCGGATACGATATTTGGCGCGACGTACGTCGTGCTCGCCCCGGAGCATCCACTGGTCGACGCGCACACCACCGATGCGCAGCGCGCGGCTGTGGACGAGTATCGCGAGCGTGCATCGCGTCGCGATCTCGTGTCGCGCAAGACGACCAGGGACAAGACCGGCGTGGCCACTGGAAGCACGGTAACGAATCCTGCTACGGGCGAGCAGATCCCCGTGTGGGTGTCGGACTACGTGCTGATGGAGTACGGCACTGGTGCGATAATGGCCGTGCCGGCGCACGATGAGCGCGATCTGGAATTCGCTCACGGCTTCGAGCTGCCTGTGAAGAAAGTCGTGCACGAAGACGAGACGCTCATCGAGTCCGGCGAGTTCAATGGAATGACTGTGCACGCCGCCAAGCACGCGATCGTCAAGTCGCTGGAGGCAAAGGGCAAGGCCACTCCAGTCACGAACTATCGTCTGCACGACTGGTGCATCTCTCGGCAGCGTTACTGGGGCCCGCCGATTCCGATCATCTACTGCGATGAGTGCGGAGTCGTTCCGGTTCCGGAGAAGGATCTTCCGGTGTTGCTGCCGATGATCGATGACTTCAAGCCGGACGATTCAGGCATCTCGCCGCTCGCCCGTCACGACGAGTGGTACCGCGTGCCGTGTCCGACGTGCGGAAAGATGGCGCGCCGCGAGACCGATGTGTCCGACACGTTCCTCGACAGCGCGTGGTACTTCCTGCGCTATCCGAGCGTAGGCGACGACAGTCAGCCATTTGATCCCGCTATCACGCGTAAGTGGCTGCCGGTTGATTCATACATCGGCGGCAACGAGCACGCGGTGCTGCATCTGCTGTATTCACGGTTCGTGACGATGGTGCTGCACGACGCCGGCCTGCTCGACTTCGAGGAGCCGTTCACCAAGTTCCGCGCTCACGGTCTCATCATTCGCGAAGGCGCGAAGATGTCCAAGAGCAAGGGCAACGTGGTGAATCCCGATGAGTACATCGACACGTGGGGCGCGGACGCCTTCCGCACTTATCTCATGTTCCTCGGGCCCTTCGAAGAGGGTGGCGACTTCAGGGACAAGGGGATCTCCGGAGTGCGCCGCTTCCTCGATCGTCTCTGGGTTTCGGTGCGCGATTGTGACACTGACGGAACTCTGGATCCGGAAGTCGAGCGCAAGTTGCACGCGACAGTCAAAAAGGTGGGCGAGGACATACCGCGTCTCAGCTACAATACGGCCGTAGCGGCGATGATGGAGTACATGAACGTGCTCCGCAAGTCCGACCGTGTTCCGCGTCGGGCCGAGGTTGAGCCGCTCGTGCAACTGGTTGCGCCGTTCGCGCCGCATCTCGCTGAAGAATTGTGGGAGCAGCTCGGTCACGACACCAGCGTGTTCGACTCACGCTGGCCGGAGTTCGATCCGTCCTTGCTCGTCGACGACGAGATAGACCTGGTGGTTCAGGTGAACGGGAAGGTGCGTGGCAAGATCCGTGTGCCGCGTGACATCACACAGGATGCGGCGTTCGCACTCGCGATGAAGGACGAGTCTATCGCGAAGTTCGTTGCGTCATCGCCGAAGAAGGTCGTGCATGTTCCTGGACGGTTGCTCAGCATAGCTGTCTGAGCGCGGCCACTTCGCGGCGGCGAATCGAAAGATATAGCCGCCGTAGAGTGGCGCCAGCGCAAGCGCAGTTATGACGGCGATGTCCGTCAGGTCGATCGGAGTGACGGCCAGCACTCTCGCGAGCGGAGGCACGTAAACGGTTGCCAGCTGCAGCGCCACTGCGACTCCCGCCGCGGCTGCGACGTACCAGTTGATCCGCCGCGTGCCCACGTCGCCTGGCAGATTTCGAGCGTTGACGAGCTGCGTGATCTGAGCAAGCGCGAGGGTCATAAAGGCGAGCGTTCCGGCATGCCGAACCACCTGGATGCGATCGCCGCCAGTTTCCGATAGACCCCATAGTAAAGCGGAGAACGTGGCGGCTGCAATTAGAAGCGCATATCCGCCTGAGGTCAGGACGAGTCGCCGCGACAGCAACGGTGCGTGCGGATTCTGCGGAGGTCGCGTCATTACGCCTGGACTGGATGGCTCCATGGCAAGCGCAAGCGCCGGAAATGTGTCAGTCAGCAGATTGAGCCAGAGTATCTGGAGTGGCTGGAGGGGAGACGCGAGACCGGCGATCGCAGCCGCAAACAGCACGAGAACCTCTGCGAGATTGCAGCTCAGCAGATAGAACACGAAGCGCCTGATGTTGCTGTAGATCACGCGCCCTTCTTCGACGGCGACAGCAACCGTGGAGAACCGGTCATCTGCCAGAACGACGCCGGCCGCTTCCTTGGCTACGTCCGTGCCGCGACCACCCATCGCGACACCGATGTCCGCGCGCGCAAGAGCCGGCGCATCGTTGACGCCGTCGCCGAGCATCGCAACGACGTTTCCGTCCATCTGCAAGGCCGCGACGATTCGCAGCTTCGCTTCCGGACTCACTCGGCTGAATGCGCTCACCGATTCCAGTCGCGCGGCGAGGGCGGTGTCCGATAGCGCGTCGATCTCGGCTCCGTCGAGTGCCTCGCTGCCCTCTGCAGCAACACCGAGCGCATGCGCAATGACGCTTGCGGTGAGTCGTTGGTCGCCGGTAAGCATGATCGTGCGTATGCCCGCCGTGCGCAACGAATGAATCGTCTCGGCTACTCCCGGCGCGGGCGGGTCAAACATCCCGACCAGGCCCAGGAAGCACAGGTTCTGCAGACTCGCTTCGTCCGTACCCTGCGGTTGGCCGTCTGCGAGCGCTAGCACACGTAGCCCGCGGGCCGCCAGCGCTTCGTTGCTGCGCAGCACCGTACTCCGCGCGACTGGGCTCAGATTTCGATCGCCGGTCGGTGTCGCGGCGGTGGTGCAGCGAGCGAGCACGCGGTCGGGGGCTCCTTTCACGAATGTCTGGATCGCGCCGGTGGACGAGCGATGAAACGTCGCCATCACCATTCGTTGGCTCGAGAACGGCAGCTCCGCGATTTCGGGCATCGTATGCAGCAGTTCGGCACGATCGATTGAACCCTTGCGTGCCGCCACGAGAAGAGCCGCCTCCGTCGGATCGCCCTGCGCACGCCACTCGTCGCTGCGCGTGTGAGCGAGATTCGCGCGGTTTGCCATGGAGCCTGCAACCAGCGATCGGTGGAGTGCCGGAAGGTCGCTCGCAGGCGTCGGTACTCCGTTTACAAGGAACTCACCCTCCGGCCTGTAACCAGCGCCGCTGACGGCGATCTCGGTTCCAGCGTCCGGCCATGCAACACCATCGGGCGTCCAGAATGCAACGGCGGTCATGTCACCGAGCGTCAGCGTTCCCGTCTTGTCGGTGCACACTACGGTCACCGACCCCAGACTTTCGACCATCGACATTCGCCGCACGACTGCCTTCCGTTTCGCCATGCGTCGTACGCCGACAGCCATTGTAATCGTT
This sequence comes from Gemmatimonadota bacterium, assembly GCA_040388625.1. Lineage (NCBI taxonomy): Bacteria > Pseudomonadati > Gemmatimonadota > Gemmatimonadota bacterium. The sequence continues at coordinate 256,056 of JAZKBK010000006.1, read as the reverse complement.
ACTACTGCCGGCAGTCCTTCCGGTACTGCCGCGACCGCGATTGCAACGGCTATGAGAAATACCGACGCGAGCGGACTGCCGTGCGCAAAGTCGAGAACGGCTACCCCGACTCCGACCGCGATTGCCGCGAACACGACTTGTCGTCCAAGCACGTCGAGCCGCTTCTCCAGCGGCGTCGGCTCGTCGGAGATGCCGGACACAAGCATGCCAATCCGTCCGACTTCGGTTCCGCTTCCCGTCGCAACCACGACGGCGGTGACGCTTCCTGTGACAACGGTTGTGCCCATGTACAGCATTGAAGTTCGGTCGCCGAGCGGTGCGTCGATCGCTGCCGGCGGTGCAGCGCGCTTCGATACGGGGAGTGCTTCACCCGTCAGCGGTGCTTCTACCGTCGTCAGTTCCATTGCGGTCAGTATCCGTGCATCTGCAGGTACGGCACTTCCCGCTTCCATGACGATTACGTCGCCAGGGACAACCCTGGCCGCGTCTATCCGTCTGACAACTGCGTCCCGGATGACGGTCGCCTGGTGCGCATCCATGCGGCGGAGCGCTTCCATCGCACGGCGCGCTTTGATCTCGGTGGCGAAGCCGATGGCAATATTCAGCACCAGCACGGCTGCGATTGCGATTGCGTCAGCGACGTCACCGGAGAACAGCGCAAAAAGCGCTGCCACTACGAGCAGGAGAACAATGACACTGGCGAATTGTCGCAGGAGGATTCGCCAGGCACGCTCCGGGCGTACCACCTGGATGACGTTGCGGCCGCACGTTACGAGCCGGCGCTCCGCTTCGGCCTCCGATAGTCCGTGCCGTGACGCTCCGATTCGCTGCAGCGCTTCATCAGCGTCGAGCGAGTGCCACGCGACGGTGACGCCCTGCGTCAGCGTTCCGCCAGATTCATGATTGCCAGTAGAGGAGAGCGCCACACGGTGCCTTTGGCTATCCGCCCTCGGTGCGTATCACGCGCGGACGTGTATTCGCCCCGAAGGATGCACTCATGAAACTGGCGGTACCAGCAGAAGTGACGTGACGCATGCGCGTGCCAGCTCGGCCGCAGCCGACCCGAGCATGAGACGGGCTACGGGTCCGTGCCGCCTGCTTGCTATCGCGATGAGATCTGCGTTGACTCGCTCCGCCGTGCTCAGAAGAAGCTCGGATGGCCGGCCCGATCCGGCGAGCGTGTCGATCGTGACAGGGCTGTCGGTTGGTAGTTGGCTCACGAGAAAGTTGCGAACTTCTTCCAACGCACGAGCCACTCCGAGGCTGTTCACCACCGCGTGTCCGTCATCGGTGATGGAACCGTCGTCCGGTTCCTGCGCGTGGACGAGTGTCATCTTGGCGTCCGGCATTGCGATATCCACCGCCGCCCGAGCGGCGGCAACGCTCGCTCGCGTGAAATCGATCCCTGCGACAATTCGCCGCGGCAATCCGGTGCTGTCTCCGCGCGCGGCAAATACGGCGCACGTGGAATGTCGTTGTACCTGCAGCGTCGTCTCATCGCCGATGATGCGGTCGAGTCGACCGTGCTGTCGCAGCCCAACGACGATGAGCGCGGCGTTCAGCTTTTCGGCGTGCGTCACGATCTGGACAGCCGGAGTTCCAGCGGCGATGTGAACTGGCCAACGCGATGCCTCCGGCGCCACGCCGGCCAGTTGTGCGATGACCTCCAGTCGCTGCTCGCCGTGGGCTGCTTCGCCAAGCATCTGATCGCCCGCGCCGAGCGCTTCTTCCAGGAATGGCACGGTAGGAAAGGATCTGAGATCGAACACGTGCAGGATTTCCGGTGTCGCACCGCGCTCGCGTTCGAGCGCGGCAGTGATGCGCGCGCCGGCCTGTGCAGCCGGAGAGCCATCGCTCGCGAGCAGTACCACGCGACCGCGAAAATTCAATCCGGTCACCCCTGCGGTCATCCTCCCAACTGCTGTCTCTGTCTCGTTCTCTTGTTGCATGCAGGCCTCCGGAAATTGGGTGTGGTTGTGGCTAGCGAACCAGCCGCGGAAGAATCGAGTGCTTACTGCTGTGTCGCCAGCTCGCCGAACTCACTCTCATACAGGCGCAGCAGCTCGAACAGGTACGAAATTGCGAGAGGTCCCATCAGGAGCCCTGTGATTCCCATCAGTTCAACTCCCGCGAACGCACCGACCAGGGTCGCCAACGGATGAATGCCCGACACGCGGCGATAGATCAGTGGCCGGATGATGTTGTCGATGTTGGATGCCACGACGCCGCCGATGAGCGCGAGCACCGCAGCCGCGCCGTAGCGCCCGTTTGCAACAAGGACGAGTACTCCCGGCCCCCAGACGAGCGCGCTGCCGAGAATCGGGAAGATGGACGCAATCGCTGTTGCCATTCCCCACACGATCGGGTTGGGAAGACCCACGATCCAGAACGCGAGGCCAACGGTCGTGCCCTGTGCCATTCCCGTTGCGAGCATGCCGAGCAGGGTCGCCTCCGTTACGAGGCCAAAACGCAACCGCAGTGCATCCGCACCTGCTGCGGAAAATGGAATGAGCGGTCGAACGCGCGCCCATAGATCATCGGCTCGATACAACAGGTAATAGAGACCGACGGTCGCGATCAGAAGGTTCAGAATGCCGCGTGTGACACTCCCCGCCAGCGAAAAGACCTGCTTCGGTGCGGATGTCGCAAGCGACTCCAGCATTCGCGAGAACTGCGCGCCAACGTCGAAGGGACCGATCTGAAGCTCGGCGAGACGACGGAAAGTCGTGCTCTGGACTACACGAGCCACCGTGTCAGGAAACTGCGCAAGCGCCACTGCGCAGAGCCACACTATAGGAATGAGAAACAGGGTTGCCATTCCCAATGCGACTACCAGCGCAGCCCTTTTCGGGCGCATGCGGCTGGCCAGGCGGCGATATGCACGCAGGCACAGCACGTGGAGAATCGCCGCACCCAGGAGTCCTGGAATGTAGTGGCGAATCGCTATGATGATTCCGATCGCGAGGATCGCGATGAACGCTCCCGCGCGCCTGCGGTAACGCGCGGACACCGCACCCGGCGACCCGTGCGGCGGAGCGAGCGTCGTCGCGGGAGCGGTCGTATCGCGCGGCGCGACATCGTCCAGCGCAGCGTGTCCGGTCTCGTCCGATTGCTTCAACGTACACATCGTGATGACCGCAAAGCACACTCTCGCGTCAACGGTGATTCGGAATCATACCACTCGCATCGGCTTGCGACTGTCGGGCAAGTCCCACTTTCCCGTGTAAGGGGCTGCCCTACACTGGTGCTAGGTCGATAACGTCGAATTTCAACGCCTACTGCATGCATTCTCCCTGGCCGCCGAAGGCCCGGTCATCCCTGATCGCCCCGCGACCGTGGCGAGCCGCAGGACGTGAGCGTCGTCACCGCGATGTCTCAGGCAATGTCCGCGGACGCCACTGCGATGCGGGACCATGGATCACGAAGAATGGTCGTGGATGATGCGCCACTGTCCGTCGCGCCTGCGCATCACGAGGCTCGTCGGCCCGCGGGCAACGGTAGAGTCGCCGCGACTCAGCCTGTAATAGGCGATGACGTTCGCGAGATCCGGCGCGAGCAGATCCACCTCGAGGTTCTCGAACGAAAGTGAATCCTGTCGCGCTCCACGAGCGAAGCGCGGTGCGTATCGCGCGCGAATTGCATCGCGACCGTGGACCACGCCGGTTGGGGTAACGTAAGTAATTCCGCTGCCCGACTCGTACGAGTCCATGAAACCATCCAGATCACCCCTCGTCCAGGCGCGCGCGGATGCGTCCATCATGCTGACAATCTCGGACCGCGCCTCGATCCGCTGCGAGTCCGTCGGATACGCCGAAAAACTGCCGCTGTTACCGGCGACAAGGACGCATCCTGTCGCACCTGTGACGAGTAACGCGAGCGCTGCGTGTGTGATCTTCATCATAGCAGATGTGCCACCCATTCTCCCGCGTAGTAGCCGACAGCCGCGACGCCGAGCCCGACGACGAACATGTCGAACCCGGACCGGAACAACCCGCGGCCCGTGAAAACCGATCTCAATCCGCCAACGAAGAAATGGCTCGCCATCGCGATTACGAACGATGTTATTACTGCCGATCGCCCGGTCAGAAAGAAGAACGGCAGTACCGGTATCAACGCACCAATTGCAGTTGCGCCTCCGGTCAGCCACGCCTCGCGCAGCGGCGACATGTTTGGCTCGCCGATCTCGAGCTCTTCCCGAACCTGCTCGCGGAGCATCCGCTCGGGATCGTGCATGATCTCCTGCGCGAGCTGTTCGGCGACACCGCGTTCCATCCCCTTGGCCTCATACATGAGCGCGAGCTCGTCGCGCTCCACTTCGGGCATCAGCGCAATCTCGTCGCGCTCCATCTCGATCTCATGCTGATAGACTTCCTGCTCGCTCTTGGCCGCGAGATAACCGCTCGATCCCATCGACAACGCGTCTGCGATCAGTCCGGCGACGCCAGCGACGATCACCATGTGCTGCGGTGACGCAGCCGCCGCCCCCAGCACGCCGGCGACGAGACCGAAGTTCGCCGTGAGACCGTCGTTGAAGCCGTAAACCGTGTTACGCAGGAATCCGCCCGATCCCTTCCGATGCCACGGCTCCTCGCTGGTCCCTGTAATCGCGGAAAGCTCGGTGGCGTGCTCGGCGGATTCGCGCGCGAGCAGCAGGGCTTCCGAGCCGCCCGGTGCACCGCGCGGCGTTGCGCGGTGCATGTCCATGTAGCCCTTCACCTCGCGTCCTTCTTCCGCGAGCAGCATGGGGAGCAGAAACCCGGGTCCAAGCAGCTTGCCCAGCACCGCGAGCAGTCGAGTGCGCGCGGTGGGCCTGAATTGTTTTGGAGTTCCGCCGTTCTCGCGGATCAGCCTCGCCCAGATCTCGAGATGTCGGCTTTCGACCGCCGAGAGTCGGCGGAAGACATCACTTTTGTGAGTATCCTTTTCGAGGTCGGCCAGGATGTCGTACAGGTAGGCCGCGTCGGCCTCGTCCTGCCAGTGGTGCTCGAAGGTATGGAGGTCCGGCTTTGCGCCGATCGACGGTGGAACCTGCCGCTGCGCACTTTGTGTCATCCCGTAATATCGCGCCGCCGTCAATGCTTTTCGACGGGGCAGGGCGGATGATCGTACGGGCAGGCCCCCGTGCCTGCCCTACATCTTCATCCGTCGCGCGCGGCGCGCGGCGTCGTGCTTCCGCATCTCGGCGCGCAGGGCGTCGAGCTTTTTCTGCTGCTCGGGATTGAGGACGCGGCGAAGCGCGTCCTGGGTGCTGTCGCTCACGAGGTGGGCCAGTGCATCGGCCGAATCCAGCGTCGGGCGGAGCGGCTTGTAGATCGCGGAGATCTTCTTCCGCTGTGCGTCCATCAGCGAGTCGACGACTGCTCGTTGGGCGGAGGTCAGTCCCCACTCCGTCGCGGTGCGATTCCAGAAGGTGCGGGAATCGACTGGTCCGCTTGCGTTGTCCGGGCGCAAAGCGCGATCGCCGGCAACGCCAATGGCCCCGCCAGCGACGAATGCACCGATGATCACCAGGGCCGCGACCAGTTTGGACTGTTGCATCAAGTGCTAGTGAGAGGAGATTACGTCGCGGAAGGTCGCGCCACGCGTATCTGGACCGTCACGCTCGCTCAGCGCGCCAGTCGGCACGGTTACCTGTTGCGTGATGCTGGGCTGTGTGGCCGACTCATATGCCGTGCGCAGATCCCGATCGTGTGCCTGAATCAGCAACGCGCCGACGACCGCCGCCACTATGATCGCCGCCGCGGCAACGAGACCACCGCGCGCCCAGCTCCCGACCACCATCCACCACCGGCCTGCCGCAGAGTCACCGATGCGCGCCATTATGCGCGACTCGAGCACACTCCAGTACGCGTCGCCGTCAGGCGGCGCATACATGTCGCGCACGGTCGCAATCACCTTGTCGGGCAGCGGCTCGTCGAGCCTGATCTGGTTGTCCGTCATCAGTCGTTCCTCAAGTCGCGCAACATTCCCCGCAGCCGCTGTCGAGCGTGGTGCAGGTCCGATCGCGCCGTTCCTTCCGGTATCCCGAGCGTCTTTCCTATCTCGGAGTGTGCGAACCCTTCTATGTCGTGCAAGACCAGCACCGATCTCATGCGTTCAGGCAATTGCGCCAGTGCTTCACCCAACCGGCGCCGAAGCTCGTCCGCTTCACCAGGATCACGAAAGCTTCCCGCGAGCGATTCGTGCAGCTCATCAGTTGTACGTACCTTCCGTCGCCTTGCAAGATCCAGTGCCGCGTTGGCCACGATCCGGTTGAGCCACGGTCCAAACGACTGCTCCAGATTGAATCTGTCCAGCGCCTGATACGCGCGGACGAAAGCTTCCTGAACAGCATCCTCCGCATCTTCGTGCACAGTCACAATCGCCCGTGCGACCGCATACGCACGCTTTGCATGCAACTGTACGAGCATTCCGAACGCCGCCTGGTCGCCCCGCTGGGCAGCGGCGGTCAGTAACCGCTCGTCAGAAGAATTACGCGACGGCTCGTTCACGCGTTGAGTTGAGGGGCTGGGAGGTGGGGACACCGCCGGGAAATCTAAACCCCGGCGGACCGCCCGCCTGCCCAGCGCCATCACTTACCGCGCTCCCGGGTGCGTCTACCTCGTGCGCTACTGGGTCGCTACGTGGACGTTTACCGAGAGGCCAGGCCGTAAAGGATGATCGGGGCATCCATTCGTTACCGCGATGCGAATCGGTACGCGCTGAACGACCTTGGTGAAGTTCCCGGTTGCGTTGTCAGGTGGCAGAAGCGCGAACTTTGCGCCAGTCGCGCCGCTCAGGCTCTCGACCTTCCCGCGTGCAGTGCAACCGCCGTAGGCATCGACGTCGAATTCGACCGGCTGGCCGACCTTGATGTCGTTGAGCTGCGTCTCCTTGAAATTCGCCGTCACCCACATGCCCGTGTCCGCCACGATGCTCATCACAGGCTGGCCGGCTGTCACGAGCTGGCCAACCTCGACCTGCTTGCGTGCAACGAGACCGCTCGCGGGCGCCGTGATGCGAGTATAGCTCAACTGCAGCTTCGCGTTGTCCAGCGCTGCCTGTGCGGCGCTCGACCGTGCTTCGGCGATTCGCACGCCGGCCTGCGCGGTGGATATCTGCGAACCCGCTGTCGTGACCTGGCGCTGCGCCGCGAGCAACTGCGCTTCGGCCGCTGCTGCTGCTGCCTGCGCAGCATCGAGCTGCTGCTTCGACACGATCTGCTTCGCTGCCAGGTCCTTCATTCTCGCCAGATTCGCCTGCGCGTTCGTGTTGGCCGCCTGCGCCGCGATGACCTGGGCATCGAGCTGCGACCGCTGCCCCGACGCGGTGGCCACCTGGCCTTCAGCCTGACCCTCGGTCGTCCTGGTTCCAGCGACGCCCTCCGCCGCGGCGAGATCGGCCTGCGCCGACTCGACACGAACGCGATACTCCGCGTCATCCAGTGTCACGAGAATCTGATTCTCGTTCACGTGCTGATTCTCGTCCGCCGCGACGCTGGTCACGTAGCCGCCAACCTTGGCGAGCACAGGAACGATGTGGCCGTCCACCTGCGCGTCGTCAGTGCTCTCATGACTGCGTGAATAACTCCACGTCCTGAAGCCCCATATCGCCGCGACGACCGCAACTACAATGACGATGGGGATGATGATCTTGCGCTTGCTGCCGGGTTCGCTTGCCATGTTTACGAGAGAGTGAGTGCTCAGGGAAGGGTCGTGACGACGCCTTGCGCGCGCGCGAGCGCGACGCGAGCCGTCTGGAAATTCGTTTGCGCATCGATGACCGAGGTGCGCGCCGTGGTGAGTCCCAGCAGAGCCGTTATGACGTCAGCGTTACCGGCTACTCCCGCGCGAAAACGCTCGCGCGCCTGCGAGACTTCCTGCTCGGCCAGCCTCAGCTGTTCCCGCGTCGCCTGCACCTGCTGCTCCGCTGCGTGCAGGTCGAGGATCGCGGTACTGACGTCCGCGGCGGCCTGCTGCCGGATGTCCTGCTGCTGCACCTGCGCTTCGCGCACCAGACCTTGCTGCTCCTGAATGCGGCCGGAGCGACGGAGTCCATCGAGAACCGGAACTGATATCTGAAGACCGTATTCGTAAGTATTCAACATGTGATGCACCGACAGTCCGTTGACGCCATCGTCGGCGACGAGCGACACGGTCGGCAGGTACTCGGCGCGAATAGCGCTTACCGCCTGTTGGGCGGCTGCAATGCGTGCCGCTGCCTGGAGCAGATCGGGTCGGTTCCGCAACGCCCGCTCGGTGGCTGCCGCCTCGTCGGTGGTCACGGCTGTGGTGTCCATGCTGCCGAGTGAATCGGTCAGAACGAGCGGCGTGCGCGCCGGAACGTTGAGCGCGCGCGCAAGCGCAATGAGCGTGCGGTCACGCGCCGCGCGCGAGTTGATGAGACCGGCGCGCGTCGATGCGAGCTGCGCCTGCGCGCGGGTAACGTCCAGGGCGATGCCCGTCCCGGCGTCGAGCTGAGCCTGTGCAACGTTCACGAGATCGGCAGCGAGCACACTGTCCTCGCCGCGCGCGCGGAGATCGTCTTCAGCACGCAGCGCCTGGATGTACGCCAGCGCAGCCTGTGAGCCTGCCTGCTCCGATGCGACTGTCGCAGAAGCGCTGCTCGCCTTGACCGCCGCACCAGCGGCGCGGTACCGCGCGAAAGCGCTGAAGTTGAACAACGGCGCCTCCGCACTTCCGCGCGCATCGAGCACGTGGAACGGGCCGATGATCTGTCCGTTCGGATTGAGCCCGGGAAGCGAGAAACCGAATGACGCGGTGTTGAGCGTTCGAGTGAATTGCGACGCGGACGCCTTCAACGATGGCAACATGTCCGCGCGGCTCTGGCGCACGCGCGCTTCTGCCTCGGTTACACGTATCCGTGCGCCCTGCGCCGGCGCGCTGTTGCGAGCGGCAATGCGAGCCGCATCGCCGATCGATAATGTGGATGGTACCGGCGCCGTGGTCGTGTCCTGTGCTACCAGTGATTGCACCGCCATGCCCGATGCAATGCCCAGGCTCAACACAAGCGCCATGCACGTGGTGAATTTGCCTTTCATTATTGAGGTACCGCGCGGAGCGCGGAAAGGTAGAAGTCAACCAGCTCGTTGTATATCTGTTCGTCCGGCCGGTTGCGAAGGTGAGGGAAGTACTTTCGCTTGCAGCACCACATGGCGCTCGTGCTGAAGAGAGAGATCAGCATCCGCCCCGCGACCGCTGGATCCAACGCACGAAACTCTCCAGCATCGATGCCACGCCGTATTATGCCGGAGAGAAGTTTCTGAGTGCGAGCAATGACTTCGGCGCTGTAGAACTCCACCAGATCCGGAAAGTGGTGCAGCTCGCTCACGACGACCCGGTAGATCACCGAGAATGCCGGCGTGCGCACGAAAGCCCAGTAGTGCTGCATGAATGCGAGCAGTTGCTCACGCGCCGAGCCGGTGTCTGGAATCCCCTCGCCTGCGACGATTGCCTCGACTATGGTCGAGCGTACCATCTCGCGGAACAGCGCTTCCTTGTTCGGGAAGTAGAGGTATATGGTGCCCTTGGACACGCCGGCCTGTCTGGCAATGTCTTCCAGGCGTGCACCTGCAAGGCCGTGCTCGCCGAATACCTCGAGCGCAGCGTGCAGTATCTGTTGGGGGCGTTCTTCCGGAAGCCGCCGCCAGCGCGGTTCCGTAACTTCTGCTGACATATGTGTTTTCGGTATGTTACTGACCAGTCAGTAACATACTCGGGTCCGGCCATGCCGTCAACGAGCTCGCGAGCGCCCACGGCGGGATATTCCGCCGATCCGGAGGATGGTCGCCCACTCGTCCGGGCGGACCGGCTGCACCGAGAGCCGGCTTCCTTTTCTAAGCAGCTCCATCTTCTCCAGCTCGCGGACGTGCCGCAGGCCCGGGAGGTCGAGGAAGTTCTCGAATCGGTCGCCGGCCCGGATGTCGACCATGTACCAGACCGGGCTGGCCTCGCTGCTCTTGGGGTCATAATGCTCGTCCGACGGGTTCCACGCGGAAAAATCAGGGTAGCCCTCCCGCACGATCTCTGCCGTCCCCACTATACCGGCGGGATCGGCACCGGAGTAATAGAAGAGCACCCCGTCGCCTTTCTTCATGTCGTCACGCATGAAGTTGCGGGCCTGGTAGTTACGCACGCCGCTCCAGTAGGTCGTCCGGCCGGGTGAGGCCAGCAGGTCGTCGTATGAGAAGCAGGTTGGCTCACTCTTGAGGAGCCAGTAGCGGCGGTCCTTCGATTCGGGCATGGTGCGTTCGATTGTTGGTTCACATGCGGGCCTTGCACGGCCGCCCACAAATCTATGGCGTTCGATCGGTGCGGAATGGGGGTCATCGGTGTATCTAGGATCGGATAACACGCAACGTGGCAGCGACGTACAGTTGGCTGTGGCACGTCGCACGTTGCCGTAGATTCAGACGCAACCACTCCCATCCCATGCACCGACACATTCGCTGGCTGGCTCTCTCCATTCTGGTTGGCGGTTACGTCCCGACCACAGTTGTTGCGCAGAGTACGGCTGCGAACGCTCCGGGACGCTCTGCAATAACGGAGCTGACGCCGCCGAGTCTGCTCGCGCCGTTCAAGACCGGCAGGCAGTACTTCGACGTTGACGCGTCGGGTGCGCTGCAGGTGCGTAGCGGAGAAGGTGTCGCTCCGCGCATGCTGCTTCCGGCCGGAAGCTTCTCCATCGTCGCGCCCTCGCCAAACGGCCGCTACGTCGCTTACGGAGTCGGCGCGGCAACGGGCACGGGACCATATCAGGTTCGCGTTCGTGACGTTCAGACGGGAAGAGATCTTCCCGATGTCTTGCACTACGCTCGCATCTCGCCTGCCCCCTGGTCGCACGACGAAAAGGGCTTTCTGTACGTGCGTCAGGATTCTGCGAATGGGCGCGAGCGCATCTACTATCACGGACTCGGCCGCGCCGAATCGAATGACGCACTGATCTTCAGCCAGTTCGATCATCCCGAGTGGCGTTACGCGGCGCGTGTGAGCGACGACGGCCATTACGCGGTGTTCACCATCTCGTATCCTGCGGATTCGCACACACGCATCTACTTCATCGATCTCGATGATCCCGGCAAGCCCAATTTCGGCGCGCCCGTCGTTAAGCTTGTGCAATCGTTCGATTCACGCTACGAATTCGTGGACAATGCTGGAAGTTATTTTTTCCTGCAGACCGACCGTGACGCTCCGCGCGGCAGAATCATTCTCGCCAACACCGACGTGATCCGCGAGACGCGTTGGCCGTCGCTCATTCCCCAGGCGGACGACACCCTGTTGTTCGCAAGGACGGCTGGTGACGAGTATCTCGTCGCGGTGTATCGCTCTGCGACCGGCGCAACGAGTGCGCGCCTGTACGGCCCGCAGGATCCGTCAGTGTTGCGCAACGAGATGCGCGAGCGCATGGATTCGCTCAGGAAGGCCCGGGAGAAAGAGGGCGACAATAGACGCTCGGACCGGGGAATGGGCCCGCGCGGGCTCATGGGCGGCGGACCCGCCATACGGCTGGAGCCGCGCAGCGATTTGCCGATTCCCGCCGGCGGCAGCATCATCGCGATGAACTCCGTCGCGGACGACGCGCAACTCTTTTATACCGTAAAGTTGTCTGACGGGAAGGTGCAGTCGTTCGTGTACGACGTGAAACGATCGACCAATCAGCCCTTTCCGGAACCAGCCGCGAATCCTTCACCCGGTAAATGATGGCCCTGCTTCCTTTCCTTGCTCTTTTCGCCGGCGCGGTCCGCACAGTAGTCGCGGTCGCTGTTGTCATCCTTGCGATCGCCTTTCTGCTGGACTGGCTCGTTCGGACCCGACGGATAAACCCATTTCATCCGATGGCACGGACCATTCGCCGGTTCGTCGATCCCATGGTGGCACCCATCGAGCGGCGCATCGTACGCGCGGGTGGAAGTCCGAGTTCGGCGCCGATCTGGGCTCTGGTCGGAGCGGTGTTCATCGGAATCGTGATCATCAGCGGCCTCGATTTCGTGCTCCAGGGGCTCGTGGCGATGATCTTCGCGGCGTCATCGGGTCCAGCCGGGCTCTTCGTCATGCTCGTGAAGCTCACATTCGACGTCCTGCGGCTCGCGATCATAATCGTGGTTCTCGTCTCCTGGCTGCCGATATCGCCGTTTTCCGGCTGGGTGCGCTGGGCGTTCGCCCTTACCGAGCCGCTGCTCCGCCCACTCCGGGACATCGTCCCTCGGCTCGGCATGTTCGATATCACGCCGATCGTAGCGTACTTCCTGCTTGGGATTCTCGAGTGGGCCTTCCTGCGGATGGTCGGGATGTAGAGAACTATATCCGTCCATCCGGCTTATCGGATGGACGGCCCTTGTCCCGGGTGGCTTTCGGGGCTATCGTTCGAGACAACCGATACCCGTGGCGATTTCAGGCAAATTGCGACCACGTAAAACTTTCGCTAAAGCGCCCCTCATGGCCCGGCGCTCCCCGCCGGGCCTCTTTTTGTATTTACGGTGGTATGACTACTTCAAGCTCTCCCGACCGCTCCATTTCGTCCGCGTATCTCGCCGCACTCGCCGACCGCGTCCTCGTCTACGACGGCGCGATGGGAACCAACATCCAGCGTTATCATCTCACCCCCGACGATTTCGGTGGCAAGGCGCTGGAAGGATGCAATGACAACCTGGTGCTCACGCGGCCGGATGTGATTCAGGAAATTCACGAATCGTTCCTCGCTGTCGGGTGTGATGTCGTCGAGACGTGCACCTTTCAATCGACGCCGCGCCGACTGGAAGAGTGGGGGCTGCTGGACAGGGCGCACGATCTGAACGTGAAGGCCGCGCAGCTTGCCCGCGCCGCGTGCGACAAGTTCGCGACGCCGGATCGTCCACGATTCGTGGCCGGCTCCATGGGTCCGACCGGAATGCTCCCGTCCAGCACGGATCCCGTGCTGTCGAAGGTGACCTTCGAAGAGCTCGCATCCAACTACTGCGCGCAGGCGAAGGCGCTCATCGAGGGCGGCGCGGATGTGCTTCTCATCGAGACGTCGCAGGACATTCTCGAAGTAAAGGCGGCGGTTGTCGGCATCGAGCGCGCGTTCCAGGAGATGGGGAAGCGTGTCGCCGTGCAGGCGCAGGTGACACTCGACGTGAGTGGCCGCATGCTGCTCGGCACCGACATCGCGAGCGCGATGACGACGCTCGAATCACTGCACGTGGATGTGATCGGCCTGAACTGTTCGACCGGCCCCGAGCACATGCGCGAGCCGATTCGGTTCCTTGCGGAAAACGCGACGCTGCCGTTGTCGGTGATTCCGAACGCCGGACTGCCGCTCAACACGGGCACCGGCGACGCGATCTATCCGCTCGAGCCCGCGCCGATGGCAGACGCGCTTGGCGAGTTCGTACGCGATTTCGGCGTCCGTATTGTCGGTGGCTGCTGTGGAACGACCCCGGAGCATCTCGCAGCGATAGTCACGCGCGTGAACGAGCTGCGCGCACCCGGAGCGAAGCCGTCGACGCGCGAGCGCGAGGAGCCGCGTCTTCCGATGGTCTCCTCGGCCATGCGCGCCACTTCCCTGCGTCAGACGCCGCCGCCATTGATAGTCGGCGAGCGTGTCAACGCGCAGGGCTCGCGTCGCGTCAAGCGCTTTCTGCTCGCGGAGGACTACGAGTCGATCGTGGAGGTTGGCCGCGAACAGGTGGATTCGGGCGCGCACGTGCTGGACGTATGCGTCGCCGTCACCGAGCGATCGGACGAAGCGGAGCAGATGTCTCAGGTTGTGAAACTGCTGTCGATGGGCGTCGAAGCGCCGCTCATGATCGACTCCACCGAAGCAAACGTCGTTGCGGCAGCGCTGGAACATGTGCCAGGCCGCGCGATCGTGAATTCGATCAACATGGAGAACGGCCGCAAACGCATCGAATCCATCGTGCCTCTCGTCAAGAAGCACGGTGCAGCCGTCGTTGCGCTGACGATCGACGAGATCGGCATGGCCAAGACGCGTGAGCGCAAGCTGGAAGTGGCTCGCAAGATCTACGACATAGCTGTCGGCGAGTATGGCCTTGCGCCCGAAGATCTGTTGTACGATGCGCTCACCTTCACGCTCGCGACCGGTGACGCGGAGTGGATCGATTCCGCGGCAGAGACCATCGAAGGAATCAGACTCATCAAGCGCGAGCTGCCGGGTGTCGGAACGATTCTCGGCGTTTCAAACGTATCGTTCGGATTGACTACCGAGGCGCGCTCGGTGCTCAATTCGGTGTTCCTGCATCACTGCGTGCAGGCTGGGCTGGACGCCGCGATCGTGAATCCGGCGCACATCAGGCCGTACGCCGAGATATCGACTGCTGAGCGCGCGGTCGCCGACGATCTCGTGTTCAATCGCAGGCCCGATGCGTTGCAGATGTTCATCGAGTACTTCTCGGCGGCGCCGGAACCAGGTACATCCGGTCCGGCGGCCAAGGAAGATCCGACGGCAGGCATGACGGCGGATGAGAAGATTCACTGGATGGTGTTGCACCGAAAGAAGGAAGGGATCGAGGATGCGCTCGATGCCGCGAACGTGCGCACCGATCCGGTTCGCGTGCTGAATGGTGTTCTGCTGCCGGCGATGAAGGACGTCGGCGACAAGTTCGGGGCCGGTGAATTGATTCTTCCGTTCGTACTGCAGTCTGCCGAAGTGATGAAGAAGGCCGTGCAGCATCTCGAGAAGTTCCTGGAGAAGAGCGAGGGATACACCAAGGGCCGCGTGGTGCTCGCGACCGTGTACGGCGACGTGCACGACATCGGAAAGTCGCTCGTCAATACTATTCTCTCGAACAACGGCTACACCGTATATGACCTGGGCAAGCAGGTCCCGGTGAATACGATCATCGAGAAGGCGATCGAGGTCAATGCCGACGCGATCGGGTTGAGCGCATTGCTGGTTTCTACATCCAAGCAGATGCCGTTGTGCGTTCAGGAGCTGGACAAGCGTGGCATCCACATCCCCGTGATGATTGGCGGCGCCGCGATCAACCGGCGCTTCGGACGGCGCGCGATGTTCGTGGACGGAGAGCGCGCGTATGATGCCGGTGTGTTCTACTGCAAAGACGCGTTCGAAGGTCTCGACACCATGGACGTGCTGCAGGATGACACGCGCAAGGCCGACTTCGTCGAGAAACTGATGGCTGATGCGCACAAGGACATCTTTCTGCATACGCAGGTAGGGAAGGACACCGCTGCGGGAACGGATTCGACGACGCGGAGCGACGTCGCTGCCGACAATCCGATCCCGACGCCGCCGTTCTGGGGACCGCGTGTGCTGCGCGACATTCCGCTTGACGATGTGTTCGAGTATCTCGATCTGGACGAGTTGTATCGCCTCCAGTGGGGCGCCCGCGGCTCGGGCGAGCAGTATCAGCGCACGGTGCGCGAGGAGTTCGAGCCCGTCCTGGAGCGACTCAAGGCGGAGGCGAAAGCCGAGGGGTGGCTCAAGCCGGAAGTCGTGTACGGATATTTCCCGGTGCAGTCGTCCGGCAACGAGATCATCGTTTATGACGCCGGTGCGTACGCAGCTGACGGAACCAAGCGCGAGACCGCACGCTTCACATTTCCGCGAATGGTAGGACGCGAGCGGCTCTGTCTCGCGGATTACGTCCGCTCGGTCGACTCGGGTGTCGTCGACGTGTTACCACTGCAAGTTGTGACGGTCGGCCATGCGGCCACGGAAAAGTTCGCCACACTGCAGGCCGCGAACGAATATGCGGAGGCGTACTACCGGCACGGGCTCGGCGTCGAGACCGCTGAGGCGTTGGCGGAATGGAGTCACCGAAACGTCAAGGCGGAGTTGGGCATCGATTCGGGCAAACGCTATTCGTGGGGCTATGGTGCCTGCCCGGATCTGGAAGATCACGCAGTTGTCTTCAGGTTGCTCCCCGCGAGCGAGGAGATCGGCATGGTGTTGAGCGAGTCGTTCCAACTGATGCCGGAGCAATCGACTGCGGCTGTGATCATGCACCATCCCGAGGCACGCTACTATGCTGTGCGTGGCGCCGCGGCAGAGCGGGAGCCTGCGCTTGCGTGACGCGCTGCTGAGGCGGCTGCTCGATCCCGAGGCGCTGGTCGTTTTCGACGGCGCGATGGGGACGATGATCTACGCCCGCGGAGTGTTCATCAATCAGTGCTACGATGAGCTGAGCATTCGCGCGCCGGAGCTCATCAGCTCGATTCACGACGAGTATGTGAGTGCCGGCGCCGAGGTGATCGAGACAAATACCTTTGGCGCCAACAGAATCAAGCTGGAGCAACACGGTCTGTCCGCCGATGTGCGGCAGATCAATACCGCTGCGGCGAAACTGGCTCGCACGTCGGCTGGCGATGCTGTTCTGGTTGCCGGTGCAGTCGGTCCACTTGGTGTTCGCCTGGAGCCGTACGGACCGACGTCGCGCGACGATGCGCGCGAGATCTTCGCGGAGCAGATGCAGGCGCTCAAGGACGGCGGTGCCGATCTTTTCATCCTGGAGACGTTTTCGGATCTGGACGAGCTGACCCAGGCGATAGCTGCGGCGCGCGCAGTCGATGCGGCAATGCCCGTCATCGCGCAGGTAGCCATCAATGCGGATGGCGTCACTGCGTACGGTGCAACTCCGGAAGACATCGTGCGTGCGCTGGATTCCGCAGGTGCAGACATCATCGGCCTCAACTGCTCCGTCGGCCCGCAGACGATTCTCGAGGCGATCGAGAAGATGGCGCCACTCACGGCACGCAAGCTCAGTGCGCAGCCTAACGCGGGCATGCCGCGCGACGTTGGCGGGCGCACGATGTACATGGCGAGTCCGGAATACATGTCCACCTATGCGCGCCATCTCGTCGTAGCCGGTGCGAAGCTGATCGGCGGATGCTGCGGGACCACTCCGGCGCACATCCGCGAGATCGCCGAAGGTGTGCGACCGCTGGCCCCGCGCTCGGGGCGCACTTCGCGCGCTACAGTCACGCATGTCCCTTCGGAGAACAAGGCAACCGGTGTCGCACCCGTTCCCTTCGGTGATCGGTCGCGCTGGGCGAAGAAAATCGCGGCCGGAGAATTTGTAACGTCGGTCGAGCTGGTTCCGCCGCGTGGCGTGGACGCGTCAAAGCTGCTGCGCGACGCCGCGGCGTTGCGCGACGCCGGCGTCGATGCGATCAACGTCCCCGACGGTCCGCGCGCGCAGAGTCGCATGGGCGCGGTCCTCACGAGTTTGCTCATCGAGCAGAACGCGCACATCGAAACCGTCACGCATTACTGCTGTCGCGATCGCAACCTGCTGGGCATGCTCAGCGATCTGCTCGGTGCTTCCGCCGTAGGACTCCGAAACCTATTGCTGATCACAGGCGATCCACCGAAGATGGGGCCGTATCCGTCAGCGACTGCCGTATTCGACATCGATTCGATCGGCCTCACGAACCTCGTGAGCAGTCTCAATCGCGGACTGGATCCCGGCGGTAATGCAATCGGCGAGCCGACGCAGTTTGTTGTAGGGGTCGGGGTGAATCCAGCTGCACTCGATGTCGCCAACGAACGACGACGCTTCGAATGGAAGGTTGAAGCCGGCGCCGAGTATGCGATTACTCAGCCCGTGTTCGACGCGGGCCAGCTCGAGACGTTTCTGCGCAGCATCGAGTTGCTCCGGATTCCCGTCGTCGCCGGAATCTGGCCGCTCGTTTCAGTCAGAAATGCGGAATTCCTCGCGAACGAAGTGCCCGGTGTCACCGTGCCAGACGAAATCATCGCGCGCATGCGTCGTGCTAATGCTGTGTCCAAGGAACACGCGATACAGGAAGGGATCGCGATCGCGCGGGAAATGCTCGAGCGCGTGCAGCCAATGGTCGCGGGCGTTCAGGTATCAGCGCCATTCGGCAAGGCAGAGCTTGCCCTCGAGGTGTTCGCCGACGTTCTCGTGAAGCCGGTCGCCGTCGCGAGTTGACGCCGCGACCGGCCCCGCGAGGTCACTCCTTTCCGACCACCAGTACCACAAATGAACCCGGCACCATGCTCGGCCGCGTACGTGGCTGCGCTGCGGTGGGAGCCGGCGCTGGATTGAAGCTGGCCGTGATGAGATAGACCCGGTGCGTCTTGGGATCCAGTGCCATCGTGCGCGCCCCTCGCTCGGTCGGGATGTTCTCGCTCGTGAATTTTCCAGGCGTGGGCTGCGTCACGAGTGTGAGTGTTCCAGCGCCGTTCGAGCTGAATGCGGTTCCGGTCACGGGATCGAAGGCGTTGGCATCGGTGCCGGCGTCTGTCGGCGGGGTCGCCACGACCTGGCCGGTGTTGGAATCGATGATGCCCATCATTTTGTTGCCACATCCTGCGAAGAGCAGGTGATGCGCCTGATCCATCGCCAATCCACTAGGCTCCTCGCAAGGAGCAATCGGATATGTATGAAGCACGGTCAGCTTCGTGGCGTCGAACTCGACTATGGTGCTCTTGTCCTCGATGTTGACGAAGATGTGACCTGCACCGTCTGAAACGGCGGCTTCAGGCTTGCCGCCCAAAGCGAGCGTGCCCACGACTGAATCGCCAACAGCGTCGATCGCCGTCGTGTTCTGGCCGCGGCCATTGAATGTGAATACGCGGTTGGTGACTGAATCGTACAGTATTCCATCGGGATTTGCTCCCGTAACGCGGATCACCTTTTTGGGTGCGAGCGTCACGAAATCGAATACCGTCACCGTCGTATCACGACCGTTGCTCGTGTATCCCTTGCCGAGCCCGTAGGCGAGAGCGATTCCATGCACGCCACCAGTGTTGGGAATCTCGGCGATGAGCTGGCCGGAATTTGCGTCGACCACCTGCACGCGCGTGGAGCGCGAGATGAATAATCTGCTGCGCGCGGTGTCGAATGTGACGTAGTCCCATCCACCCTCTCCGGCAACAGCAATGCGACGCGTAACATGAAAACCGCTTGTCGCCGTTTGTGCGCAAAGCGGCGCCGCTACCAGGGCCGACCCGAACGCCAGCGTGGCGAGCGAGAGAAAGCGTGCGAACACGAGAGCCTCTTGAAAAGGGTTTTGCATCTTCAAATCATAATCAAACCGGTGCCGATTACTCAGGCGTCCTGCCTCGCGGTGGCGCGGGGAATCGGACTTCGGCGACCGTGCCGTTGCCCGGTTCGGAGCGGAATGTGATGCGTGCGTGATGGACGTCCGCAATCCACTGGCCGATGGACAGCCCAAGCCCCGCTCCGTCACCGCGGGCGCGCGCCGCATCGCCCCGATAGAAGCGCTCGAAAATGTGCGCCATCTGGTCGCTGGGTATCCCGGTTCCGGAATCGGCAACTGCGAGCAGCGGTCCCTGGGGCGAGCTGGTCACCGACACCGTTACCGATCCGCCCGACGGCGTGAACTTGATGGCGTTGTCGAGGAGGATCATCGTCAGTTGGCGCACCAGCGCTTCGTCGCCGTCTATCGAAGCTTCCTCGAACGCATCCAGAGACAGGCTGACGCCGCTGCGCGATGCCAGCGCGCTGGCGGCGCTCACCGCATCGGACACCACGTCATCCAGAAATATCCGCTTCATCGTGACCGGCCAGCCGCCGGCGTCGGACCGCGCGAGGAGCAGCAGGTCCTCCACGATCTTGCCAAGCCGGGTGGCCTCGCGCTCGATGGCAACCAGCGCCTCGCGCTCCCGGCCGCTATCACCGCCGGAAGCGAGCGCGACCTCGGCGCGGCTGCGGACCACTGCCAGCGGCGTACGCAGCTCGTGCGCGGCATCGGCCATGAACCGCCGCATGTAGTTCATCGTACGCTCTACCGGCTCGATCGATTTGCGTGTAAGGAACGAGCCGCCGGCGGCAAACAATACGAGTGCGCCGAGCGCGGCCGCGCCGAACGCGAGGATGAGGTTGGCGTACTGATCCTCGAGCTCGAGCTGATCGGCGACCGCAACCGACACGTAGACGTTTCCGCCGCGCGAACGGAACCGCTTCGCGGACACTCGCAGTACGTGATCGTTGGGAGGATACAGAGTGAGCAGGGCAGTCGAATCCTGCAATGCGGTTCGCGCGGCATTGGTGATTGCCGCCGGCGCGGTGGACGGGACCAACGGCCTCGCATTGTGGTCGAAGAGATACAGGTCGCGGTCGGGAATGCGAAGCTCGCCGACAGCGTCCATCACAGCTCCCGACGCCGACGCCTGCTCCGCTTCGCGGATACTGGTGGCGCGCTGAATTGCGTCGGATGCCATCGCGAGTGACGCATTCAGCTGCGACGAGATCTGCGACCGTATTGCGATGAACAGACCGGCGCCCAGCAGGACGACGATGGTGCCGAGCGTCACGGCGTACCATATCGTGAGACGCCTGCGAAGGCGTGCGAGATTGTCCGTCAAACGCCCAGCCTGTAACCCGCGCCTCGGAGCGTTTGTATCAGCTTGGGCTCGAAGCCGTCGTCGATCTTGCGCCGCAGCCTCCGCACCAGCACTTCCAGCACGTTCGTGAACGGATCGTGATTGTCGTCCCACACGTGGGCCGTTATCGCACCGCGCGTCACCACGTTGCCGGCGTTTTGCACGAGAAACTCGAGCAGCGAGAATTCCTTCGCCGTCAGTGCGATCTTCACACCTCTGCGAGTCACCTCACGTGTTGGAATATCGACGTGGAGATCGGCGACGTCGTAGTGTTCCGGAGCGATGGCCGGACGGCGTCGCGCGAGTGCCTTGATCCGCGCCGTGAGCTCCATGAACGCGAATGGTTTCGTCAGATAGTCGTCGGCGCCGGATTCGAGACCACGCACGCGATCTTCGACAGCGTCCCGGGCGGTGAGCATCAGGATCGGGGTCGTTATTCCTCGCTCCCGAATGATGCGGCAGAGATCGAACCCGGTGCCGCCCGGAAGGAGCACGTCCAGCACGATCACGTCGAAGGTCCCGAGCAGGGCCCGCTCGCGGCCCGTCGCAAAATCCTGCGCCGCGTTGACCTCTATGTGATCGTTGCGCAGGCCGTCCGTGATGACGGAGGAAAGCTCTGGATCATCTTCTACGAGAAGGACACGCATGTGATCTCGGCTGCGGTAAGGGCCGCGGAATACCGTCGCGGACGACCGGACTTTCACCTATACTATACTGGCTCGTTTCCCCAGATACCGGAATCGCGCCTGAACCACCCGTACTCATTGCCCGAAGATGCCGACAATGCAAGATATCCGTCCAGCACTTACGATGTTATCCGAGGACGAGCTGATGTTCCGCGATGCGGTGGCCGCATTTGCCGCCACCGAAGTCGCGCCGCGCGTCAAGGCCATGGAGAAGGCCGGAAAAATAGATCCCGCTCTCATCCCGCAATACTTCGACCTTGGCTTGATGGGAATCGAGGTCGATGAAAAGTACGGCGGATCAGGCGGTGCGCTAATGATGGTCACGCTGGCTGTCGAAGAGCTGTCAAAGGTCGACGCGTCCGCTGCAATCGTCTGCGACGTGCAGAACACGTTGGTCAACTATCCCATAGCACGCTACGGCACTGAAGAACAGAAGGCCAGATATCTCGGCATGCTCACCAGCGGCACGCTCGGCTCCTACGCGCTCTCCGAAGCCGGATCCGGATCCGATGCGTTCGCACTTGCAACTCGCGCCGAGAAGCGCGGCGATTCATATGTGCTGAACGGCCGTAAGCTGTGGATCACCAACGGCGCTGAGGCTGGCCTGTATGTCGTGTTCGCCAATGTCGATCCGAACGCCGGCTACAAGGGAATCACCGCGTTCATCATCGAGCGCGACTTTCCCGGATTCGGGGTGGGCAAGAAGGAGGACAAGCTCGGCATTCGCGCCTCCTCCACTGTCGAATTGCTGCTCGACAACTGCGAGGTTCCGGCCGCCAACGTGCTTGGCCCCGCTGGACAGGGATACAAGATTGCAATCGAGACGCTCAACGAGGGTCGCATCGGGATCGGCGCTCAGATGATCGGCGTTGCGCAAGGCGCGCTCGATGCTGCGATTGCCTACATCAAGGAGCGCCAGCAGTTCGGCAAGCCGCTGGCCGAGATGCAGGCTATCCAGTTTCAGGTGGCGCAGGCGGCGACCGAAATCGAAGCGGCCCGCCTCATGGTGTACAACGCGACGCGGCTCAAGGACGCCGGCAAGGACATCGCACGAGAGGGCGCGATGGCGAAACTGTACTCGTCCCAGGTCTGCGGGCGCGTTACGTCGCTTTGCGTCGAGCTGTTCGGTGGTTACGGCTACACGACCGACTATCCGGTCGAGAAGTTTTTCCGTGACGCCAAGATCGGCACCATCTACGAAGGCACCTCCAACATGCAGCTGCAGACGATAGCAAAGGCGGTCCTTCGCTAGCGGGCGATGGACCGGCCGCTGCAAACATCTGAGTGCCCCGTCTTTTTGAGACTGTGGCTCCAGCTGCCGATCTTTCAAGGATGGACACGCCATCGACCAACACGCCCCGATCGCTCTCTGCGGCCGGGGCGTGGTAAATTATCCGACCATGTTTACACCAAAATCGATCGAGTTTCTCAAGCAGCTTCTTGACACTCCCGGCCCTTCGGGCTTTGAAGGAGCGCCTGCCAAGGTCTGGCGCGCCGAGGCTTCGAAGTTCGCTGAGGTGACGGCGGACGTTTCCGGCAATTCAATGGCTGTCGTGAACCCGTCCGGGTCGCCGACGATCATGCTTGCCGGCCACATCGACGAGATCGGCGTAATCGTCACGTATGTCGATGACGATGGATACGCCTACATCGCTCCGATCGGGGGCTGGGATCCACAGGTTCTCGTGGGGCAGCGCATTCGATTCAGCGGGCGCCATGGCGACGTAATCGGTGTCGTGGGGAAGATCCCGATCCACATCATTCGCCCGGAGGATCGCGAGAAGGGTGCACGGATGCGCGATCTGTGGGTGGACGTCGGCGCGCGTGACAAGAAGGAGTGTCTGACGATGCTCTCGGTCGGCGATCCAGGCGTGATCGATGCGCGGGCAATCGAGCTGCCAAATTCGCGCATCGCGTCGCGCTCGATCGACAATCGCATTGGTGCGTTCACAGTTCTCGAGGCTCTCAGGCGCTACGCCGAAAAGCCCGGCAAGGCGAAGGTAGTCGCCGTTGCGACCGCCCAGGAAGAGATCGCCTATCGCGGGGGAGGCGCGCTCGTCGGAGCTGCTGCGCTGCGGCCGCAGATGGCGATCGTAGTCGACGTCACGTTCGCGATCGACCATCCCAATATCGAGAAGAAGGAACACGGTGAGGCGAAGCTCGATGGCGGTCCGGTTCTCACGCGCGGCGCCGTGGTGTCGCCCGTAGTGTTCGGACTGCTTCGCGACGTCGCCGAGAAAAAGAAGATTCCGTTCAGCGTGCATGCCGCTGGTCGCGACACTGGAACCGATGCCGATGCGATCCACATCGCTCGCGAAGGCGTTGCAACCGGCCTCGTATCGATCCCGAATCGCTACATGCACTCGCCGAGCGAGATGATATCGCTCAACGACGTGAACAACGTCGCCGAGCTGATCGCGGAGACCTGCCGCGCAGTTAGCTCAAAGACGGATTTCACCGCGCGATGACATAGGAACGGGCGAAAGTCCCCGCGGACTACGTGCCTCGATGAAACCAAAAAGCACCGCAACCCCAATGACGGGATTGCGGTGCTTTCTTATTGGAAAAGCCGCGATTACACCCGCTTGACGCGACGTTTGACGAAACCTGCGACGCCAACGAAGCCCGTGCCCAGAAGCGCGAGCGACGATGGCTCCGGTGTAGTTGTGGCACCGACGTCCACGTTCATTGCAACGCGGGACTGTTCAGTGTATCCGTAGGGGCCGGTCGGCGTGTACTGGACGAGCAGGAACGAGTATTCGCCAGCTGTATTCGGATCGAACGCGCCGTTCAGAAACGACATTCCCTCGTTCCAGGAGTCCTGGTAGGTCCCGAGGGGAATCTGCTGCATCGCCCACTGATTGGTGCCCTGTCCGGGATCCCGGTCCACGAACAGCCTGAACAGACTATTGGAAGTTCCGGCATCGGTATAGAAGTCGAAGTTCCAGCCTGCGTATGCTGGGTTGGTGGCGCTGGGGCCGGCGGCGGCGAAAAACGTACCTGCACCATCGTTGGTAACGGCCGGAGCGGAATAGCGTGGCGTCGCCGTAAGGCCCATCGTGGCGCCGTTCACTCCTCCTGTCATGACTGCGTTGTTCGGGATTCCAGTACCACCGAAAGTGGCCACGGGGAGGCTCCCGAAGGTGCCGGCAGGGGTGACGGCCTGGGCGTTACCGGTGCCAGCGCCGGCTAGCGTAACGGCAACCGCTGCTGCGACGAGCGAAGTAACCCGATTATTCACGAAGCTGTCTCCAAAAAAAAGTGCCCCAAACCAGGGAGGCCCGGGGATGTCTCTCCCGTTGCGTGACTCGCACAGATCCATTGGGAGCAGTGGCCAGTAACGGGCGACGAAGCACCATAAGGATCAGGTCCTTCTCGCAATCATTTGTGTAGCATTGCGGATGCCGTTTTACTCAGAATTTTGTGACAAGTACAACGTGTTGGGCTGCAACGACTTAGAGCAATCTGAGATATTTGCCAATGCGAGAGTTGTGGATCACGGTACGTATTTGACTTATCCGCGCTACACAGTGTGGTTTGTACGCAACAAACCAAGACGCCGGGGCGGTCGAGATTAAATTTGGATCGTGCCTCTCCCGATCCCAGCCCCGCGCGAAGCCGGCTTCACGAGCTCCACATCGGTCCCGCTCTACTGGGCTCGATACGGCGAGCCCGGCAGACCGATTCTCATATTGCTTCACGGGGGACCCGGCGCCGATCACCGGTATCTCCTTCCACAGATGCTGCATCTGGCCGAGAAGTACGATCTGCTGCTCTACGATCAGCGTGGCGGCGGCCAATCGAGGGCGTCGGACAATAGCCCTATCGGTTGGCGGGACCATGTCATGGACCTCGCGGCTCTATGCCAGGAATGTGATATTACGTCTCCGTCCATTCTTGGCTATTCCTGGGGAGGAATGCTTGCGCTGCTATATGCCATCACCCAGTCTCAGGACGCTTCGCTCCCGCAGCCGGCTCGCCTCGTTCTCATGAGTCCTGCGCCTGTGACGAGTGAATATCGTGCTGAATTCGACGCGAATCTCCGCGCACGGGGGAATGCGCCGGCCATTGCGGACGAGCGCGCGATTCTCATGGCGTCAGATTTGCGCGAGAGGGATCCGGATGCATATCGCCAGAGAATATTCGAGCTCGGGGTCGCGGGCTATTTCTACGATCCGGCCAACGCTCGCAACCTCACACCGTTCCGTGTGGTCGGCCGCGTGCAGCAGTCGACCTGGGACAGTCTCGGCGATTTTGATCTTCGGCCGGACATCGGGCGCTTGCAGGTGATGGCTCGCCTCGTTCACGGTCGTGACGATCCGATTCCACCCGCGTCTTCAATCGACGTGGCTCGCGCTCTCAAGACCGAACCTGTCTTTCTGGATCGATGTGGCCACGTTCCATATGTCGAGCGTCCCGAGCAGCTCTGGGAAGCGATCGATCCGTTCCTCGCGTCAACCGACGCCGCAGCTTCCGGGTGAATGACTGATTTTCGCGCCGAGCACCATCTCGCCACCATCGACGCTGACGGAGCACTCTGCGACGTCATGGTTCGTTTCTCCTATGACGGCCTCGAGCACATCGGGCGTCTGTGGTTCAGCGGTCCGGCCGTCGGCGACAAGCCGCTGCCTGACCACGGCGGAATTCCGGGCCGCACGATCGAAGAGGCGATCCAGCTCTCAGAGCGATTCACCACCGACGATCTCCTGCGCCGTTTTTATCGAGCCCGCGCCGAGAAGCGCAAATATCTGCAGCTGAGGCGTGCGACGGAGCAGATGTTGGACAAGGTGAAGTACATGAATCGCATCGCGCTCTCGATGAAGGGCGGAATGCTGGATGCGGACGGCGCCCGTCAGGAGCTGGACCTGATCGTGAAGCAGCTGCACGAGCTTGTGGATACGATGCCTGCGATGGCCGGGGTCGAGGAAACTCACTAGGGGTCGTCGCCGTGTCCGGGAAAGAGCGACGGACTCGTCATCCCCGCGCACGCTGGGATCCATCTACTGCCGACCAGCCTTGCGCTGTCGTCACACCAAGATCGATAACATGGATTCCCGCTTTCGCGGGACTGACGACTGATTGAGCGCGGCACCCTTAGTTTCCGGTAACGATGCCCCTACAACCCGCTTCCGTGCGCGCGCCGATCATCTTCAAGCGGCTCGCGCGAGCATACCCCGACGCGCATTGCGAGTTGGACCATACCAACGCGTACCAGCTCCTGGTGGCGACGATCCTGAGCGCCCAGTGCACCGATAAACGGGTGAATCTGGTGACGCCCGCGCTATTCGAGCGGTATCCGGACGCCGAAGCGCTGGCGATGGCCGATCCGCGCGATGTCGAGGAGCTGATAAAACCGACCGGATTTTTTCGCAACAAGACCAAGAGCTTGCTCGGAATGGCTGGCGGGCTGCTCGATCGGTTCGGGGGCGTCGTTCCCGACCGGATGGACGACCTCGTCACGCTTCCGGGGGTGGGTCGGAAGACTGCGAACGTGATCCTCGGCACCGCGTTCGAAAAACCGGCTGGTGTCGTCGTCGACACACACGTGGGGCGGGTCAGCCGACGGCTTGGCCTCACTCGTCTCTCGGATCCGGTGAAGGTCGAGCGGGTGCTGATGAAGCTATTCCCGCAAAAAAATTGGACTCTGCTGTCTCATCTGCTGATATTTCACGGACGCCGCGTCTGTCTGGCCCGACGCCCGAGGTGCGCAGAGTGCGTGCTGAATGACCTATGTCCATCGAGTGAAGTGTGAAGCAAGCAACATTTGAGACGAACAAGGGAACGATGGTCGCCGAGTTGTATTCCGGTGACGCCCCCAAGACGGTCGAGAACTTCGAGAAGCTCGCGAATGAAGGCTTTTACGACGGGGTGAAGTTTCACCGCGTGATTCCGGAGTTCGTGGTGCAGGGTGGAGACCCGCTGTCGCGCGATCTTCCGGCCGGCAGCCCGCGCATCGGCACCGGCGGTCCCGGCTACACCATCAAGTGCGAGACCAAAGGCAATCCGCGCACGCACGAGTTTGGCGCGCTGTCCATGGCGCATGCGGGGAAGGATACCGGCGGCAGCCAGTTCTTCATCGTCCTGGACGAGAAGAACACCAAGCACCTGAACGGCGTGCACACAGTGTTCGGCAAGGTGGTCAAGGGCGACGACGTTGTGCGCCAGATCCGGCAGAACGATGTGATGAACAAGGTGCGCGTTACCGACACAGCCACAGCCACGGAGTAGATACGATGGAAACGAAGCAGCATGGTACGGACTTCCCCGCGGCGCTCACCGGGCTGATCGTCGGCGGATGCTTTGTGTTCGCTATTCTCTTCGGCATCGTTGTTCTGACGAACAATCACTACGCGAGCGAGAAGCCCGCAGCCGCGGCGACCAAGTAGCCATCGCATTGCCCGCATGGGATCGGGGTATCAATCCCGTGCGGGCCTACGCCGCGGCGCGCATGTGCGCTGCCAGTGTTGCGCGCGATGACTGAGCTGTCTCTCCAGGCGACGGACCTCGTCCGCAACTTCGGCACACGTCGCGCCGTGAACGGTGTGTCGCTCACCCTCGTGGCGGGTGATTGTCTTGCGCTGTTCGGCCCGAATGGCGCCGGCAAGACGACGCTTCTACGGATGCTTGGTGGTTTGTTGCGTCCGACTTCAGGGAGCGCAGCGATCGAGGGAATTCCACTACCCGGAAGTGCCGACGTGCGCGCCCGCGTTGGTCTGGTATCGCACCAGACCATGCTCTACGATGCTCTGACAGCGCGCGAGAACGTGGAATTCTCGGCACGCATGTACGGCGTGCAGGACGCGCGAGCGGCGGCTGACCAAGTGCTGGCGCGACTGGGCGCCGCGTCGTTCGCGGATGTCCGCGTGCGATCGTTGAGTCGTGGTATGCAGCAGCGAGTGTCGGTCGCTCGCGCGATAGTGCACAGTCCGTCGGTCCTCCTTGCGGACGAGCCGTTCACAGGCCTTGATGCAGCCGGCGCCTCGGCGCTCACCGGCATGTTGGCCGGGTTACGCGATTCAGGCGCGACGATAATCATCGTCACCCACAACCTGGACGAAGCGCTCGCACTCTGCACCGCCGCGGCGATAATGCGCGAAGGGAGATTCGTGCGCCTCGATCGTGCGCCGATTCCTGCACGCGAGGAATACACTGCGCTCTACCGTGAGCTCTCGGTCGATGCCGCCTAGTACGAGCGTGGCGCCGGTCCATCGTCGCGCACCGGGGTTTGTTGGATCGACCCTGGCCATCGCGCGCAAGGACACTCTCATCGAGCTGCGATCGCGCAGCGTGATTCTCTCCGCGCTGGCATTTGCGGTTCTCGCGATCACGATATTCTTTTTCGCCTGGGATCCCACGGCTGTCGCGTCGATCGATCTTGCGCCAGGCGTGCTCTGGGTGATCTTCACCTTTTCCGGGCTGCTGGGGCTGCACCGTTCATTCGGCGTGGAGCAGCCGACCCGGGCGATGGACGCCTTGTTGGCGGCGCCGGTGGATCGCGAAGCGATCTACCTGGGGAAGCTGATCGCGAATCTCGCGTTTGTCATTGTGGTTCAGGCCATTTCGCTGCCTGCGGTTGCGCTACTATATAATGTGCCGATCGGCGGCTACGTGTGGCCGCTGATCGGAGTGGTGCTGTTGGCATCCGTGGGTCTGGTGGCGGTGGGGACGCTGTTTTCCTCCATGGCGGTCAGTACCCGGCTCGCCGAGCTGCTCCTGCCACTGCTGGCGCTTCCGTTTTTCGTTCCTGTGATTCTTCCCGCCGCGCAGGCCACCGCGCGGCTCATGAACGGGCGCGCGGTGTCGGAAGTGTCGGGTTACCTGTCGATCCTGGCTGCATTCGACGTCGTGTTTCTGGTTGTCTGTACACTGCTATATCCATATACGTTGGAACAATGAAGTTCTCAAAACTTGGAGTTGTGGCGGTCCTCGCGGTGATCGGCGTGTACATCCGGGCGATCTACTTCACGCCATTCGACGCGTTGCAGGGTCCGGCGCAGAAGATCCTCTACGTTCACGCGCCGTCGGCGTGGGTTGGACTGTATCTGGCGTTCGGACTCGTGTTCATCACGAGCGTGCTGTACCTCTGGCTCAAGGATCCAAAGCTCGATCGCGTAGCGTCGAGTTCCGCCGAGGTGGGATTCGTCTTTACGTCGGTGGTGCTCATCACCGGTCCGCTCTGGGCGAAACCGATATGGGGCGCATACTGGACGTGGGACGCGCGCCTGACCCTGACGCTGTTTCTCTGGTTCATCTACGCAGGCTACATAATTCTACGCGGCGCGATCGATGACTTCGAAATGCGCGCGCGATTTTCGGCTGTGCTGGGGATTCTCGGCGCCCTGCTTGTTCCGTTCATACATCTGAGCGTGTACTTCTTCCGAACGATGCACCCCATGCCGGTGTTGCTCAAGCCGAGCGCGCCGTCGATGCCATCGGACATGGTGATCACGCTTGTGTCGGCGTTCGGAGCGTTGACGCTGCTGTATGCGTGGCTGTTGCATGAACGGTACCTGCTCGCAACCGAGCGCGACGCAGCACTGGAGGGACGGTCCTGATGCCGCCACAGGATGCGTTCTGGTATCATCTCGCGTACAGTGTGGCTGGGATCGTGTACACGTGCTATGCGGTGAGCTTGCAGTGGAGGAGGCGTAAGTGGCGGCGCAAGGAATAGTATTCGTTGTTGGAGCAGGCCCCGATCTTCCTGGCTTGCTCACCGTGCGAGGCAGGGAATTGCTCGCCACGGCGGACGCTGTGGTATATGACCGTCGCGTGCAGCGCAAGCTCATTCCTGGTGGTGTCGCTGGCGGTCCGGAGCGCTATTACGTGGGATCGCGCGCGAAGGGCGGTCGCCCGTCGTCCGCTGACGTGGCACAACTGCTCGTCACCCTCGCGCGTCAGGAAATGCGCGTTGTGTATCTCGTGCACGGCGACCCGCTCGCGCTCGGCAGCGGTAGCGAGCTCGTCACGGCCCTTCACGATGCGAGCGTCGCATTCGAGATCATTCCTGGCGTGCCGGTCGGAAACGCTGTCGCAACGTATTCCGGAATTCCACTGTTGTCGCCGACGATGACGTCGGCGACCATCTACGCGAGCGGTCGAACCGCCGCACGTGGCGGTGCCGATACCGATTGGGCCGCAATTGCGAAAATCGGTGCGACGGTAGTCGTAAGCGATGTAACCGCGGTTCTCCCGGCGATAATCACTGGTTTCGCAGTAGCTGGCGTTCCTGGCGAGATTCCGGCAGCCGCAATAGTTCACGCTGGCCGCGCTTCACAGCGCGTCATCATCGCGACGCTGGGCACGATCTCGGATGAGATCGCGCGCGCTGGATTGCTGCGCTCGGTGACCGTCGTGATCGGATGGACGGTGCTGTTGCGTGACGAGCTCGCGTGGTTCGACAATCGTCCGCTGTTTGGCGTGAGAGTCGCCTTCGCGAGATCACGTTACGGTTCACGCGCAGTTGCGGATCGTCTCAACGAGCTTGGTGCTGCGGTAATCGAGATCCCTCTGCCGCGCATCACACGGCTCGACCTGACTCAGCTGCGTGAGGAGATCGATCGAATCGCCGATTACGAATGGCTCGTGTTCGCCAGTCCGGACGCTGTGACCATATTCTGGGAGCATCTCATTCTCGGCGGCAAGGACACGCGATCTCTATCGCACGCTAAGGTAGCGTGTGTCGAGCCTGCCACGGCGGCCGCGTTGCTGGATCGCGGCATCACTGTCGACGTTGTCCAGGATCGCTTCGATCCCGTCGCGCTGACGGACGCGCTGTCGGAACGATCCGATATTCCGGGCGCGTCAATGCTGTATGTCGCGGATGATGCTACGGCCGAGCCGTTCGCGCGGGACCTCGAGCAAGCCGGCGCCACCGTCACATCGCTGGCGGTGTATCGCGAAGTGCCAAACGAGAAGACGTATGCGCGGTTGCGCAGAGTGCTCGGGGAGCATCACTCGAGCCTCGTGGTCGCGATGTCACCAGCGGCTGCCGAGGAGTATGTTCGCGCTGCTGGGGAGCATGTCATAAGTTCGGTTCCCGCGGCAGCGTACGACGATGCGACCGCTCAGGTCCTGCGGGATGCTGGAATCGACGTCGCGATCACGCCGGCCAAGCCGAATGCCGACTTGCTGATCGAGGCAATACGCTCGAAATTCGGTACCGCCAGACAAGACATCTTGAGTTGAACCCTCACGCGGGCGAGAACTTGCACCACACCTTCGCGTTCAACGCAGTCGGCAGTCGCAGACAGATCGGGTTGGGGGCTGTGGTCATGGCCAGCGCGTTTGCGTTGGCGCTCACGTCATGTCGCTCGCCGAACGCGAGCTCTCCGCCGTCGTCGGGTAACGCCGGTGTACCGGAGGGACAGACAGTTCTTCCCACGGGGGTTCGGCTCGATCCCGCAGCCGCGTCCGTATCACTCGGCTCCATGCCCCTGGCAATGACATTATCGCCAGGGGGCGACAGAGTTGTCGTGCTGCTCAACGGATGGCGAGAGCAGGGATTTCAGATTGTCGATCGGGCTTCCGGCAGGGTCGTGCAGACCGTGTCGCAAGCGGCGGCGTTCATAGGCGTTGCGTTTTCACCTGACGGGAAGACGCTGTATGTATCGGGCGGGAATCAGGACGTGGTGTATCGCTACGCGTGGCACGATGGCACTGCGTCGTTGACTGACAGCCTGGTCCTCGCGCTCAAGTCGCCGCGGAGAGGCGGCACGCGGTATCCTGCCGGACTCGCGCCGTCACGCGACGGGCGATTGTTGTATGTAGCGGAGAACCTGGCGGACTCGTTGGCTGTGATCGACCTCGCGAGCGGGCACGTGGTGCAGCGGCTCGCGACCGAACGCTATCCCTACGGCGTTGTCGTCGCCACTAACGGCACCGTGTACGTGTCGGCCTGGGGTGGGAATACGGTGTCCGTGTTTCAGCCGAATGGCCCGACGTCGCTCGAGGACGCCGGACGCATCGTGGTCGATCGCCATCCGTCGGCGCTGCAGTTGAATGGCGATGGCTCGCGACTGTTCGTTGCGTCCGGGAGCATGGATCGCATCTCGGTACTCGACACGAAGAGCCGCAAGGTGATAAAGCGTCTGCTCGATCCGCCGCCGACCGGGCCCGCGGAGGGGAGCACACCGAATGCGCTTGCGCTTTCGACCGACGGGACGCGACTGTTCGCGGCTGAGGCGGATGACAACGCGGTTGCAGTATTCGACCTCAGTGCAGAGGTGGCTGGTGTCGAGGCGGCGCACGGTGCCGATCGGCTGGTTGGGCGCATTCCTGTCGACTGGTATCCCACCGCGGTCTATGCCGCGCACGACACGCTCATTGTGTTGAGTGGGAAGGGTCATGGCACGGCGCCCAATCCGGACGGCCCAAATCCGCATCATCCGGCGCCAAAGGGGTCACATGCATATACGCTTGGGCAGACGTCTGGATCACTGATGACACTGACGCTGGCTCGCGCCGATTCGGCAACGCTGGCACCGCTTTCGGCGCGGGTTGCACGTGCGCAGGGTTGGGATGCGAGGTCGCACACAGGCACCTCCACGATGTATCCGCCCTTCGAGCACGTGATTTACGTGATCAAGGAGAATCGCACTTACGATCAGGTGCTGGGTGATCTGCCGATCGGCGATGGAGACACCTCACTCGTGTTCTTCCCGCGGAAGGTGACGCCCAACCATCACGCGCTGGCCGAGCGATTTGGTGATTTCGATCGATTCTTCACGAACGCGGAGGTGAGCGCCGACGGCCACAACTGGTCGACTGCCGCGTACGCCACGGATTACCTGGAAAAGACAGTCGCGAGCAATTATTCGGGCCGCGGCCGTAGCTATGATTACGAAGGGACGAATCGCAATGGCTCGGGGACGGACCCTGATGAAGATGACGCGAGCGAGCCAGCGCACGGCTACCTCTGGGACCTCGCGCAGCGCGCCAACATCACGCTGCGCAACTACGGCGAGTTCGTCGTGCACCGCACCGTCAACGGTCGCTCTGTGTACGTGGGCGACAAGCCGTTGCTCGCCACGCACACCAATCCGGACTATCCAGGCTTCGATCTGGATCTCATGGATCAGGCCCGTATGGATGTCTGGCTCAGAGAATTTGCGGGATACGTGAAGAGTGGTGAGATGCCGCAGCTGGAGATCGTCCGGTTGCCCGACGACCATACCGCCGCGACCCGGGCCGGCTCCCGAACTCCGCGCGCCTTCATGGCCGACAACGATCTTGCGCTGGGCCGCATGATCGATGCGTTGTCGCGCTCTCCGTTCTGGAAGAACACCGTCGTCTTTGTCGTCGAGGATGACGCGCAGAATGGTCCGGATCACGTGGACTCGCATCGCGCGCCCGCCTTCGTAATATCTGCATACAATCGAGGCGGTGTAATTCATCGCTGGACCAACACTACCGATGTGATCGCGACGATGAGCGAGATCCTCCACACCGGATCGCTGTCGCAGTTCGATTTCTACGGTCGGCCACTGCGTGATATATGGACGTCGAAGCCCGATCTCACGCCATACGTCGCGATCGTACCAGGCATCGATCTGAACGAGAAGAATACAAAAACAACGGTCGGAGCGGCCGCGTCCGCGCGGCTCGATCTCTCCGAGGAAGACAGAGCCGACGAAAACAGCTTCAATCACATCCTCTGGAAGGCGATCAAGGGGGAAACCGCTCCCTATCCCGGAACTGTGCGCGTCTCCGGACTGGAATGGCGGCGGGCCCGATAGTCGTCCGGTGGCGCTCGTGGGTGTAATGTCCGTGACAGGTGAAATCGACTAGCTTGACCGCGTGACGACCATCACATGTGCCGTCAGGTCAATGCAGAGCGCCCGCACGCTCTGGTGTGCGGGCGCGCTCGCGATCCTGAGCGTCGTTCCCGTCCTTCACGCCCAACAGCCGCTGAGCCGTTCAGAGGCGATTCGGGCGGCGCTCGGCAAGTCCGTGCTGGTGACGGCGATAAGCGCGGACACGCTCGCGGCGGCCGCACGGCTCAGATCGGCGCGCGAGTATCCCAATCCTTCGCTGACGATGTCCTACTCGAAGGACGCACCGCAGAACCACTTTTCCTTCGACGTTCCGCTGGACCTGCCGGGAATTCGCGGCGCACGCGTCCGAGCGGCTGAAGCGGCTCGCGCCAGCGCACGATTCGGCTTTCTTGCCGCACGCGCCGCAATAGAGCTGAACGTCGATACGATGTACACGACGGCCCAGGGTGCGGAGCTTCGCGCGGCGCTGTCGCACGCGACTGCCGTTGACGCGGCAAAGCTGTTGAGCGACACGAAGGCGCGTAGAGATGCTGGTGATGCGAGCGACCTGGACGTGAACCTCGCGGAAGTATCAGCAGCGGAGGCGGCGAACGCCGCTAATGCCGACTCGCTCGAAGCCATAGATACCCGACTCGAATTGCAGGCGGCAATGGGGCTTCGTGGCGATACGGTCGTCGTTGCCTTGCGCGATTCCCTTGCGGCCCCGTCGATCCGGATCGCGCCAGCCGCGTCGGACGCGACTGAGACGCCTACTGTCGCCGCGGCAAGCGCCGCGGTGACGTCTGCGCAGCAGACTCTCATCTTTCAGCGTCGCAGCGTGTTCGGCGTGCCGTCGATCCAATTTGGAGCGGATGCGAAGGATCCCACCGGTGCAGAGAAGGGACTGCTGCCAACGGTCGGCGTTGCTCTTCCGATTCCGTTCTTCAACCGCAACGGCGGCGCGATCGAAGCGGCGCACGCCGATGTTACACGGGCCCAGGCGGAACTGGCGATCGCACGACTGAACGCAGCCACGGAGCTCGCTCGGGCGTATCGTACGCAGTCGGTCGCGGAGTCGCGCATCGGGCGCGATCGCACGATCATGGATGCAGCTACCCGGAACGTATCGATGGCGGAACGCGCATATACCGCGGGAGAGATGGCGATCGGCAACATTCTCGAGACCAGGCGAGCTCAGCACGACGCACAGGCACAGTACGTCACGGACCTCGTGGCTGCAAACGTCGCCTCGGCGCTGGTTCGCGTACTCACCGCAAACGGAGTCACGCAATGATGGATCGTCGACTGCTGCTCGCACTCGGAGCGCTGTGGGCGCTTTCCGCATGCGGCAAGTCTGATAACGCCGGTGAAGCCGATGTGACTCCGGTTGTCACTGTCGAGACGGCGCAGGTAACGACGGCTGCGTTCACTCCGATGGTTCGGGCCGTTGGCACAGTCGTATCCAGCCCGACTGGATACGCCGAGCTGAGTGCGCCGGCTCCATCGCGCATTGCGCGCGTACTGGTGACGGCCGGACAGAATGTGAAGTCCGGTGAAGCACTGATCGAACTCGATGCTGCCACGTTACGGGCGGCCTCCGCCGGCGCTGACGCAGCGCTGGCCGCGGCGCAGAGCGCTTATGATCGCGCTTCGCAGCTTGCGCAACAGGGAATCGTGCCACGCAAGACGGTTGATCAGGCTAGCGCCGACCTCGCTCAGGCGAAAGCTGCCGCGGTCGGTGCGCATCGCACGTATGCGCTATCCACGCTGCGGTCGCCGATCTCCGGCGTGGTCACGAAGATGAATGCGGTCACCGGTGCGTCCGCGGATCCGGCCCAGGTACTAGTGGCAATCGCAGATCCCAGCGCGCTGCAGGTTCTCCTGCAACTCTCGCCTGTGGATGCGGGATCGGTACGCCGAGGCGCCGCTGTCAGCTTCGCGGATAGCGACATCCCTTCGGCCACACCGGTGGCCCGCGGTTCCGTGATCGCGGTGGGCGCGGCGATCGACTCAGCCACGCGCGCCGTGCCGGTCAGAGTACACGTTGCATCATCGACACGCCCGCTCAGGCTCGGTGAAACGCTTTCCGGAAAGATCGCAGTCACCGGTTCCACGAGCGCGCTGTCGATTCCGTCCGACGCACTTGTTCCTGATAGCACCGGGTTCAAGGTTTACGTAGTGAAACAGGGGATCGCATATGCGACGCCGGTCGAAATCGGCACGCGCGGCGACTCGCTCGTGCAGATCACCAAGGGACTCGTCGTGGGTCAGACGGTCGTGACTACCGGCGCGTACGGCCTCGAAGACAGCAGTAAAGTCACTGTCCCCAGGCGATAGCGACCAGTGCGTCTTTTTGACATCCTCGCAGCGCAGCGACGCGTCATATATCTGGTTGTCGTACTGCTCAGTGTAGGCGGTGTGTGGTTGGCTCGCTCGCTACCATCGGCGATCTATCCCGAATTGCTCTTTCCGCGTATCACGATCGTTGCCGAGGGCTCATCCCTTGGCGCCCGGCAGGTGGAGTTCTCGGTCACGCGTCCGTTGGAGGAGGCGGTGAGCACGGTGCCAGGTGTCACTCGCGTGACATCCAAATCCATTCGTGGCGCCGCTGAGATATCCGTGACGTTCACGCCGGCGACAGACATGCAGTCTGCACTGCAGCTGGCACAGACGCGCGTGAGCCAGATACGTAATACGCTCCCCAGCGAGGTGAACGTCGAAGTCGCGCGGCTCACCCCGTCGCTCTTTCCGATTCTATCGTACAATCTGGAGGGGACCGATCCGTCGACACTGTACGACATCGCGCGTTACCAGATCCGGCCGATCATATCCCGCGTTCCGGGTGTGGGGCGGGTGGATGTGCAGGGAAGCAGCATCCGGGAGATCGAAGTCGTAGCCGACCCATCGACACTTGCCGCGCAGGGCCTCACGTACAACGATCTTGCGACGGCAATTCAGAATGCAATCTCGCCGGCGGCGGTAGGACGCGCTGCACGCGACTACAAGCAGTATCTGATCGTAACGGATCAGGAAGCCCACTCCGTCGCCGACGTCGGAGCCGTTGTTCTACCAAACGGCTTGCACGTTCGCGACGTCGCAACTGTACAGATGGGTGCGGAGGATCAGGTGATGCTCGTGCGGGGCGATGGCAGGCCAGCCGCATTGCTGAACATCACGCGACAACCCGGTGGGAACACGGTCGACATAGCGGATAGTGTTGCTTCGATTGCCGCGACGATCCGGAAGACCCTTCCACCTGGCGTCATTCTCAAGCCTGTGTACGATCAGGCCGCACTCGTTCGCGAGGCTGTGACATCCGTACGCGACGCGATGATCATCGGTGCCGTGCTCGCGATAATAGTGCTCTTCGCATTCCTGCGACATGGACGCATTACTGCCGTGAGTGCGACCGCCATCCCGCTTACGATGGCGATCACGGTCTTCGTCATGTCCATGATCGGGCAGACGTTCAATTTGATGACGCTGGGAGCGATGGCGATCGCTGTAGGTCTCGTCATCGATGATGCGGTGGTAATCACCGAGAACATAGCGCGACACCTGTCATTCACCCCGGACAGGCACCTCGCCATCCGTGATGCGCTCCAGGAACTGATCCTGCCGGTCACGACTTCCACGATCACCACTGTGGTTGTATTTCTACCCCTCGGCCTGCTCACGGGAGTCGTTGGCCAGTTCTTCAAGGCGCTTTCGATTACGCTCACGATAGCCGTGATCGTATCGCTGTTTCTCGCCATCACGCTCATACCCTTGCTCAGCGAGCAGTTCGTGCGTGCGAGCGACGCCTCGGTTGAGCAGCCTGGTGTGAAAAGGAGCGGCATACTTCACCACATCGGCCGTGGACTCGATTCGCTCGCGGACATTTATGAACGGTCGCTCGTCAGCGTTCTGCGTCATGTCTGGATAATGATCGGAGGCGCGGTCCTGCTCGTGATTCTCGGTGTGGTCGCGGCACGCTTCACCGGAACTGGATTCCTGCCGGAGATGGACGAGGGCGCTTTCGTACTCGACTATTTCACGCCCGGCGGAACGGCGCTGTCGGAAACGGATCGCGAGGTTCACATCGCAGAGAAGATTCTCGCGCAGACATCCGAGATATCAGGCACCTCTCGCCGAACCGGCGCCGAGCTCGGCCTCTTCGCGACGCAGCAGAACGTGGGCGATCTGGTGGCGCGCCTCGTTCCCGAATCCAAGCGGTCGCGGAGCATCTTCGAGGTGATGGATGACGTTCGCGGCAAGATCTCCACTGCCGTACCCCGGTTGCATATCGAGTTCGTTCAGATTCTGTCGGATGTCATCAACGATCTCGCCGGTGCCGCGCGCCCGGTCGAGATCAAGCTGTTCGGGGACGACCTGAACCAGCTGGAGACCTACGCGCGCTCGATCAGCGATCCGCTCGGCAAGGTCGCCGGAGTCGAGGATCTGTTCAACGGTGTGAGCGAACCCAGCGCGGAGATATTGCTGCATGTCGGTTCGGCGGAGTCGGCGCGCGCGGGACTCACGCCCACCGGTGTCGGTGACGTCGTGCAGGGGGCGCTGATGGGCGTTCCCGCCGGCGAGGTACGTGCCGCTGACCGCGCGATTGGCGTTCGTGTGCGTGCGCCAGACGCAGTCCGGTTCGATGCAAACAAGCTTGGAGATCTCCCACTCGTATCTACGGCTACACGTAGCGCCGTTCCGTTGTCCGCCGTTGCTACACTCACGCCGACTGAGACGCGCGCGGAGCTGGATCGGGAGAATCAGCAGCAGATGATCGCGATCACGAGCGACGTCAGCGGTCGCGCGTTGAGTGGCGTGATGACAGATGTCAAGCGTGTTCTCGCGGCACATCCACCGCCAGCGGGTATCCGCGTTGAGCTGGGCGGGCAGTACGCAGGTCAGCAGGAGGCCTTTCACGCATTGCTCCTCGTACTGCTGCTCGCCGCGCTCAGCGTCACGGCTGTCATGGTGGTGCAGTTCCAGTCGTTTGTCGAGCCGCTCGTAGTCCTCGTGGTGGCGCCGATCTCATTCGTCGGCGCTGTGGTCCTGCTATTGATCACCGGCACGCAACTGAACGTATCCTCGTTCATGGGTCTCATTCTGCTGGTGGGACTGATCGTGAAGAATGGAATCATACTCCTCGACTTCACGCGCTATCGGATGGTGCATGACGACGTTCCGCTCGAGATCGGATTGCGCGATGCCGCGCGTACACGTCTGCGCCCCATTCTCATGACCACGCTCTGCACTCTGTTCGGGTTGCTTCCGCTTGCGTTGGGGCTCGGGGCGGGAAGCGAGCTGCAGCGTCCGCTGGCGCTCGCGGTAATCGGAGGGCTGGCGCTCTCCACGCCAATCACGCTTTACATGGTGCCGAGTTTGCTCGTGCTGATCCGCGGCCGCGAGTATCGTATCGCTCGTCCGGAAGCCGACACCAGTCTGGCAGCTCCTAGGGCGACCGCACCTTAAATCGCAGAGGCGCCCACAGTAGCTCAAAAGTGTCGGGTCCACGGTATTCGACCGTATATCAGCACGACGGTGGACGCGAAAAAAGACATTAAGATCCATAAAGCATCTTCCAACGAAAACGTCGATGACATACGTTCCCGTCGCGTTAGCCGCCTGTCCCCGGCGGCCCGGCGGTATTTGGAAGCAGAACAGCGGCAAATGCGCTATCCGTCGACCAACGTGCACGCGGTGCGGCCATCCTTTACTTGGTGAAAAGGAGGAGTCGTATGACGTTCGAGCGTTCGCCGGGACCCCTGCTCAGGCCGGCCAAATCGCGAGATTTTGTGGCCACAGTTGGACTAATTGCTTGCGTTGCAGGCGGCCTATCGGGATGTAGCGATCAGCAAGTTCCACCGGCTGCGACTGTGGCGCCCACGGCGGTGAGCCAACTTGGAGCCATGGTTACGGGAAGTGCACGTGTTAGTTCGACGGGTGAGATCGAAGTAGCTGGCCCGATCCCAACGCAACAAACCCAGATCAATGCAAGCCGGGCTGACAGTCTAGCTCAGGTCTGGGCGCGGGTATTTGCCGCGATGGCGCGTCCAAGCTTGGAACGACAGCATGGCACACGCATAAACTTTCCAGCGTTATTAGTGTGCGGGAGGACGTTCTTTGCGCGATCGCCGTTTCAACCGCTACCGACCTCAATTCCAGATGCGGTGCAGCGCTCATTTGGGCCGTATTGGTTAGTGACTCTATGTGACGGCTCAGGCCCCGCTATATCGCTCGCTGTCTCGGCGTATGCTACAGACATAAGCCTGGCTGGAGGCACTCTGCATTTCCCTCAATTCAGTGGCGAGGAGTTCAAGTGGGTTGGGATCCCGGCAGGCTCCGCTGGTCTTCCGTTGCCGCCGGAAGACGCCGTTGCGGCAGAGTTCACGCAGACGGGGAGACGAGTTGCTGCTACTCCAGAGCTTGTAATTTCAGGCCGTTCAAGTCCGCAACTCGCGCGATGGCATCTACGTCTCGATTCTGCCGCGTCCGTTCGTACAGGACGCGGAATTGTAAGCGCGATCGACGTGTACGCTGCGAGGCGTCTTGCTGGCGATACCGTACTTGCCCATGCCGCGCCAAATCAGCCGACGTCCGTTAAAGTTGCGTGGCTATCCCCACCGCCGATGCGGTGGCGTGGGCCAAAGGCGCCTCCGCGCACGACCTACTCTGCGAACGCAACAGTCACTCCAGGAACCCCCGTAGTGTTCGAATCCGTGGTGGGGATACTATCATCATCAACGGGTCACTAACATGCGCCTACAACCGATAAGAATCGCGCTGACAATGTCCCTGACCGTCGTCGTTCTGTCAGCCATGCTGTGCACCGAAGGAGTCGACACTACATCCGAATGTCAGGTTGATAGCGATGCGATTTGGCAGGGTGAGGGCTTCGGCATCCGGGTCTCCGTGCCGAGGACCTGTCCGGTCGGCGTCCCTTCGTCAGGCGGTCAGTGGACGCCTTACCAAGCAACGGTGAATGCTCCGATAGATGTAGAAGCGGAGTTTCCGGTGGACTTTTACAATAAGAACGGCGATTTCCTCTCTGAAGCGTTGGGGGAGTTTGGACCCGATGGCAATCAAGCCATAGCGTACGTCTCCGGTGGATATATTGCTGGATCAACGGGCGTGACATTCCAAAACGATCCGAGTAACCACGACGACGGGTACAATTTGGTCACTGCTGGCGATGGCTTGCAGGGAACAGCCCATGTCGCACTGCCATTCCAAGTGCAACAGTACGCGATGGGGAGTCAGGACGTCTACAGTGAGGGCGACCCAATGACATTCAAGGTGATGGGCGGCGCCCTTGGTACACAGTACGAATTCTTCGAGGATGGCCAGTCACTTGGGACAACCACGAGTACCGCCTGGCACATGACTGCGCAATATCCCGGGCCTCACACGATTCGGGGGGATGTATTATCAAACGGCGTGTTCTTAGGTTACGCGTCCGTAGACATCGAAATTCAGTAGTCGTTGCCGAGTAACTCTCGCCTTCATGTGGCGGAATTCCGCCGCTGGAAGAAGAAGTTCATAAGCTTAGACGTCAGCGTCGTACACGAACTGAAGTAGCAGCGAGATGAGAATTGGTCGCCGAGTTGGGCTTTTGTCCAGCGCATGCGGCCGAAGGCTGCCAGCTGCATGTTATCTTTGGACCATGATTCATTCATGGCACGATCTCCCGCCCGGAAGCAATCCTCCCGTGCAGGTCACCGCGGTCGTAGAAATCCCCACTGGCAGCCGCAACAAGTACGAGCTCGACAAGGACACCGGACTCTTCCGTCTCGATCGCGTCCTGTACTCGGCGGTTTCCTATCCCGGTGAATACGGTCTGATCCCGCGAACGCTTCACGAGGATGGCGATCCGCTGGACGTTCTCGTTCAGGTCGATCAGCCGACCTTTACGGGATGCCTCATCGATGTCCGGCCAATCGGCGTTCTGAAGATGCTGGATCGCGGCGAGCCGGATGACAAGATATTT
Source organism: Gemmatimonadota bacterium (assembly GCA_040388625.1). NCBI lineage: Bacteria > Pseudomonadati > Gemmatimonadota > Gemmatimonadota bacterium. The sequence continues at coordinate 214,312 of JAZKBK010000006.1, read as the reverse complement.
GCCGTGCCGTGGCATGACCCCCGTTACGAGGAGTACTACGACATCGCGCGCTTCCCTCAGGCGTATCTGAAGGAGATCGAGCATTTCTTTCTCATCTACAAGGATCTCGAAGGCCGTCGCGTCGAGATCAAGGGATGGGAGGGAAGCGAGTCGGCAAAGCAGGTGATCGTCGATTCCATCGCGCGGTATGACGCAAAGTACATGCACGTCGGACCCTAGGGCATCTTCGTCATCCCGAAGATGTCTTCCATCCGCGCCGCTTTTATCACCGCGATCGCATCATTGCGCACCGCGCGTGCACGCGCGCTATCGCCCTGGTGCTCCAGCGCATCGCTGAGATTGAGCCCGACAAGCGTATAATCGACAGGCGTTGGCAACGACGGTCTGTCTATCCAGTCGCCGCGACGCACTATTGCCGCAGGTCCACGATAGATGCGCCATAGTGCATCGGTCCCGCGCGTGTCCAGTGTTGGTCCGGCAGAATCCGACACCGGAGTTGGCATCAACTTCTGAACGAGTCCCTCGCCGATTATGTAGCGCTGCAGACCAAACTGCTTCGGGTATGGCGAGCCCATCGTGAAATACACCGGCCGCTCGGGGAGTGCGTCCGTAATTAGACGCAGGATGAAGACGTCCTTGCGCTCCAGGTAGCCCGCTGCAATGCGTCCCTCGATTGCTCCACTCTTCAGCAACTGAGGCTCGCGCAGCTCCATGATGTCGGGAACGGAATCAGCCTGCGCCGCCGTCATGCGAAATACAGCATGGGTTGGAACTGGCCAGTGGCCGGTTCGATACATCGCCGGGCCAGCGGCGGCATCGTACTTGTGAATTGGCGCGCGCAGTAATTGCTCGACGAACCAATCCATCTGGAGGTACTGGTCGATGATTACCGTGACGTCTGGCCGCACACCTTCGACGTACTGTGCATACCAGAGCGGAAACGTGTCGTTGTCGCCGCCAGTCACGATCACACCGTACGGCTCGACCGAGTTGAGAATGTCGACGGCCCAATCGCGCGCTACCGTATCGTTCCGGCGCGATGCCGCGCTCCAGTTTCCGATCAGCGGGATTGCCGCCAGCGCCAACAATGCTCCGCCAGTGCGCGCTCGCTGCCAGATCGCGGCAATCCCTACCGCCACCCAGACGCCCCACGCACTGAAGCTCCAGAGGTAGAAGTAATCGCGATCGCGTACTTCGCGCGGCACGCTATCACCCAGTCCCGGCGCCTGGGAGTATCCGTACTTGAAGTTCATGTAATAGACGAGCAGAACCGTCAGTGTGAACATGAAGGTCGCCCAGTAGATGCACGAGGCGCGATCCCATCGCCAGTGCACGGTGGCTCCATAGATGCCGAGCCCGAACATGAGGAGCGCCAGGAGCATCTGCGTGAGCGGTGCAGATCCGTGCGGATCTCTCAGCCACTGCCACTTGAAGTACAGCCACCACATTCCCAGCTGCGAGCCGAACGAGATCTGGCGATCCGTCACCGACGGCTTGCCGTATTGAGTGCGATTGATGTTGTCGGAAAGCCTGGTGTACGTCTTCGCGCTGAACGTGCAGGACCATTCGAGTCTCGTCGTGCAACCGGTCGGTGCGCCTTCGTTCATCGCGGGCGCCTGCGCAGCGCGAATTGGCTCGAAGATGAACGGCGTCAGTCCCAACGCAAACGCGCCGAACACTGCAAGCACGAGACGCGGCTGCAGGAATTTCCTCCATCGCTGGCTTGCGACCGTCACTATCACCGCGAGTCCGGGGAGCAATCCGGCCGGATGCACAGCGTAGCCCGCACCCAGTAGAAACGATATCGCAACCAGCTTGGCATCGTTCCTGGCCCTTCCGTCTCCATCGAGCCAGCTGAGCATCAACAGTGTGATGATCGCGAACAGCGCGAGCGAGATCGTGTACACTTTCTCGTTCACGACCGATTGATTCCAGACGGTAAACGCGCTCGCGCCAACGACCACGCCAGCTGCAGCGCAGATTCGACGGCGCAGTACCGCGACTCCACCACGCGCCAGCACCGAGTCGATGAGAACGAACCAGGAGCCGGCCGCGATCGCGCTGCAGAGAGCGGCGAGGATGTTGATCCTCGCCGCGTAGGACACCGGTATCGGTATCAGTCCAAATGCGTGCGCGATCATCACGAACAACGGATTGCCGGGTGGGTGGGGCAGTCCGAGTACCTTTGCGGCCGCTATGTACTCGCTCGTGTCCCACATCGCCGTCGTCGGTGACAGCGTGATGAGGTACAACCCGAATACACACAGTGAGGCGAGCGCGCCCCAGGCGTACGGGGGAGTCTGGGCCTCCCCCGTTCTGACATCTCGCGTCATCAGAAGTCCGTTCCTGGGTGTGGGTCGTGAACGTCGCGGAGTCGCTGCTCCTGAGCCGGCGCACGTGTATCCTCGCCGCAACGTCCCGGCGGCAGTATCGAATCACGCGTCGAAGCACCGAGCGTGTCGTGCATTATCGCGCGCAGAGTGTCACACGCAACGACCGTCGCGGTCCTCGGCTTTCTGTTGTCTCGCGTATGAGTCACGAAGATCAGTGCAACGGTCGCGAGCGTGATTCCCGCGCCGACCAGTGTGCGCCGGAGCTGCGCCGAGCCACGTGCGACGCGCATCTTGAGCGCCGAAACCGCAACGCCTGTGTCGGCGGAGATTTCTTCGTAGCTTCGATCTTCGCCGTACTTGCTGAGCACGACGGAGCGCGTGGCGTCGGGCAGGGATTCCAGCGCCTCGCTCAATCGTTGCGCCAGAGCATGGTCTTCTTCGCGTGGGAGCACCGCCGCGTGGCCACCGTCGGAATGAGCCCGCATCCATTCGCTTGCGACGTTTGCGCGACGCCGCGCAGCATCGCTCGCCGACCGGCATCTGTTAGCGACGATGCAGAGCAGCCACGAGCTGAAGCGGTCACGCTCCTGATAGCTGTCAAGTGACAGATAGGCGCGGATGAACGCGTCCTGCACCGCGTCGGCGGCATCGTCCGGGTCGCCTAGCAGCCGCATCGCCAGTCGGGCGCAACGTTCATGGTACCGCTCGAAGAGAAGCGCGAAGGCATCGCTCTCCCCATCGCGAATGCGGCTGACGACCGCAGCGTCGGAAATCACCATGCTAGGTTAACCCACTGGAGCGGCTCACGGTCACATCTTGCAGGTGGCCCGCCAAAAAGTCCACCCCTGGCGTGCCCGCCGCCATTAGTGCACTGTAGTGCGGACCTCAACCCCATGGATCATGACTGCCCCAGACGAACTCAGCACGTCCGCGCCGCCAACGTCCGCAAAGCCGGCGAGCCTGTGGGAAGACTTCATCGATATCTTCGTGTCGCCGAGCGAAGTGTTCGCGCGACGGCGCGACTCGGGTTTTTTCGCCCCCTTGGCGGTCTTCGTAGTCCTGTCCGTCGCCATAGTGGTTGCTGGCCACTCCGCCCTGCAACCGATATTCGACTCCGAGTTCACGCGCGGGATGGCGGCCGCGGCCAAAAAGAACCCGCAGCTGACAGATGCTCAGATCCAGACTTCGCGCGCCTTCGCGGAGAAGCTGACTCCCGTTCTGGTTGGCGTCGGCGCCATCATCATGCCACTGCTCGTGGGCGTCATCCTGTGGATCGTGGGCAAGTTCGTGGATGCCAAGGAAAGCGTAGGTGCTGCATGCATGATCGCTTGCTACGCGTTCATCCCGCGCATCCTCGATTCACTGCTCAGAGTGGTGCAGGCGTTCGTCATGGACCCGGCTTCTCTCAACGGCCAGTACCGCGTGAGCCTGAGTGCCGCGCGTTTCCTGGATCCTGACGCGGCGTCGCCCGTGTTGGTCGGACTTCTCAGCCGGATCGACCTGTTCACGATCTGGGTGACCGTGCTGCTCGCGATCGGTCTGTCCGTCGTGGCGCGAATTCCGCGTCAGAAGGCGGCAATTGCCGCGATCATCGTCTGGGTCATTGGCGCGCTTCCGGCGCTGCTCCAGGCGCTCAGGGCCTCGTAGTCTGTCATCAGTGCCGTATCCCTCGTCACCCCCCGCAAGCGCGGGGGTGACGAGGGATCACGGCGGCGATGAGAGTCGCCACTTTCGGACATCACAAATCTGTCCGCAGGCCCCGCCATCAGGTCTCGATAGCTCCGTGCTCGACCGGTTCCCGCTCGCGCCTGATGAACAGCGTGTCGTACAGAAGCGCCGCGATTATCGATCCGACGATCGGTGCCGTCCAGTAGATGAACTGACCTTCGTAAATCCCTGAAGCGAGCGCCGGCCCGAACGACCGCGCCGGATTCATCGACGCGCCTGTCAGCGGTCCGATGGCCAGAATGTCCACCGTCACGACCAGTCCGATCGCGAATCCGCCAACCTTCGGCGATTTCGGATCTACCGCAGTCGCGAATACCGCAAATGTCAGGAAGAAGGTCGCGATCGCCTCAAGAATCCATGCCTGCGACGCGGTCACATCCAGTGAAATCGCCTGGCCGCCGTCACGTGTAGCCGCGACGATTGCGTCGGGGAACGTGCCTTTGAGTATGTACGCGGCCGCGGCCGCGCCGAGTAGCTGTGCCACGATGTAGATGCCAGCCATCATCGGGTCGATGCGGCGCGCCGCCACGAATCCCAGTGTGATCGCTGGATTGAAGTGGCCCGAGATCCGCATCAGCGCCGTGACGAAGATCGACAACACCAGGCCGTGCGCCAGCGCCACCTGCAGCAACGCATACGGAGAGTTCGCCTGCGCAGCAGCCATTATCGCGGCACTGCCGACGAAGACCAGTGCGAACGTACCTATGAACTCCGAAACAAAATGGCGTAGCGGATCACGCATGCGTTACCCCGTCCGAAACAAGGTTGACCGGGCGCCTTGCGAGGCGCCCGGATGCGCGTCGCTACACTACCCGGCGGAAGACCAGCGCGGCATTGATACCGCCGAATCCAAACGAGTTGCTGAGCACGTGCTCCACCCGGTCGGAATGCCCTGTCCCCGTGATGTAGTTAAGATCGCACGCCGGATCGCGCTCGGTAAGGTTCACGGTTGGCGGAAGCCATTCGCGGTCGATGGCGAGGGCGCAGATCGCAGCCTCTATCGCTCCAGACGCACCCAACGCATGGCCGTAATATCCCTTCGTTCCGCTAGCCTGCACGGTTGCGGCCGAATCGCCGAAGACCTGCTTGATCGCGACTGTCTCGGTTGGATCGTTGAGCGGAGTCGAGCTGCCATGCGCATTGATGTACCCGATCTCGGATGGCAACACCGCTGCGTCGCTCAGCGCCATCCGCATCGCGCGCGCTGCCTGCGTTCCGTCCGGCAGAGGTGCCGTCATGTGATGCGCGTCGTTGGTCGTGCCATAGCCACAGATTTCCGCGTAGATTCGCGCGCCGCGTGATACTGCGCGATCGTGTTCCTCCAGTATCAACACCGCCGTTCCCTCGCCCATCACGAATCCATCACGTTCGTGATCGAATGGTCGCGACGCGTGTTCGGGATCGTCGTTGCGGGTGGACATCGCACGTATGAGAGCGAAGGCGCCAAAGCAGAGCGGCGCCAGCGGTGCCTCCGCTCCGCCTGCTATCATGACGTCGGCATAACCGTCGCGGATCTGGCGGAACGCTTCGCCGATCGCCATCGCACCGGAGGCGCAGCTCATCGCGTTGGTCGAGTTCGGGCCCGTCACACCCAGCTCGATCGCAATATTGCAGCTTGCCGCACCGCCGAACACGGCGAGAGCGAGTGTTGCATCGACCGCGCGCAATCCTTCACGAAGAAACACGCTGAGCTGGTCTTCCGCGTAACCGACGCCGCCGAGCGCAGTGCCCATCATGGCTCCGACTCTGTCTCTGTCCTCGGTCGCCAGATCGATCTCCGAGTCCTCGATCGCCTGCTTCGCCGCGGCCACGGAAAACTGACCGAACCTGTCCAGTCGTCGAGCGCGCTTGCTCTCGATAAAATCGTTTGGATCGAAGTCCGGAACCTCGGCAGCGTTGTGACTGCGAAAGATGGACGGATCGAATCGCGTGAGCGAGCGTACTGCCGATCGCTCACGCAACACACCATCCCACATTCCCTCCTTCGTGGAGCCTATTGGTGTTATCGCGCCGATCCCTGTTATGACTACTCTTCGCCTGCCCATCATTCGGCCTCCGCCACGCGTGCCAACCCTGCAAGAGTGCGCGACGCGATGCCGTGCACGAACACTGGTCCAATCACCGTCGTAGCCGCAATCTCTCCAACAAGCGGCCACCCGGGTCCATTCCACACATGCAGGACGCGAACGTGCGTCCCCGCCGGCGTGGGCTCGAAGCTCCACTCGACGTCCATTCCACGCGTAATACCCGCAACGTGCCGAAAGCGGACTGCCGGCGCGCTGTCGATCACCTGCATGTCGGATCGCCACCAGGTTGGCCAATCGAGCAGTCCGAACTGTCTGTTGGCCGACATCTCGACCACTCCGCCGCCGTCCGTCTCCTGTTTGTTGAAGCGGACGAAGCGATAGTGCGGAAGATGTTCCGGCCAGCGAGTCACGTCTCGCGCGAGAGCGAAGATACGGCGCAACGGTGCGCGCACCTCGAGCTCGTCCAGAACGTGCATGCGGCGGCCAGCTGGCATCGGCCCGAGGTCGATCACGTTGCACACTCGCTCGCGGTCGGTAGCCAGCTGGTCGTGATCCTGAAGCCAAGTCGCCGATGCACCGGCGGTTGCACGCCAACCGCGTCGAATACGGCCGTAGATAATTCTGCCGGTGTGTAACCTCGCATTACCGACAGCACACCATCGTGTCGGGTAACCCTGTGAAACCGGAGCGGAAACGACGCCACCCAGAAGCCGGCAGCCGCGATCCAGCTGCGTTGCAGGTCGCTCACGACGACTGCCAGGCGAGCCACGCGATTCATCTCGCGCAGCAGTGCGCGCTCTTCGTCGCCACGAAAATGATGCAGCGTCTGAGAGCACATCACGACATCCACGCTTCCATCACCAAATGGCAGTGCAAGTCCGCTGCCGCATATCGCGTACGATACCGAACCGGAAGCCGCTCGCGCGATCGCAGGCTCGGCGTCCAATCCCAAAGTGGTCAGAGCTATATCGTGAGCGGCGGCGGCCACGACCGCCGCATGCGGAATGTCACCGCGTCCCGTGCCCACGTCCAACAGCGTCGCCGCTTTTGGTAGGCGCGCGAAGTGCAACGCAAGCTCCCTGATCGCCGAGCGCGTTCCGCTGAAGATGATGTTCGAGCGTCGGATGTCCTCGACGGTTCGAAGTACAAGCCTCTCATCCTCCTGCCGGGAATCGAGCAGCTCCTTGCCGTATCTCCGCGGCGGCGTCAGCAACCCTGGCATCGTTGGCCCCTAACGCTCCAACTGGGCGAATCCACCGCGGTAGTAGAGTAACGGCCGCGCATCACGCATCGATGCCGCCACGGTTTCTCCGATGATGACGGTGTGATCGCCTGCCTCGGTCGAGGATACGCGTTTGCATTCGACAAATGCGAGCACGTCGTTGAGGATCGGCACGCCATTCTCGCCATTCCGGTAGCCGATTCCCTCGAATCGTTGCGCGCCCGTCTCGGCGAATCGCCGTGCGATCGGCTCCTGCGTGGACGCCAGGATGTTCACTGCGAAGTACGGCGCGTTCGCCAGTGTGTCGTGCAGCGAGGCGGTGTGATCGATGCACATCACCACCAGAGGTGGTTGCAGCGACACCGACGCAAAGGCGCTGACCGTCATGCCGTAGGCGGATCCGGCGTCGTCAGTCGCCGTCACGACTGTGACACCACTTGCGAACCTTCCCATTACCGCTCTGAATGCATCTGGATCGAGGCTCATACACCGAACAGTAACAGCCGCGCGAAATAGCCGACCCTCAGCACCTGGCTGGCCGGAACGAAATCCCCGGCCACCCCTACGAGCACATCTGCCATTTCCTTGCGCCTCGACAGCGCGCGCGCCGCATGGTTGATGAGTGCGGGAACTGCTACGGTCGCCGCAATCAGCCGCTCGACCCGCCACTTTCCGTGGAACTCCGTGCGGCGCGCGCGGTCGTACGCGGCGAGCGCCCGATCCGCGCCGGCTGCGTTCGTCGCTGCCTCGGCCGCGAAAGGCGTCAGCAGCTCGCCGCCGCGCAACGCGCTGTACACGCCCTCGCCAGTGAACGGATCGAAGAAATCGGCAGCATCTCCCACCAGGGCTGCGCCGCGCGCCCACGCTCTCTTCGTGTACGACGCAAACGGTCCGGTCGCACGAACAGGCTCGACACGCTCGGCGACCGCGAACCGCGCAGCGAGATGCGGATGACCGATCAACCACTCGTCCAGCATCGCGTCCGGATCCACAGCTGCATCGCGCGCGGCGCGCGCCGGCACCACCAGGGCGACGGTGGTCAGGCCGTTCCCGACGTCGGCGATGCCAACGTATCCGTCCTTCTCCACGTGCATCTCGCCGACTTCCGTGACCCCGGGCAAGTTCCGGAAGTGCGCTACGAACGCGACGCGGCGCGGAATGCGCGAGACGCGCGTGAGTCCGAGTCTGCGGCCCACGACTGAGCGCAGGCCGTCTGCGCCAATGACCAGTGGTGCCCTCATCTCTCGCGTGGAGCCCTCCGCATCCAGAATGGTCACCCCGCAGGTGCGGCCACTGCCGTCGCGAATCACGTCGGTAACTCGTGCACGTTGCACAAGTGTCGCGCCGGCCGCCTGTGCCTGCTCTACGAGGATTGCATCGAGTATCGATCTCCGCACCGCGATTCCTCGATCGTGGAACGCGCGGTATCCGTGGTCTGCGATGAAGCTGCCGTGTATCTCGTAGCCGTTCGGCGCGCGCACGCGCATTCCTGTCAGCTGTGCCGGACCGGATGCTTCGAGTTGCTTCATCGCTCCCATCGCGGCGATGATGCGCGATGCTTGAGGGCTGAGATACTCGGCGCACACCTTGTCACGCGGAAACGTCGCGCGATCCAGCAGCGCCACGTCGATTCCCAACTTCGCGAGATGCCATGCCGTGGATGATCCACCGGGCCCCGCGCCGACGACTATCACTTGCGTCTTTCTCATCAACGAACTGCCGTTACCCAATCGATCCCCAGTCTCCGAAGTTTCTTGCGATGCAATAAACGATGACTCCGATCAACAGCCCTGCTAGCGTGGAAACTAGGTTGACTACGTCGTTGTCGAGTCGAATGATTCCTCCGACTCGGCGGGTGGTAGCCCCGCAGAGGTGAACTGTCCGTTCCGTAGGTTCTGCGCAGTCGTCGCACCAGCGTCGTTCCTGCACGGTCGCGCCCAGCAGCGAGTCGACGATCGATCCGCCAAAGCCGCCGATGAGCGCGGCGAGGACGACGCCATGTCCTCGAAAGCCGGCCAGCATGGCGCAGAGCGCAACCCATGCCGCCCCGGAGACGGAGCCCAGGAGTCCGGCACCGGTCACCCCTCCGGAGGCACCCGGACGGACGATCGTTCCACTAGTGATCAATCTTGGTTCGCCTCCCAGCCAGACCCCCAATTCTGTTGCCCATGTGTCCGCCGAGGCCGCTGCCAGCGCGCCGACGGCCCCCCAGACCAGGGCTGTGGCAGGAACCGCCGCGCTGAGGGCTGCAACCAGCGAATAGACGCCTCCATTCGCCAGAACCTGCCTTGCGTCACGACGTCCGCCCTTGGAAATGACGCCGGCGCTGCGTGCTTCCTTGTCTTCCTTGCCAGCCCATGAGAGGGTCGCCGCGGCCAGGAAATAGGCAATCAGCAGTCCGGCCCATCGCCAGCCGCCGATGACGCACAACGTCCCGCACGCCGCTGCAGCGACGGCTCCGCTCCCGCTCAGCGAGCGTGCTCGCCGAGCCAGTAGCGCTGCCGCGGTCGCGAGGACGAGCCCGGTGAGGGCGCGGCCCGGCAAACTCAAGCTTCCGATTTGCGCGAAAATTGTCTCAGTCACCCGTGGGAGTTAACTTGGCGCTCTAATATGTCGCCAGCCTATTCCACGTCAGTCGATCCGCTCGTGCCGCTTTCTCTACTCGAGGCCGTGCGCGAAGCTGACCGCCCGGACGGCGATGGCGAGGCGGAATATGCTCCGGAGTTCCTCAACAAGCGATTGGGAACGACCGACACCATCTACGCTCAGATCAGGCGTTACAACGAGGCTGTCAAGCGCGGCCACCCGATACCGGAAGCCGAAGTTGTCGCCCTCGCGCGGCTCATGGGCAGGCGGCCGGACGCGATCGAATTGTTCCGGAGCGCCGGTGTCACTATTGCGCGTGCCGCCTACGGGCGACTCTCTCCCCTCAAGCGCGGCAGCGTGAATCTGCTCCCGCGCATCATCGCGCGGCCCATCGCGCGGCGTCAGGCGCAGAAACTGCTCGCCCGGTACTTCGGAGCCAAGCTCAATCGGTCAGGACCAGTACTTCGGATGGATGTTCCTGCGCGCGCGCCGGTGTCGGCGGGTGCCGACGAGCCCGGTCGCGAGTACTACGACGCTGCGCTCCATGAGCTGTTGACTCTTCTTACTCTTACCTGACAGAAGGCCCTGAGAAATGCTGCTTGTCTCGAAACTCGATGAAATTCGCGCTGCCATCGCCGACGCGGGCGTGGACGGCTGGCTGTTGTATGATTTCCGCGGAACGAACCCGATCGCCGCAAGCATCGTCGGCATCTCCGGCATGGTGACGCGTCGCTATTTCTGCTACATACCGCGGGACGGAAATCCGGTTGCGATAACTCACGCGATAGAGCAGGGCCCCTGGGAGACGTGGCCATCCAACTGGACAAAGTACGTCTACAGCAGCTGGCGCGACCTGGAGGCTTTTCTTGCAAAGACGGTATCCGGCAAGCGTGTGGCGATGGAGTATTCCGCAGGAGACGCGGTGCCGTATCTCGATCGCATCCCTGCAGGCGTAGTCGAGATGGTGCGCAACGCAGGCGCTGAAGTCGTGACGTCGGCCGATCTCGTCACGCGCATCTACGCAGTATGGACGCCAGAGCAGCTCGCGTCACACAAACGCGCTGCGGAGCACCTGGCGCGGATCGCGCGCAACGCGATGGCGCTCGCCGGCGAAAAGGCGCGCTCCGGCAGCCCGATGCGCGAGTACGAGCTGCAGCAGCTCATCCGCCAGGAATTCGACGAAGCGGGTCTGTTCACGGACCACGGCCCGAACGTTTCGACCGGACTGAGCGCGGCCAATCCACACTACGAGCCGACAGCGGAGCAGTCTGAGCTGATCAACGACGGCGATATTCTGTTGATCGATCTCTGGGCACGCGAGCCCGACGGTGTGTACGCCGACCAGACGTGGATGGGGTCGCTGGGACCGGCCAGCGCGGCGAACGTCACCATCTGGGAGACGGTTCGCGGTGCGCGCGACGCGGCGATCGCAGTGCTTCGCGACCGCATCGAGAATGGAGTCCCGGTCACGGGTGGCGAAGCCGACGATGCCGCGCGCAATTACATAACGGAGCGCGGCTTCGGAGAAAAATTCACACACCGCACGGGCCATTCCATAGACTCGCGCGACATACACGGCTCCGGACCGAACATCGACAATCTCGAGAGCCGCGACGTGCGCGTACTTCTTCCCGGCGTTGCCTTCTCGATCGAGCCGGGCATCTACATACCGGGGCAGGTGGGGATGCGGACCGAGGTCAATGGATACGTTTCGGAGGGATCTCTGCTCATCACGCCGAGCCGCATTCAGGAAGATCTGTTCATCGTGTAACCCGGGCGTGCGCCGACGTCGTGCTTTGACGTTCCACCATCAACGCACGACGTCGGTCCATATCCGGGGGTCTTCGAGACCGAGCCTCCACAGCGCGAACTTGGTGATTCCGGTGCGGCGCGCGCCGCGAACGAGCGACTCGAGCAACGTTGCGTCACTCACCCACACGCTCCATCCGTCCGACTCGGCGTGGAGTGTGTTCGACGCCGGATCGCGCTGCAGCGGAACGTGCGCGCCTCGCGCCAGAGCCTCGGCGTCCGCGAAGGACACGATCGCCGTCGCGCTATCCGAGCGCCACTGATATCCGTACGTCGGGAACGCGGCGACCACGCGCGAGCTCCCCACATCGCCGGCACGCATTCCAAGTGCGCGCATCGCCCAGTCCGGCGACGCGATCGGTCCCGGCGGTGATGTCAGCCAGTGCTGGTCGTACAGCATCACCACAAGAAAATCCACCGCGCTGAGTAGCGGCCGGCCAGGATACGCGGCGGTATCGGTTGCGGGAATCGCCATCCCCGTCGGTGATACGCCGTGTGCGCGTGCGGAGTCTGCGAACGCGTTGCTCACGCGAATCAGAACGTCGAGGTCGTCAGGGGTGAGCCCTTCGAAGTCGAGAATCATGCCGCGATAGCCGGCGCTCCCTAGCAGAGTGGCGGTGCGTCCGGCCGCCTGTCCGAGCACGGTCGAATCGCTTCCGAGAGCTCGGATCGTTTCCGGGTGAAAGCGCGTTCCGTGGTAGGACGTGACGAGCGCCATGCGCCGACGATTGCCGGGATTGTTGCGCACCGACGAGTCCGCATAGAGTGCGGTTGGCCGGAACGTTGCGCTATCCAGGACTATGAAACCGGAGATGACCACGTCGAGCTGCGCATCGTGCGTCACCGTGCTGGCTTCGCTGCGTGGATCCCACGGCGCGACGAAGCCCCAGAATTCGGCGCCTGTCGCCGGGGGCCGGCCACGCGCGGATGCGCAGGCGGCGATGCCGCATACGACACTCGCGGCTGCGACGAGGCGTACACCCCGCCGAAACTGGTTTTGGGCTCGTACCAGGAATCTGGTCGTCACCGTTGGTAAATTAGCAGACTCATCCTTGTTCGCACTCGAAGTTGGTCGCATGCACGTTTCCAGACACCCAGTTCTCGTATTGTTCCTGGCTCTTGTCGCCGCCTGTTCGGGTCGCGACAAGAGCTCCGCTCAGGCCCTCGCTGATACCGTCGGGGCTGCCCACCGCGCGGCAATCGTCACTCGATCGTCCATTTCCTACGATGGTGGCTCGGTGGCCAGCAGTGGCAAGATCAGCGGAGTGGTCTCCTTCACCGGAACGCCGCCCGCTGACACCGCCATCATCGTCCCGGCGGACCAGAATGGATGCGGCAAGCCGCTCACCGTCCAGCTGCTGGCGCGAAGCAACGGCAAGGTCGCGAATGCGGTCGTCTGGCTTACGGATGTCCGACAGGGAAAGTCCCTGCCAAGCCAGCGGCGCTTTCAGCTGACGAATGACGACTGCGCTTGGGATCCACAGGTCCAGACCGTGGTTACGGGTGGCGCACTCAACGTAGTGAACTACGATCCGCTCGCGGAGACGGTATTCGCGACGAATGTTGCGACCGGCGATACCGTCGCTCTCGCGCCGTTCACCGACGACGGACAGGTGATTCCGTACGACAAGCTGCTGCGCACACCGGGCGTGATCGAGTTTTCTGTGGAGAGCAGGCCGATGTCGCGTGCCTGGGTCGTGGTGCTCGATCAGCCGTATTTCGCGACCACCGATGCCGCCGGCGCATTCACCATCGATGGCGTTCCGCCGGGTGTGCACCACATCCGTGCATGGCAACCGATGCTCGGCATCGCGGACGGAACGGTTACTGTTACCCCGGATGGAACTGCAACTGTGAATCTGCAGTTCCATCCGTAACGGTCAGAGCTATTTCAGGTACTGGTTGAACCAGGCGACCGATCGGTTGAGCATGTCACGTTGATGCACCGGATTGGCGAAGTGATGTCCTTCGTCGGGGTACACAACGAGCTGCGTCTTCACGCCGACATGCTGCAGTCCGCGCCAGAACTCGAACGATTGCGGTGAAGGGCACTCCGCATCGCGCTCGCCGACGATGATCAACGTCGGAGTCTTCGCGTGCGAGATGAAATTGATCGGCGAGCTCTTTGCGTATACTGCCGGATCTTCGTACGCGGTAGCGCCAAAGAAAGGGACCATCCACTCGCTGATCTGGTTCTCGCCGGTATAGCTCAGCCAGTTCGAAATACCCGCGCCTGCGACGGCTGCCTTGAAGCGAGTAGTCTGCGTCACCGTCCACATGGTCATGAAGCCACCGTAGCTCCAGCCGGTAACGCCAAGCCGCTTTGCATCTACCGGATAACGGGCGATCACAGTGTCGACGCCGGCCATCACGTCACGGAGATCACCGTATCCAAAATCCTTCACGTTCGCCTTCGTGAACGCTTCGCCCTGGCCGTAACTTCCGCGCGGATTTGGCATGAACACGAAGTAGCCCGCCCGCGACAGTACAGCCTGTTCGGCGGATGCATCGATGAATGTCGGCGCAAAAGCCGAGGACGGTCCACCGTGGATGTACACGATCATCGGGTAGTGCTTGCTCGCGTCGAAATCGCGTGGGTAGATGAGGAGTCCCTGTACGTCGAACCTGTCGCTGCGCCAGTGGACGCTCGCGGACTTGCCCCAGGACGGGGTTACACCGGTATTGACGTGCGTGATCTGCGTCCAGTGGCCGATCGGCCCGACCCAGATCTCCGGCGGCGTGCTCAACGACTCGCGTACGAGTGCGACGGTCGATCCATTGGAAGTCGCAGAAATGACTGGAAGACCTCTTACCCTTCCGGCGGCGATTGCTTCATCGGCGGACCACAATGCAGCCACGGCGCCCGTGCGTGCATCGACGGTTGCGATCTCGGAGCCGCCGTGTGACCACATCGTCGCAAGAATCGACTCCGGACTCCGCCATCTGAACGCGCCAGCCGAGACGGTTATGCTGGGCGTGATGTCGCGTGCCACGCCACCAGTCGCCGGAACCGTGTAGATGTCGCCGCCGGTGGACCCCTGATCGCTCATCAGACCGCCGATGAAGGCGATCTGCTTTCCATCGGGCGACCAGGTCGGCTGCGCGATCTGCACTTTGGGCTTCGCAATTTCTCTTTCAGCGCCCGTCGTTGCGTCTATTCCATCGAGACGCGCCACCCACCAGTTGTTGTTGCCCGATCCGTTGGCCGCGCTCACGACGAATTCCTTCCCGTTCGGCGACCAGTCGTACTCGTACACGTAGACGTCGGGTTTCGAAATGACTTTGAGCTTGCCCGTCGCGACATCCACGATTGCGAGATGCTGCCGGTCAATGTGCGTGTCCATCGCGCCCGTATCACGCGGTGTCGCCTGGGTCGGCCCGTTCGCTTCTTCGGATGGTGAGGAATACAGAACCGCGATGCGCGACGCATCCGGCGAGAAACGCGCATCATGTACCGATCCCGTCACCGTCGCGACTCGGCGCGCCGGACCACCGGTGGCAGCGGAAACGTAGAGCGCGGGCGTCCCGCTGCTCGTCGTAGCTCGTATCAGGAGTTGCCTGCTATCGGCTGACCATGCGAGCTCCGACATGCTTCCGCGATCCGCACCCGGCAGCGCTACGGCTACCGGGGCACCCTTGCCGCCGTTGGCTGCAAGTTCGACCGCTATGGTTTCGCCCCGCGGCGAATCCGGTCCGATCCAGGCCAGGTGCTGCCCGTCCGGCGCGATCGCTACGCTGGTGAACTGTCGGAGGCGCGGTGCTGAAGCGCTATTCTGCGCTCGTGCGGAAGTGATGGCGGTGAATGCGCAGACAAGTGCGACGCCTGCCGCTACGCGATGGAATTGCAGATTCGATGACGAGCGCTTTCCGAACAACGAGACCTCCATGAGTGGACACAACTACGATTCGATCGTGCGGTAGTGACTGTCAACTCACGGCGCGATCGCTACATGCTCTCCAGCGCTACGCGGTCACCGGGGCGGAACTGACCGCGGTAAAGCTTTGCGTACATTCCTTCCGCGTCGAGTAGATCCGCATGACTGCCGGTCTCGACGACGTGGCCATGCTCCAGCACGACGACGCGATCGGCGCGCAGCACTGTCGATAGCCTGTGCGCTATGATCAGAGTCGACCTGCCGCGCAGCAACTCCTCCATCGCAGCCTCGACCAGACGCTCGCTCTCGGAGTCGAGGCTCGACGTCGCCTCGTCCAGAATGACCAGTGCCGGATCCTTGAGAAATACGCGGGCGATCGCGAGACGTTGCCGCTGGCCGCCCGACAACTTCACTCCGCGCTCGCCAACCGCGGTGTCATAGCCCTGCGGCAGCCGGACGATGAACTCGTGCGCGTTGGCGGCGTGAGCCGCGGATTCGACCGCCGAGTCCGGCACCGCGACGGAGTCTCCGGCCAGAGCGTACGCGATGTTGTCCCGCACGGTTCCACTGAACAATGTCGGTTCCTGCGGAACGACGCCGATCGATTCGCGCAGATCGCGGAGCGACAGGTCACGAATGTCCATGCCGTCGAACATTATGCATCCGCCGGTGACGTCCCAGAATCGCGGCAGGAGCGATGCGACCGTGGTCTTTCCCGCGCCGCTTGGACCTACCAGCGCGACGATCTCGCCGGGTCCTATGTGCAGCGACACGTCGTGCAGTGCTTCCGGCAGCTCCGGTTGATACCTGAAGTGAACGTGCTCGAGAGCGACGTCGCCTCGTCGCGGCCGCGGCAACGCAACAGGCGCGACCGGGTCGATCACAGTCGGCGTCATGTCCATCAACTCGAAGATGCGATGCGCCGCACCGGCCGCTTCCTGATACGCGCCGAACAGTGAAGCCAGCGATGCTACCGCTCCCGCGACATACATCGCGTACAGGAGGAACGACACGAGCGCGCCAGCCGTAAGCTGACCCGCGAGCACGAGTCGCCCGCCTTCCCAGAGTACGACGACGACCCCGCTGAATCCGAAGAACGTCAGCGCGCCGAAGAATACGCCGCGGATCTTCGCGCGATCCACGGCTGCACGCACCACGTCGAACAGATGCTTGTCGTACTTTCGGATCTCTTCGCTCTCGGCGGTGAAGCTCTGCACCATCCGTATCTGGGAGAACGCCTCGTCCGCCGTGCCGGTTGCTTCGGCGATCCTGTCCTGCACCCCGGTACTCGCACGGCGCAACATTCGTCCGAATATGAAAGCCGCGCCAACGACCAGCGGCACTACCGCGAGCGTGGTTCCCGTGAGAGCAGGCTGCTTGACGGTGAGCATCACCAGCGCGCCGATCAGGAAGATCGACTGCCGCGTGAACTCGGACAGATTCGTGCTCAGGACTGTCTGCAGCACACTCGTGTCGGATGACAGCCGGCTCGTAAGCTCGCCCGTGCGCCGGTCCGTGAAGAATCCCGGCGATAGATGCACCATGTGCGCGAAAAGATCCGTGCGCAGCGTCGCTATCACGCGCTCGGCCGTCGCCGTCAGCAGGTAGACCTGGACCATGTTGAGCGATGCCTGCACCGCGAACAACAGCAGGAGGCCAACCGCTATCTCGTTGAGGAACGTTGCATTCCCGTGCTGGAACGCGGTGTCGAGCAGAACCGCGACGATCGCGGGAAACGCGAGGCCGGCGGCACTCGCCGCGAGCAGACATACGAGCGCGACAGCGAGCTGGCCGATATACGGCTTTACGCGCGGAAACAGCCGCGCCAGTGCGGTGGGCGATATCGGCTTGCGATCCTTCTTCGCACCGCCCTTCGGTTCGGCGGTCTGAACCGCGGTTGCAGCCACTATCTGAATACGTGCAGGTCCACAACCATCGCTACGTACAGCAGCGCGAGATACAGAAGCGAATACATGAACACGAACCGCTCCGTGGCTGTTGAATCATCCCGTCCCTTGCCCCAGCGGATCTTGATGATTCCGTACGCGAGCGGCGCAGCGACCACCAGTGCCGACACGAGATAGAACAACCCGAATGCGCCGGTGCAGAAGGGAAGCACCGACAACGCGACCATGATGCCGAGATACCACAGCATCTGATCCTTGGTGTGCTTCTCCCCCCAGATCAGCGGCGCCATGGGAACTCCAGCCGCGCCGTAATCGCGCTTCTTGAGCAACGCCAGCGCCCAGAAGTGTGGTGGCGTCCAGTAGAACACGATCAGGAACAACGTCCACGCGGTGAGATCCAGCGTACCGGTCACCGCGGCGTATCCTACCAGCGGCGGGATGGCTCCAGCCGCACCACCGATCACGATGTTCTGTGGCGTTCTCCGCTTGAGCCAGTGGGTGTAGAGGAACACGTAGCCGTAGAAGCCGAGCAACGCCAGTGCGGCGGTAATCAAGTTTGCGTATCGAGCCAGCAGGAAGGTGGCCGTCGTCGCGAGCAGGATTCCGAACGCGAGCACGGCACGTGGCGCCATCCGTCCACTCGGGATTGGCCGCAGCTTGGTGCGCGGCATGTGCGCGTCGATGTCGCGGTCCAGATACATGTTCACCGCGTGCGCGCCGCCGGCCATCAGATATCCCCCGACGAGTACCGTGAGCACGAGCCACCCGCTCGGCGTTCCGGCGACATACATCGCCGCGACGGTCGTGACGAGAAGCAGCGAAATGATCCGCGGCTTGGTGAGTGCGAGAAGATCCGATGCGAGCGAGTGTTCGCGCTCGCGTGGCACGGAAACCGCTCCGTCGCGATTCATTCCATGACCGCCGTTCACGCTGCGGCCTCCGCGGCACGTAGTGTCGCTTCCTCGCCGCTGCGTCCGGCGAGCGAATACTTCGCCAGCGCTGCGAGCGTGAAGATCGACAGCCACACCAGCGTTCCCATCGCCTGATGCAGCGAGCGCCACACCGGCGGGAGGTGCATCTCCACCATTCCTGCGGCGACAACTATCTGCAGTACTATCGCGCCGAGCGCCGCCCATGCCGCAACGCGCACCTGACGCGGCTCATGCCGGCGCCATGCCAGGACCGCCACTCCGATCATGTGGAAGAACAACAGGAACGCGAGCACTCGATGCGTTACCTGGATGTACAACGGTGTTCCCGTCACGGCGATTCCCGTGCACCACGGGAACCCCTGGCACGAAGCGTTGGCGCCGAGCACGTTCGCGGTGAGCGCTCCCATTACCAGAACGATGAAGGCGAGGATCACTCCCGCTCGTGCCGCGCGATACGTTCGCGGTGACGCGACTTCTGTCCTGTCGAATCCCCAGCCGCCCGCGCGAAGCACCGCGATCGAGAGTACCGCCAGCAGTGTCATCGCGATCGCGAGATGCGTGACGATTACATAAGGATTGAGCGACAGCTTGACTGTTATTCCGCCGAATACCGCGGCGGTGAGGACAAGCCCTGTCGCAAGCATCGCCGGCCGGAACACCCCGCCCCTGCCGCCGACGCCGCGTTGCGCGCGGCGCATGAACGCGGTGATGAGAAGTGCAATGATCGCGATCGTGACCGTCGCCGCGATGTAGCGATGAGTCACCTCGACGATCAGATCCGGGCGCTCGAGCGGTGGAAACAGATATCCCTGGCATGTGGGCCAGTGATCGCCGCATCCCATCCCGGATCCCGTAATGCGCACGATGGCGCCAAAGACGATCTGGGCAAACGCCAACCCCGTGGCCAGATACGCCAGCCTGCGCAGTAAGGGCAGGCCCCCGTGCCTGCCCCGACGATGCTCTGCTCCATCGCCGATCTCGGATCCGGGCAGGCCCCCGTGCCTGCCCCGACGATGCTCTACCCCATCGCCGATCTCGGATCCGGGCAGGCCACCGTGCGCTGGGGCAGGCCCCCGCGCGTGCCCCGTACTCAGCCGACGCTCCGACTCGCTCACAGAGCCCTCCACGCCATCCAGAAAACCGCAGCCAGCGCGATCGCCGGCAACACGCCCCAGATCATCTCGACGACCCGAGGTGATCGCGGCATGTTGTCAGCCGGTACCACGTCCGTTGGCGGAAAAAACGCCGACCGCAGAATCAGCAGCTCGGCGATGACGGTAATGACGAGGCAGGCCCAGAACAGGGCTCGATGTAGCTCCATTTGAGAGTGTAAAGCTACTCGCCATCCCACGTTCGTTGCAGTAGCGTTGTTGATGCCTTCCGCCCTGCCGCGCCGAATCGGCCTCTGGAGCGCCGTCGCAGTTCTCGTCGGATCCACCGTCGGATCCGGAATTTTTCGCTCACCCGCGGGCATCGCTGATCGGCTGCCCGGGTCGCTCCCCATGCTGTCGCTCTGGGTCTTTGGCGGCCTCATTGCCCTGTGTGGCGCGCTCACGCTGGCCGAGATCGCGAGCGCCTATCCGGAGACCGGCGGCGTCTACGTCTATATCAGGGAAGGGTGGGGACGCATCCCCGCATTCCTCTTTGGATGGGCCGAGCTCGTGATCATCCGCGCCGCCGCCCTTGGCGCCATCTCGACCACATTCGCGGAATACATGCTCCGCTCGACCGGCCACGATCCGCTCACTGCGCCGTACAGTCAGTGGGTGCACTACGTCGCCGCGATATCGATCGGAGTAATGGGCATTCTCAACTACGTCGGCGTGAAATGGGGCACACTCGTCCAGAACACGCTCACGATTCTCAAGTGCGCCGGTCTGCTGGGCATCGAGATAGTCGCGCTTGCCGCATTGCCGCATACGGGCGGCCACTTCACCCCCGTCGCGCCAACGGGGAGCTTCGGCTTCGTGCCGTTCGCGCTCGCTCTCACGTCGGTGCTCTGGGTGTACGACGGATGGGCCGATGTCAGCTTCGTAGGCGGCGAGGTCAAGGACCCGGAACGCAATCTTCCCAAGGTTCTGATCTACGGCACGCTCGCCGTCATCGTCCTGTACCTGCTCGCCAACATAGCGTACCTGTCGGTCCTCTCGATCGACGAGATGCGTCACTCCAAGCTGGTCGCGGCCGACGTCGCCCAGCGGCTGATGGGCGAGCCCGGTGTCGCCGCCGTCGGCATCGTCGTAATGCTGTCCGCGCTGGGCACACTAGCCAGCTCGATGCTCACCGGGCCGCGCATCCTCTTCGCGATGGCCACCGACGGTCTTCTATTCCGTCGTCTTGGCAGGGTTCAGCCCCGCTTCCAGACGCCTGGCGCGGCGATACTGCTGGCCACGGCACTCGGTATCATATTTGTGATGCTGAGAACGTTCGAGCAATTGGCGGACACATTTGTGACCGCGATTATTCCGTTCTACGCACTTGGAGTTGCGGCGATCTTTCCACTCCGGAAGAGGAAGGCCGGCTACAAGCCCGCAGTTCGCGCCCGCTGGTTCCCCGTAGCGCCCGTCGTGTTCGTCCTTGCGATCCTCTACCTGCTGGGCAGCGCACTCGCCGATCCGGTAGCGAGAATACCAACCCTTGCGATTTTCGGGGTAATCTTCTCTGGACTGATCTTCTACCCGTTTATCAACCGAACAGCTGTCCAGTAAAAGAGTTGCAAGGCTGTTGCAAATTCCCCCTGCCCCAAATGGGCGGCGGACCGTAAAATGTATGCTTCCTTAATCAGAGAGGTTGCATGCTCAAGGGTCGTTTGATTACGGCACTGGGACTGGCGACGATGTGCTTGCTGACAAGCACACGAAGCGCCAATGCACAGAACGTTACATCAGGTTCTATCAGCGGTACGGTGACCGATCAGTCCGGTGCACCGATCCCGTCTGCACAGATTACAGTCACAAATACCCAAACAGGCGTTTCGATCAACGCCACTGCACGTGATGGCGGACGGTATTCCGTCCAGGGACTGGAAGTAGGCGGCCCGTACACTGTCTCCGTTCGGCGTATCGGCTTTACGCCGATCACGCGGACCGGTGTCATCGTCTCGCTCAGCCAGTCGACCCGTGTTGACTTTCAGCTGACGAGTCAGGCTGCGGTGCTTACGGCCGTCAAGGTCGAAGGGTCATTGGGGACTGTCATCTCCCCGACCAAGACAGGAACCGGCACTATCATCTCTGGTGCTCAGCTTTCCAGTCTCCCCACGCTGTCGCACAATTTCACGGACTTCGTCGGGATTGTGCCACAGGTCTCCAACACAACCGGCTACTCATCGGGTGGCGGCGTCAACATTCGCCAGAATGCGATCCAGATCGACGGAGCTGCGGCCGGCGATCTGTTCGGTCTCGGAGCTACGGGACAGCCCGGAAGCCAGGCCAATGCCAAGGCGATACCGCTCGATGCTGTGAAGGAATATCAGGTTCTGCTCGCCCCCTACGACGTCCGTCAGGGAAATTTCGGTGGTGTCCTCATCAACGCAGTCACGAAGAGCGGCACGAACGAATTTCACGGATCGGTCTACGGTTACAACCGCAGTCAGAACATGACGCGGCAGCAGTTCTATTTGCCTGATTACAGCGAGAAGAACTACGGATTCGCCGTGGGCGGTCCAATCGTGAAAAATCACGCCTTCTTTTACTTCAACTCCGAGTGGCGCAAGACAAGCCAGCCCGCAGCGGGTCCCTACATCGGCTCTCCGGATGCGCCGGTCAACCAGGCGACGATCGATAACTTCAACAGCCTCCTGTCCACCGGCTACGGCTTCGCCAATGGCGGCTCGGGTGGCCAGGTTACCAAGCAGAATCCTGCGACCAACGTATTTGGCC
This sequence comes from Gemmatimonadota bacterium, assembly GCA_040388625.1. Taxonomy (NCBI): domain Bacteria; kingdom Pseudomonadati; phylum Gemmatimonadota; species Gemmatimonadota bacterium. The sequence goes on along the minus strand of JAZKBK010000006.1, from coordinate 192,015 downwards.
GCATCGACATTTATCTCCCGTTCGCAACCCGCTTGGTACTGCGCCATAACTACTCGTTTGCGAACAACACGAGTTTCGGCCGTGGCGCCGCTACTTCCACGGCGCCTAATTTCGGCCTCACCTCGAATGCATATCAGTTCACGAGCAAGACAAACAGCTCGGTAGCTGAGTTTCTAAGCAACTTCTCGAACGGCATCTTCAACGAGCTGCTTCTGAACTACACCAAGACGGCTGACTTCCGGACCGTTCCAGCGCTCTTCCCGCAGGTGACGGTCAGGAACGTCCCTCGCACCGACGGTGGCACGGGCACAGTGTCGCTCGTGGCGGGGACGGAGGCATCGTCTCAGGGCAACGTCCTCAATCAGCGCACGTTCGAGCTGACTGAAAACTTCACGGTGCCTGTGGGCGCACATCGCTTCACCATCGGAACCAAGGATCAGTTCTATCGGCCCTACAACTTGTTCGGCCAGAACTCGAGGGGCTCGTGGACGTTCAACAGCCTCACCGATTTCCAGAATGGAAAAGCTTCGGCCTACGCCGTGAGCGCGCCGTCGCCGTCCGATCCTGCTGCCGGCATCGCGACGTTCGAGGCGAACATGTACGCCTACTATCTGCAGGACGTCTGGCAGACGACTGACAACCTCGCGCTCACGATGGGCGTGCGGTGGGATCAGCCGCACTTCGACCAGACGCCTCCGTCAAACCCGAGCGTGCTCACCAGCTACGGACGTAACACCAGCACCGTGCCGTCCAAGGGCCAGTTCTCGCCGCGTTTCGCGTTCAACTGGAACATGACGGGAGACCAGCGTAATCAGTTGCGCGGCGGCATTGGATACTTCACCGGACCGCCTCCGTTCGTCTATCTGTCGAACGCATTCGGCAACTCCGGGCTCAGTGGTTATCCAGCGCTCAACTGCAACGGCACGACGTCGGCCACTACGTCGTTCGTTCCACCTGCATTCAACAGCGCCAACATTGCAAGCCCGCCGACGGCATGTGTCGCCTCGGGAACCAAGCCTGGCGGAACGCTCGCGTTTGGCTCCAGCATCAACACGATCGATCCGAACTTCAAGTTCCCGCAATACCAGAAGATTTCGGCGGCGTACGATCACCGTTTCGCGAACGGTATGATCAGCACGATCGAAGGCCTGTACACCAAGTCGATCAACGACGCCTTCTACACGAATCTCGCACTGGTCGGGCCACAGGGTACGGACTCGCATGGACGCGTGCTCTACGGAACGCCGACCGCGACCGGCTGGACCCCGGTGACATCCGGTGGGCGTACTCAGGTCCTCGACCTTGGGAACTCGTCGGGCAACTACACCTACAGCATAACTGGTACTCTCCAGAAGACATTCTCCGCCGTGTTTGATGGATCACTTTCATACACGTACAGCCAGGCGCGCGATGTCGCATCGATCACCAGTAGCACGGCGGGCTCCAACTACCGCTACGCTCGCGATGTGACTGGCAATCTCAACGACTTCAGCCTCACGCGCAGCAAGAACGACATGCCGCACCGTATCACTGCCGTCGGCACCTATCACGCCAAGACGCTTACCGACATTACCGTGGTTTACCAGGGTAACTCGGGCGCGCCGTACGACTATGTGTACGGTGCAGGTGGCGGAAGCGGTTCCGGCGACCTCAACGGTGACGGAAACTCGCAGAACGACCTCGTTTACGTTCCCAAGGACGTTCGTGATCCCAACGAGATCCTTTTCACAGGGTACAACGACGCGACAAAGGCTGGTTCCGTTGCGGCGCAGCAGGCCGCTCTGGACAAGTTCATCAACAGCGTCCCGTGCCTTCGTGAGAATCGCGGCAAGATGCTGTCCCGCAATCTCTGTCGCAACCCATGGTCCAATGAGTTCGACGTCAGCATCACGCAGTCGCTCCAGGCGTTCCACACCCAGAACGTTCAGCTCCGGTTGGACATACTCAACTTCGGAAACCTGATCAACTCGAAGTGGGGACGTCAGTTCTTCTCGGATCAGGGCGCAACCTGCGGCAGCATCTGCAGCGCAACGGTCCTTCTTACCCAGACCGGCAACAAGATCGGAACGGCGGTCAATGGGGTCAACCCGACCCAGGGCGTGTACACGTTCGACTCGACTCTGCGGCCGTACAGTGCGCAGAACGCGTCATCGAACTACCGTATGCAGCTGTCGCTCCGCTACAACTTCTAAGTTCCTGAGGTTCCAAATGCAAAGCGCCGGCACGGTCGAAACCGTGCCGGCGCTTTTTTATAAGACGAGGCGCGGATGCATCCGCGCCTCGTGACCCCATATCGACAGAATCGGCGGCGACGCGCTAGAACACCTTCACATTTATGTACCGTTTGGGATTCTTCTTGATGTCAGCGACCAGACTGTCCATCCGTCCAAGCAGCGAGTGGACGTCGTTGTAGAGCGCCGGATCGTTGACCAATTTTGCCGCCGATCCGTTGCCGCTATCGACCTTGGCCACGATCCGATTCAGCGCGCGTCCAGTCGAATCCAGCGACATGGTCAACGAATTCATGTTACCGCTCGCGGTCCGAAGGTTCGAGAGCGTCGAATCTATCTTGGCCGAATCCACCGCCGAAGTCGCACGCCGAAGTGACGTCATGGTAGCGGTAAGCTGAGCCGACTGCACGGTCGCGATGGCGCTCAGCTGCGACATGAGCTTGTTGGTGCCGGCGAGTGTCTGACGCAGATCCGCGAGCCCGCCTCCCGCCACGAGTTCCTTGTTCATCGCACTCGTAAGCGCAGCGACTGACGTCGTGATAGAGTCGGCCTTCGCGGTCAGCTGCGCAATGCCCGCCGTAGCGGGACCGCTCACAACCGTATCGCCCTCGACATACCGTGTACCCGACGGTCGCGGCGTGAAGTTCACGGCAACGTCTCCGAAGATTCCATTCGGAACCACCGTCGCCGGACTCGGCTTTGGGATCGGTTGGTCGCTCGTTATTCGCAACTGAGTCAGGAGACTGCCGTCAGGACGAAACTGCACATCCGAGACGTAACCGACCGCCGCGCCACTCACCCACACGGGTGCACCGGTCTTGAGTCCCGCGCCCCACGCGAACCTCGCGTACAGCGGGTAGCCCTTGGACAGGCCACCGCGCGCAAGCCACAGTGATCCGATGACCGCGATCACGAGCCCCACCACTATCACTACGCCTACCAGAATGTCGTCACGAGTCTTTTTCATATTGTCAGCCGGGTCAGGCCTGAAGGTATGGCGCCAGGAGCAGCGCAGTAACGGCATCGAGTACGAGTATCGCAACCGACGTTATGACAACTGCAGCAGCGGTGCTTCGTCCAACACCCTCGGCGCCCGCGTTTGCGTTGTAGCCTTCATAAGAGCAGAAAAACGATATGGCGGCGCCGAATACGGTCGCCTTGATCAGGGAATAGACAATCTGGAAAGGTGCGAACGCGAGCTGCAGGCCTGCCATGAAATCGGATGGAAGGATGTCAGTCGCAACGACCGAGGTAAGAAACGCCATCCCGACGCCCACAGAGTCGGCGAACACTGTGAGGATCGGCAGCATGATTATCGCCGCGATCACCCGTGGCACCACCAGATATGCGATCGGATCGTACGCCAGCGTCTCCAGAGCATCGATCTGCTCCGTCACACGCATCGTTCCCAGCTCCGCCGTGATCCGCGCGCCGACCCTGCCTGTCAGCACCAGCGCCGTGAGCAACGGTCCCAATTCGAGAATCACCGACTGTCTCGATATCAGCCCCACCACCGACAGCTGCACGCCGCCGAAAAGTTGATAACGCGTCTGAAATGCGGTGACGGCACCGATGAACGCTGCGACGATGATCGTGAGCGGTACCGAGTCGACGCCGATGTTGCGCATCTGTCGGATGGTTTCGACGCCGTACGTGCGCCAGTCCGGCAACGCGCGCACGATATCCGCCGCGAAGTATCCGCGCTCGCCAATCCGGGAGAATGGCCGGCTGGCCCTGTCGAGGAACCGCACTCAGGTACGCACGCGCATGAAGAGCGTGAGCCCGATCACACCGAACAAGATACTGGGCAGCCACGCCGCAAGCTCTGGCGGAAGAAGCCCCTTTCCACCAACGGCTTTCGTCAACTGAATCAACATCAGGAATATGATTGTCGTGGCGAGGCTCACGCCCACGCCGTAGGCGGCACCCCCTCGCTGCGTGCTTGTTGCAAGTGGTGCGCCGAAAAGAAGGATCACGAGACTCGTGACCGGGATCGCGATCTTGAGCATTCGCTCCACACGCAGCTCGTTGACGTCCGTGCCCGATCGCTCCATCGCATGAATGAATCGCCCCAGCTCGGCGTAGTCCATCTCAGCAGGCGCCTTGGGCGATGCGGTCAGCTCTTCGGGCTTCTCGGTAAACTGCTTGTCGTACAAGGAATCGTAGGAAAAGGTGATGTTGCTGCTGTTGCTCGTGATGATGTGCATCGTCCCGCGGCCCAGTACCCAGCCCCGCGGCGTGTAGGTAGCGCCCGTCGATGTCGCAATGTACGACGGATAGTCCGATCCACTACCCTTTCGCTCGATCTCGACACCGTCCGCCTTCTTGGTGGCCAGATGCAGCGCGCTGATCTTGTAAACACGTCCAGCAGTCGATGCATAGGCGAAGTTATATCGATCGGTGCTGGCCGAGAACCTCTGCGTCTCCAGAAGTTCCAGCCGCCGCTTGTTCGTGTGCGGCGCGACCTCGCCCAGCACGAGCCCGAGCGCAACCGCGAACAGTGCGCCCACGAAGATCGGCGCGATGAATCTGTAGAAAGAAACGCCCGAAGCCTTGGCCGCCGTGATCTCCGAGTATCGCGTGAGCGATCCGATCGAGAACACGGTCGCGAATAATACCGCTGCCGGTAGAATCATGAACATCGAATCCGGCAGCCAGTACAAATAGCTCAGCGCAATCTGCGACTTCGGTAGGTTGCGCTGGAGATACGTGTTGAGGTTGTCAGTGATGTCGATGATGATCACCAGAACCGGAAAGCCCAGCGCAGTCGTGACGAAAATACGCCAGAATTCGCTGAACACGTATCTGTCCAGCGGCTTGATCATGTGGCTCAGCTTCATGGCTCAGTCCGTCGCTCGCGGATCAGATGCACCACGCGCATCCGTTGCTTCATCCATCCGCGCGCGTTGCCGAGCATCTCCCGCATGTCGCCTCCGCGCGTAGTGGCTCCTTCCTTGCCCATGCGCCAGAGCAGCGCGACCGCAACGGCGGCGAATATCACGTTGGCCGCCCACATCGCGATCACCGGCGGTAACAGCCCCTGCGACGCCGCCGCGGCACCGGCGGTGAGTCCTATGTAATACAGCGCGAACACGAACAGGCTCACGCCGAGCGTGAGTCCGACTCCGCCGCGAGGAAAACGCAGCGCGATGGGTGCGCCCAGCATCACGAACACGAAGCAGGCAACGGCGAGCGCGAATTTCTTGTGGATCTCGATCTCGTACCCGTCAATCAACGTCTTGGCATCCGAAAGTCGTACCTTCGCCACCATGATCGTACTCGGCGTCACCTCGAGCCCCGCACTCGGCGGCGGCGTGGTGTAGATGCGCGCGGGTATCGGTGCAGCGGTCGGTGCGGGCGCCTTCTGTGGGAGTGCTTTGGAGCCGGACTGACTCGGCGGAGGTACTGGCACCGGACCAGCTTTCTGCGCTCCTGGTCTCACCTGTGGCCCACCGCCCGCCTGAGGCACCATCGGCACGGGCGGTGCACCTTGCGCTGAGAGCGTCGGAATACGCAGTTCTTTCAGCAGCCAGCAATACGTCGCGCCCAGCGATATGTTCGACGGCACGTGTGTATCCGTCGCGTACATGTCGGCGCCGAGCTTGACATGGTTGTCTCGCGCCTGCTTCATCCCTTTCAGAAAATCCTTGCGCGCTTCCATGTAATCGGCGCGCCCACGGCGCACCTCTCGCTGCATCTCGCACACGGACATCTCGCGATTGCCCTTGTTCTGCGCGTCGGTGGACTTCTGGAACTGGTTCGCGACTCCCTTCACGGTCACGAGGTCCACGTTGAAGAAGAGCCGTTGCAGCTGCGATGGATTCAACACCGGCACGTCCTGCATCGAGCCGTGGTACAGCGTCAGGAGCAGATCGCTCTGGTTCTTCGCGAGTGCCATGTTGCCGCTGTCGGCGTAGATCGTTCTGCGGCGCGTCGCGTCGCTCAGATCGTAGATGGTCACGTCCCGCATGAGATTCGACGCTTCGTCCAGATGGTTCGCGCGCAGAAACAGCTTCCCCGGACTCACCTCGTTGATTACCTGCTCGCGCAGCGCGAACGTCGGCTTCTTCTGCGCGATGTCCGACTGCAACACTGCCAGCTGATGATTGGTCCTCGGCAGAATCTGATCGTTGAAGACGATCATGAACAGCGTGACGCCGGCCGCGGCTATCAGCACCGGTGTCATGAGGCTCTTGAGACTCACCCCGCTCGCCTTGAGTGCGGTTATCTCGTTCTCCGCGGCAAGGCGACTGAATGCGTGCAGGGTCGCCACGAGCACCGCCATGGGCAGTGTGAGCGCGACCGTGAATGGAATGGAGAGAAGAAAGAACTCCGCGACCGCCGACCAGGGGATCCCCTTTCCGACCAGGTTCCCGAACTGCTTGGCGATGTAGTTGAGCAGCAGGAGCGACGTGAGGGCGGTAAGTGCGAATGTGAGGGGTCCCAGGTGCTCCTTGAGAACGTATCTGGAGAGTATCTTCACGGGGTGAAATTTACAGGGTGGGTCTCCCCCGGGCGCCCTTTGCGAGCGCGCCGGAGAGAGCACGCGTCCCCTGGCTCACGGGGACTGCGCCGGGCCCGCGCATTGGCCTCGTCCTTCGCCGGCCCAATCGCGTTCGCGATCGTGCTTGCGATTGTGCTCTCCAGCGCGCTGGCGTCACCGCTCAGCGCGCAAGTAAAGGACACAACTGTGCACGCGCCGTCACGGCTTCGCGTACGCATCGGGAAGGATACTCTCCCCCTTCAGCTGCCCACGGTCCAGACTCGCACCGACGCCGCACTGTACCGCGAAGCCGAAGCCCAGATCCAGGCGGCCCGCGCCACAGCCTTCCAGTTGAACAGTCGTTCGATACTGGAATCGGTCTGGGGGCAGGTCGCCGTCCAGAATTTTGCCACAGGCCGGCCTCAGCCGCTTTCCGCCGAAGACGCCCAGCAGCGTAAGGCCCGCGAGCCGGTCAAGAATGAACAACTGTTTGGCGACTACGCCGATCTCGGCATTCAGGTCGACTCCAGACTGGAGTTCCGAAACGAGAAGGATGAAACCAACCGCTGCCAGGGAGTCAGCTACTTCCTGGCGGCCAACACCTGTCGCTCCGCCTTCGAGCCTACTCTCGATTTCCAGTATGCGCTCCGATCTGCCGGTGTAGTCGCCGAGCGAGTGCACGTGAACGTGGACTACGACTCGCAGCGCGAGTTCGACGCGTCCAACACCATTTCGATTGCATTCGAGGGCAAGCCCGACGAGTTCATCCAGAAACTCGAGGTCGGCAACGTCACGTTCCAGCCGCCGCCGTCACGCTTCATCACGGCGGCGATCCCAAGTGGCAATTATGGCGTGCAGGCCGTCGCCAACCTCGGTGAGGGAATCAAGCTCCGCAGCATCGTCGCGCAGCAGAAGGGAAACGTGGTTCGCGATCGCGTCTTCACAGTCGGTGATCACGTTCTGCAAGCGGTCGATCGCACGGTCGAAGACTACCAGTTCGAGCCACGCCGCTTCTTCTTCACTGTCGATCCCAAGTTGTTCGCAGGATATCCCAACATCGACATCCTCAACCGGCAGCAGATGACGCAGCTGGCTGCCGCACTTCCCGATACGCTGCGTCCTGCCGCGATATACGTATACCGCCTTCTGATTGGCGGTCAGCCGCCCAATCCGAATGGTCCGCAGTTCCGCATTATCGGTGATCCTCGCTCGCAGAAAGGGCAGGTGTACGAGCTGCTGCGCGAGGGAGTGGACTATTACGCCGATCCGTCCCGCCTCTGGATCGCGCTCGTGCGTCCACTGTCACTCAACAATGAGCGGCTCGTCGTTGCATATCGCGTCCGTGTCGGTGGCGTCCTGACCACTCATGTCACCACTGGCGGAACTCCCGACCTCGAATATTCCACGGCACACGACCAGTTCGCGAATCTCCTGTGGGATCCGAACGTTCAGCCGACGGACGCTGCCTTCCGGCATGAGATTCGTTCGGTGTATCGACTCGGTGGCAGCGACGTCGTGCGTCAGAGCGTGAGCGTGAAGGTCGTTACGGGAAATGCGACCGATCAGGAAAAGCCAGTGACAGGGAAGGCAGCTACCTATCTGCAACTGTTCGGACTCGCACAGCCGACCAACAGCTCGACCTTCGACGTCGAGAATCGTCTCTGGCCACGTCCGACCGATCCCAACTTTGCCCTCGGTGTCGGTGCATTCGGCACGCCCACGATCCGCGATCAGTTCCTGGTCTTTCCGTCGGTGCGTCCATTCGCAAGCAACGGCATGGCCGGCGTAGGGAATCCGCACAACGATACAGTCTACACGACCCCCGCCGATTATCTCATATCGTCGCAACGCCCCGGCGCCGTCTACCACATACGGCTGCGCTACCAGGCGCAGGGTAACGGTAACAACGGAACTCTATCACTCGGCGCGGTGCAGGTACGGCCGAATTCCGAGCGCATTCTCGTTGACAACGTCCTGCTCGCGCGCGGCAGCGATTATTCCGTCGATTACGATCTTGGCCGCGTGAACTTTGCGCGGCCGGATACGTTGTTCCCGCGCCCGCGGCAGGTGACTGTGCAGTTCGAGGAGAATCCGCTGTTCGTGGAAACTCCGACTTCGATATTCGGATCGTCGCTCGAGATACCGCTGTCAAACGGGCAGATCAGTCTCCTGGCGCTGTCACAATCGCAGAAGAGTACCTATACGCGCCCCACGCTCGGCTTGGAGCCGCAATCGATGCTCATCGGTGGCATCAATGCTACGATGAACTTCGATGCCGACCCGCTAACCAGACTGGTGTCCAAGCTTCCGTACGGTCACACCGACGTGCCATCCCATGTTTCGCTCGCCGGCGAATTTGCCGCAAGCAAGCCGCAGCCGAGCGCCGGCCAGCAGGCGTACCTCGAATCGTTCGAGGAAGCCGGCGGTCTCGATGTTCTGCTGGGAGACCAGTACTGGTATTACAGCAGTCAGCCTGCCGTCGCGCACAACGTGCTCGCGAAGTACGGACCCAATCTGCTCGACATCAGTCACGCGACTCAGCTGGCATTTCAGACCAACATACGCGATTCACTGGGCAAGCAGATTCAATTCACGATCGACAAGATCGATCCGGAGGTTGCGTTCTCCGGCGTCGGCGTCGCTGCGCCGGAGCAGATACTCTGGCTCACGCTTTATCCGCTGTCACGCGGGTTGCGCGATGACCAGAACAGCAATGCGCACTGGAGCACCGGGGTGACGCAGACGGGTCGCCGATGGCGCTCCATCCGGACATCGCTCAGTCCATCCGGTGCCGACGTGTCGCGCACTGAAAACGTCGAATTCTGGGCGCTCGTGGATACATCCGCGGTCGGCCGGTCGCGCAACCCGACTCTCGTGTTCGACGTGGGAGAGATCTCTGAAAACTCGGTGGTATTTCAACCCGATACGATCCGCATCCAGGCCGTGAACGCCGTGCTGCGCGATACCGTGATGTCAGGGCGCCGTCTTTCTGGATTCGACAGGCTCAATAGCGAACGCGATCCATTTTCGCGTGCGTTCAACGCAAACGCGAACGACACGGGATTGCCCGGAGATGTCGCGGATAGCGCGGTCGTCATCGCTGACACGATACCAGGCCAGCTTCCCACGCCGCGAATCGTTCCGAAATTCCCGATCTGCAGAAACCGGTATGGCGCGCTCTATCAGGTCGGCGACACGCGCACGAATTGCACCGTTGGCAACGGCCGCCTGGACGAGGAAGATCTCGACGGCGACAACGTGCTCAATCTCAGCAGCACCCAGCGCGAGCAGGAGCAGATAAGACGATTCGTGGTGGATCTTTCCGACGAACGGAGGTTCAATCGCGTCGGAAAGTGCATCGAGCGCCCGGTTGCGCGTGGTGAGACTGTACCGCGCACACCAGTGTGCTGGGTCTTCGTGCGCGTGCCCTTCCGCGCACCCGACGATACACTGAACTCACCGTTGCTGAGTCGCGCGCGCGCCTTGCGTATTACAATGATCTCGGGCGCGGGTGTCGCGGACACGGCGTTCAGTCAGGTGGCGCTGGATCAACTTCGTCTCACGGGCGCACCATGGCTCAAGCGGAGCGAGGCGGCGATTCGCGGTCTGGCAGGCGAGCAGCCCGATCTCGGTTTCGTCACTGTCGGCACCGTCGGGACGCAGGATCGCGGCGTATCGGGAGGCGTGAATTACGATTCTCCACCGGGTGTCACCAATCTGCCCGATCTCAAGGCAACTCCGGTTACCTCGTCGCGCGTTCCCATCAATGAGCATTCGCTCCGCGTCATCGCCGGCGGCCTGAATACGTTCGATCGCGCTGAAGCGTATTATCGGTTCCCCGAAGGCCAGAAGAACTTCATGAGCTACAAGGAACTGCGGGTATGGGCGCGCGGCGTAAGTAACGGATGGGGCGCTGACGGCGAGCTTCAATTCTATGTGAAGCTCGGTCACGATGCCTCCAACTTCTACATGTATCACACGCCGTTGCCGGGTACTGGCGCGGGCCCATCAGCATGGCTCCCTGAAGTCCGCGTCCAGTTCTCCAAGCTCATCGCGCTCCGTGCGCAAATTCAGAATGCGTATCTCCGGGGTTCGCGGCGCAACACGTGTACCGGTGCCGATTCGGTTCTCATCGCGAATACTCCGTTTCAACCAACCACAGCGACAAGTGCCGTGTACGCAGCCTGCTCCGATGGTTACATGGTGTACACCACCGACCCGGGCGTGAACCCGCCCAACCTGGCGGCGATCCAGGAGCTCTCGGTTGGAATGATCCGCGTGCCCGGCACGTCGGCCGCACGTCCGATATCGCCGAGCGACACCCTGGAGTTGTGGGTCGACGACCTGCGGCTCGGCGGAGTCGTCGACGCAACAGGTTTCGCCGGTCAGGTTGCACTTGGCGTCACGGCGAGCGATTTCGCAGATGTTCGCGTCAACCTGACGCGCCGCGATCCCAACTTCCGCCAGCTCGGGGACCAACCGACGTATCTCACGGACAATACGGTGGATGTGAGTGCGGCGTTCCGTTTGGAGAAGCTGCTGCCGCGCTCGCTGGGTTACGCAATTCCAGTCACATTCAACTACAGTGGCGCGTCCAGCGTCCCAACTTATCTGACGCAATCAGACATCGACGCGAGCGCGGTGCCCGGGCTCAGATCGCCCCACAACGGAGCTACGTCCGTAACATTCGGCGTCAAGCGCGCGACTCCGGTCACGGGTGGAACGCTTGCGCCCGTGTTGAACAATCTGAGCATGCAGGGAACGTACACATCGGCCGACGCTCAGAGCGAGTATGAGGACGGTCACGCCCATGACCTCCGTGTCGGCCTGGAGTACAATCTCATTCGTGCCCTCGCGCCCTCGCTCGCAACCGTGCTGCCGACCGAGGTTTATCTCACCTCGACGTACGAGAACGGCAATGACCGGCGATTGACCTATCTCAAGCCCGCCGGGGCGTTGGATGATACAGCGCAGGTCGTCAACGGCCTCACGAATACCATCAGCAATGGGGGCGCGATCGCGTTTCATCCGCTCCGCAATAGTACCATTCGATTCAACATGTCCTCGCTGCGCGACATGAGGTCTTACGCGGAAATCCCGAACCTCGGGGTGGTCGATGCGCAGGAGCGCAATCGTTTTGCTGGATTCGACACCGGCCTCGAGCGCCAGCGTACCGTGGGGACGCAGCTGAGCTACAGTGTTACGCCTCTGCCGTGGCTGCGTGCCCGCTTCAACAGCAGCTCGAACTACAACATGCTGCGCGACCCCAACACACTCGACTTCATACGTGCAGCCGATTCCCTCGGTGAGTTCCGCATTCCGCGCAATATCGGCAACACCCAGAACGCCAATATCGGTTTCACGATCGACTTTCGCGCGCTCGCAGGTGCTACGTCGTTCATTCCGGGTGTGAAGGCGATGATCAGTGCATTTCAACCGCTGGACGTATCGCTGGACCGAAACGTGCTTACGGCGTACGACGGCGCCGCGGCGTCGGCGCCACTCATGTTTCAACTTGGGTTCGGTAGTGTAAGCCAGTTCAGACACATCGGATCGGAGTCGGCGACCAGTGCGGGTGTAAACGATCAGCTCACCCTGTCGCAGACGATCAACCTGCCGTTCGGCGCCACGCTCACCAACCACCTGCAGAGACTCACGCAACGAAGCTGGACGTTGCGATCGGACAACGGCCAGGATGTGGGAGATGCGACGCAACTCGTCTTTCCCGATGTTGCGTTGCGCTGGACCAAGCGCGTCGCCGACTCCACAGCGTTGATCCGGAACTTCAGCGCGAGTGCGCGGGTTGCCGGCACGACTCAGCGACTCGCCAGCCCGGGTGAGTTCTCGCTGCCGGATGGCGAGAACGGCGAAACGCGCATTCGCAGCTACCCCGTTTCACTGAGCGCCATATGGGCGGGATCGCGTCCGCTCACGACTTCGCTCGGGGTCAATCTCGTTCAGCGTCTGGACAACGAGCCGGGCCTCAGTGGGCGCGGGACTTCGATGGACATAAATGCCGATGTGGCCCGGGCGTTCGCGCTTCCCGCGCAATGGCATCCGCACGGCGACCTGCGTACGCGGCTCTCGTTCCAGAACAGTCACGGCAAGAGCTACGTGCTCAATCCGCTCGACATCGTGGGTCGCAGCCGCCTCACCGACAACGGTCGTCGCTCGGCCAGCTTCTCCGCTGATACCGACGTATCGGATACGATGACGTCCACCTTCGTAATCTCCCGCGTCAATAGCTTCGACGCCAACCTCAGTAGAACGTTCACGCAAACCGTCCTGAGCGCGATTCTCCATCTGCAGTTCTACTCGGGCGAGATGCACTGACCCCGTCGGCCGCAGACAGCCAACGACCGATGCGCGGAGTATCTTTTCTCCGTCCACCTACACGCTACGTATGAATCGATTGCTCCTCTATCTTGCCATTCTCCCCCTTGTCGCCGGTTGTCAGAAGTCCAAAACGGGATTCGATGGCGAAGCGGCGTACCGCTACGCCGGCACGCAGGTGTCATTCGGACCACGTATTCCAGGCTCGCCAGGCTGGCAGAAGGCCGGTGACTGGATAGTCGCCCAGATGCGCACCCGCGCCGACACGGTCATCGAGCAGCGCTGGATGCACACGCTCGCAAACGGCGACAGCATCCCCATGCGTAATATCCTCGCGCGATTCCGTCCGCAGGCGACCGATCGAGTGCTCTACGTCACGCACTGGGATACCAGGCCAATCGCCGATAGCGACCCCAACCCGGCCAATCGGACCAAGCCCATCCTCGGCGCCAACGACGGAGCCTCCGGTGTCGGTCTCTTCGTAGCACTCGGCGACCTCCTCAAGAAGACACCACCGAACGTCGGTGTGGATCTGCTCTTCGTCGACGGCGAGGATTATGGCAGCTTCGGTCCGCCCAAGGACGTCGACGTGCTGATAGGATCGACGTACTTCGCGTCGCATCTACCGTCTGCCGGCTACCAGCCCATCTTCGGCGTTCTCTTCGACATGATCGGCGACAAGGAGCTCAATATCTACGAGGAGCAGAACTCCGTCGCACGCGCACCCGAGGTTGTGTCACGTGTGTGGAAGACCGCTGATGATCTCGGCTACTCCCAGTACTTCCTGCCGCAGATGGGACTCGCCGTAACCGACGATCACATCCCGCTGCTTCAGGCCGGCCTTCGTGTGATCGACGTCATCGACATCGACTACGAATCCCCCACCAACAACTATCACCACACCCTCGCCGACACGATGGACAAGATCTCCGCCAAATCTCTCGGCATCGTAGGTGACGTCGCCGCCGCCCTCGTGACCACGCGCTAGCGCCACCCCCGCGTACCAGTAAGGGCAGGCCCCCGTGCCTGCCCCGACGAGGCCCAGTGCCCCAGCACCCGCTGCAGCAGCACCACTGCGGCCCCCCCGCTGACGACGCCTCGCGCTCCCGCTCCCGCTACGGAGTGGCACGGTACTGTCCCACCGCTCTGACGCAGGCCCCCACCCCCGCCACCCCCTCGCACCGAAACGATCCAACCCGCCGCTCCTCGATCACCCCCGCCGCGCCGTTTGCTCCGATGTTGCCTCCATGGCAACCCCAGCTGAACGAAAGGCACTCCTCTTCTTCGGAATCGTCGCGATCCTCGGCGCTGGCGTCCGCGTCTGGCGCGCACGAAGTCCGGCCGGGCCACGCCCTTCCACAGACACATTTGTGTCCGAACCGACTGGTTCGGCACCGGGCGGCCCGGGCAAGTCGTCCAGTTCAAGGCGTAAAACCGCTCGAACCGGAGCCGGCGGGTCAAGAACGAGTCAGATCATCCGAGACTCAAATTCAATAATCGACCTTGATCGGGCCACGATGTCCGAGATCGATGCAATTGGTGTACTCCCTAAGGGTATGGCTCGTCTTATTGTAGCGGACCGGGATTCGTTCGGACCGTTTGGCTCGTTAGGGGAGTTGCAACGTGTTCCGTTCCTTTCAGCAAGTACCTTAAGAAAACTGGCACCCAGAGTGACATTCTCTCGCATTCCACGACCCCGGAATACAGTCATTCGTCCCCGCCCACTTCCGGTGAGCACATCCGGACGGCGGAAAGCGGCGGCCAACCCATGACGGCCACTGTTGCGCCAGTCGCGCAGAGCGCGGAGCGCATCGGCGCCCTCCTCGTTTCCGAAGGCCTCATCTCCCGTGAACAGCTCGCGCAGGCATTGCAGGAGCAGCGCAGCAACGGCGGGCGACTAGGCTACACGCTCGTCAAGCTGGGAATGGTCGAGGAGCTGACGCTCACCCGTCTGCTCGCGCGCCAGTACAAGATCCCCGCCGTCGATCTTACAAAGTCGGACATCGATCCCGCGCTGGTTCGGCTCGTTCCCGCCGAGATCGCGATTCAGCATCTCGTGCTTCCGCTCAAGCGCGAAGGTCGTGTGCTGTACGTGGCGATGGCGGACCCGACGAACATTCGCGTCATCGACGATCTGAAGTTCCGCACGCGCTCGGACATATATCCCGTGATCGCTGGCGAGTACACTCTGCGCACGATGATCGAGCGAGTGTATCCCGAAGAATCGATGACTGACGTCGGAATGGAGCGCCTTCTCGACGACATCGACCTCGGTGACGAAGACGTCGAGATGGTCGAGGAAGAGCAGGAGGAGATGACTGCCGCAGCGTTGACAGTCGCAGTCAACGAAGCGCCAGTCGTCAAGCTCATCAATGCGATTCTCACCGACGCGCTGCACAAGGGCGCGTCGGACGTCCACTTCGAGTGTTTCGAGAAGGAGCTGCGCGTTCGCTATCGCGTCGACGGCGTGCTTCGCGAAGTAATGAAACCGCCGTTCAAGATGCGCGCGGCTCTCATTTCGCGCTTCAAGATCATGGCCGGCCTGAACATCGCAGAGCGACGCGTGCCGCAGGACGGACGTATCAAGCTCAAAATCGGCCGCAAGGTCATCGACTTCCGCGTCTCCACGCTTCCCACTCTGTTCGGTGAGAAGGTCGTACTGCGTATTCTCGACAAGGGAAATCTCACCCTCGACCTGGAGACGTTCGGCATCGAGCCGCGTGCAGAGCGCGAGCTGATGGAAGCAGTCCAGAATCCGTACGGCATGGTGCTGGTCACGGGACCAACCGGTTCCGGTAAGACGACTACACTGTATTCCGCGCTGTCCAAGGTGAACACGGTCGATGTCAACATCATGACCGCCGAGGACCCCGTCGAGTACAACCTTTACGGCATCAATCAGGTCCAGGTACGCACCGAGATCGGCATGAGCTTCGCCGCGGCGCTGAAAGCCTTCCTGCGCCAGGATCCGAACATCATCATGGTCGGTGAGGTTCGAGATCTCGAAACGGGCGGCATCGCGATCAAGGCAGCTCTCACGGGTCACCTCGTCATGAGCACCCTGCACACCAACTCGGCGCCTGAAACCGTTACGCGTTTGCTGGATATGGGACTGGAGCCGTTCAACGTCGCGAGTGCGCTCAATCTCATTCTTGCGCAGCGGCTCGTGCGCCGCATCTGTCCTAACTGCAAGACCCGCTACGTACCCGACGACATCGAGTTGACCGGAGCCAAGGTCAAGGCATCGACCACGCTTCGCGAGCTGCGATTCACCGAGATGTCGCTCAACGATGCTCGCTCGCGCGCGACGCCTGAAGCGGCGCCGCACCTGAACGGTCTATCGCTCTCGACCACCATTGGCGAGCTGCCCTTCTTCAAGGGTAAGGGCTGCGATGCGTGCGGAGGCACCGGACTCAAAGGCCGGCAGGGTCTCTACGAAGTCATGTTTGTGACCTCGGAGCTGCGCAAGATCATCATGAAGAATGGCGACGCCGACGACATCAAGGACGCAGCTATCGGCCAGGGAATGTTGACCCTGAGAATGGACGGATGGCTCAAGGTCCTGAAGGGAATCACGACACTTGATCAGGTAATACGCGAGACCGCTGCGTGACCCCGCATCGGTCTTTGCAGTCGTTTACGAAGCACATTTTCGGCTCCGTCAGGGGTCGCGCACTCAAACGCAAGAGCACATGACTGCACCAGCCTCGTCATTCAGACCACAACCTTCCGAACCGCCCGGCGGTCCACACGCCGCGCGGTCGATGGAGCAGCCTCTGGCAGGCCCGGGTACGCCGCAGCCCAATTCGCCGCGCGCGCCGGAGCTCAGCCTCCGCGGCCTGCTCGAGGAGATGATCGAGCGAGGCGCGTCGGATCTGCACGTCGTATGCAACACCCGTCCCAAGTTGCGCATCAACGGTGACATCACGGATTCGCGCTTTCCATTGGCTCTCACGCCGAAGGAGACGCTTCAGCTCGCGTACTCCGTTCTTACCGATCAACAGAAGAAGCGTTTCGAGGTCGAGGACGAGCTCGACTTCTCGTTCGGTCTTGCGAACCTGGCTCGATTCCGCGGGAACGTATTCAAGCAGCGCGGCTCGGTATCAATTGTCTTCCGGCAGATTCCGTTCACTGTCCGTACGTTCGAAGAGCTGAAGCTTCCCGCAGCGGTATCCAAGATGGCCGAGCGTCCGCGCGGCCTTGTGCTCGTCACGGGTCCCACCGGCTCCGGAAAATCGACGACGCTCGCCGCCATGATCGACCGGATCAATCGCGAGCGGCGCGGGCACATCATAACAGTCGAAGATCCGATCGAGTTCATCCACCGTCACCAGGGTTGCATCGTCAACCAGCGTGAGGTTGGTACCGACACGAAGTCATTCGCCACCGCTCTCAAGTATGCCTTGCGCGAAGATCCCGACGTGATCCTCATCGGCGAGATGCGCGATCTGGAGACGATTCAGGCCGCACTCACGATCGCCGAGACGGGCCACCTCGCCTTCGCAACGCTGCACACGAATTCAGCCGCGGAAGCGATCAACCGCATCATCGACGTCTTCCCGAGCCACCAGCAGCCGCAGGTGCGCGCGCAGCTCGCATTCGTGCTCGAGGGAATCGTCAGCCAGACCCTTGTGCAGACAGTAGGTGGCAAGGCTCGCGCGATGGCCGCCGAGGTTCTGGTGATGAACCAGGCCGTCCGTGCGCTCATCCGCGACGACAAGATCCACCAGATATACTCGACCATGCAGTCGGGAAAGAAGTACGGAATGCAGACACTCAACGATTCGCTGTACGCACTCTACATGGCGCGTGAAGTATCCGCCGAGGAGTGTCTTCGCGTCAGTGGTGACCCTGCGGAATTCATGCGCATGACCGGTGTGAACGCCGACGGTGAGCCGAGCAAGGATGGACCGGTAAGGGGCACGGCACAGACGCCGTATTCCACAAGTGGAGGCAGGAGGTAACAGATGCCAAGTTTCGCATACACCGCCCGTTCAGCAGCCGGCGAGCTCAAGTCAGCGACCATCGACGCAGCGTCCAAGGATGACGTCATAGCTCAGTTACGGCGTCAGCGTTTGACACTCGTCAAGATCGAGGATGAATCAAAGAAGAAGTCCAAGCGTCTCGGACGAGTAAAAACGCGTGATATCGTCATATTCACGCGCCAGTTCTCGACGATGATCAACTCCGGCCTCCCGCTGGTGCAGGCGCTCGACATTCTGTCCAAGCAGACCGACAACAAGGCGCTGGCCTCGGTGACACGTGAGGTGGTGTTCGACGTGGAGAGCGGTCACACACTTGCCGACGCATTGCGCAAGCATCCCAAGGCGTTCACCGAGCTGTACGTCAACATGGTCGCCGCGGGTGAGGCCGGCGGTATTCTCGATACGATCCTCATGCGTCTCGCGACGTTCATGGAGAAGAACGACGCCCTCATTCGCAAGGTGAAGGGCGCGATGATCTATCCAGGCGTCATTATGTCCGTCGCGTTCATCGCGGTGACGACGCTGTTGCTCTTTGTCATTCCTGTCTTCCAGAAGATGTTCGGATCTGTGGGTCTCGCACTGCCGATGCCGACGCGCATAGTGATCGGGGCATCGAACCTGCTCAAGAGCTACTGGTGGCTGATGGGCGGAGTGGGCGCAGGCGTCGTGATGTTTCTCGCCAGATACTACCGCACGCCTGACGGCAAGCTGCGGATCGATCGCATGCTGCTGAGAGTTCCGATCCTGGGCGACGTGCTCCGAAAGAGCGCGGTCTCTCGCTTCACCCGCACGCTCGGTACGCTGATCAGCTCAGGCGTGAGTATTCTCGACGGCCTCGAGATAACGGCGAAGACCGCCGGCAACCGCGTGATTCAGGATGCCATCATGGCCAGTCGCGCAAGCATCGCCGGCGGTGACACGATCGCGCAGCCACTCGCCAAGAGCAAGGTATTCCCACCGATGGTCATCTCGATGATCTCGGTCGGTGAGCAGACAGGCGGGTTGGACGAGATGCTGTCCAAGATCGCCGACTTCTATGATGAAGAAGTGGATGCGGCGGTGACGGGATTGCTGGCGGCGTTGGAGCCGTTGATGATAGTGTTTCTCGGCGTGGTGGTTGGTGGCATGGTCGTCGCCATGTACTTGCCGATCTTCGACATGATCAACGCTGTGCAGTAGGGATTGTACATGCGGAGGTTTTGTTGCACCTGAAAACCGATTTACTGATTTGCCGGAAAACTCACTTGCCGTTTCGCGCCAGTGATGGCGACAGTGGCGATTG